>NZ_JBKDTZ010000073.1:0-48219 GCF_046339755.1 Acidovorax sp. | reverse complement strand
GTACCTGCCGCGCGCGGCCTTCGAGGAAACATTCAAACCTGCGCCTGCACCGAGCTTTGCTCGTCGGCACGTCACAGGAGAGTGGCTTCCAAAGGATCTGCGCCTGCCAGCCTACACGGACGGCCGACGTTGGAACGGTTGGGCAATGCCGCACTTCGATCTCGAAGTCGCCAAGCAGCTGCTCGCCCACATGGATGACCTGCGCTACGACGCCGAAAAGGATGCCTTCGTCAACACCTCTGATGACGACGAGATCTTTGAGGCAACCACGGTGAAGGTCGACGCCATCTCCATCAAGGTCTATCCCATCGGCGCCGGATGCTGGTGCTGGTGCGAGGAAGACTGAATTCAGCCCACAGCTGAGCAAACCCCTGACGGGCATCCGTGCCCCAAAGGGGCCGGTGCTTGTCGATTTTGAAAAGGAAACACATGTCATCCTCTTTTGCGCGCCGACCCCACTTGGTGCCAGGCGTCTGGAAGTACCCGCTGGCGCAGGATGCTCAAGCCGAGCCCCCTGTGCCCTGCGACTTCAAGATCGGTGAGAAGGTCACCTACACGAACTGCAATGGTGTGGAGTTTCCCGACAAGGTCATCGCTGGGTTCGCCCCATCGGTGACCAACAGGCGATTCGTGTACCTAGACGCGGACGCGTGGTGGTTCCCGGTTGAACCGGCCCACCTCTCGCGTCCAGTCAGCGTGACTGAATTCGCCTGATCCCTGCAGCTGCAGCCCCGCCACGGGGCTCTGCCTGCGACAACCCCTGGAGGGCATTCATGCCCTTTGGGGCGGTGCTCTCCGTTTTTCATGGAGAACGAGAGAAATGAAGACCAGCAGAATGGAGCCTGTCGAGTTCAGCTCGATGAATGGACTGCCTACGATCGTTTGGCAGCGACCAGGCATAGAAGCCTTTGGCGAGCCGCCGATCGTCAAGGAAGTTCGCGTCTACGAGAACGACCAGGCGCGCGAAGTTGCATTCCATCGTGAGATGGACAACATCTTCGCCGCCGATGGGACCCTCAGAGGCGTCTGCTACTGCAGGGTGTCGACAAGACGCGGTGCGGTGGTGAGCATCCGGGTTCTGAAGAAGAGCGAACCTGGCCATGTCAGCACGTCCCTCATCGTCACTGGTGCGGACTTCCACAAGGTCTACGCACAGGTGATCGACATCGTCGCCACCGCGCGCCAGCTGCCTACCGAAGGCCCGATTCGCAAAGCGATGGAGGCCTCGAAGGCAGCGTTCATGGAAAGGTACCGTCTCAAGCTCACGGAAGTGCGCTTCGAGACGGCAGTGGAAATCGAAGCGGATCCTGCAGCGCCAGCTGCTTGAGCCCCATCGTGAAGCCTGTGAGCCCCCCTCGGGGCTCACAGCGCTTTCCGGAGCCCCCGGCCGCGTTTCAGGGGGCTGCGGAAAGCGATTTCCTCCCTCTGGCCTAGTGCCGGCGGATTCGAAGCGGTAGCTGGCCGTGCCCTTGGGCGAATCAGCAAAGCAACCCCGGGCCGCCAGGCCTGGATATCTCAACCCACCGGGGAAATCTCTCCCCGTATGGGAGAAGGTGCACCCGGTTTTCTTGAAACCCAAGTATGACCATGCTCCATTCGATTGATTGGAAGGCCGCTGACTTGACCGCTGCGCGGAAAGGCCGTAGCCTAAGGACCATGCCCTCACAAGCACCCACCATCCTCGGCCTGAACGCCGCGCAAATGACCAGCCTGGTCAAACGCGCAGTGAGCAACGCCGTGGCGTCTGACATCCGCGCAGGTATCCCTGTGACTGGCATGGTGGACGGACGGGTGCAAACGCTCGATCCCGCTGATGAACGCCTCGCAAAACACCACCAAGGTGTGAGCAGTGTCCATCCGGCGCAGTGATCCGAGCCCCCAGCCCACCATCACCGTTTTCGCGGGTCCCAACGGATCCGGCAAAACCTCCATCACGAACCAAATGGTTCGGGAGATGCATGTTGGCGAGCTGGTAAATGCCGACCAGATTGCAGCGGGGCTCGCCCATGCTGCTGGACTGGATGTTGCGACCACCGAGATGCAGTTCCAGGCCGCCCACGAGGCGGAGCGACGCCGGTGGACGATGATGATGGAGCGGGACTCGTTCTGCACCGAAACCGTGATGTCGGACCGCGACAGGTGGGCGACGTTCTTCAACCTCGCCCGCCAGTCGGGGTACAGCCTGCAGATGGTTTTCATCAGCACCCGAGACCCGGCGATCAACATCGGCCGCGTCGCGCAGCGGGTGCGCAAAGGTGGGCACCACGTCGATGCCGAGAAGATCGTGGCCAGGTACCACAAGACCCATGCATTCCTTCGGGAAGCACTGAGTCTCATGGACGCCGCTTTCATCTACGACAACAGCGATCCGGACACTTCCGATGGGCCCGTTCTCCTGATCACCATGTCTTCGGAGGATGGATTCAAGGCAGTAGTGCCTGTAGAGCAGATGCCTGCGTGGGCAGCGGAACTGGTGAACCCAGGTTCACGCTGAGCACCAGCTCCTGCATGCCACTCGGCCGCCTCGGCGCCGGGTGACCCGAAGCCCGCCCTACCCCTCCCCGGGGTTTGGCGGCGCTTTTCAAAGCCCCTGGTACCTGCCGGGGGCTCTGCAAAGCGATTTGAGACCACCAGCCTAGCGCTGGCGGAACAAAGCGGCAGCTGGCCGAGCCCCTGGGCGAATCAGCATTCAGCGGGCCTCAACAGCCCTCCACACCACCAACCAACGGCTACCGCCCTTGGATTTCACCCAGATGGGCTAGCCCATCCGGGTTGGCCCGTCTTCAACCTATGGAGATGGACATGATCAAAAAGCCCATGCGGCCAACACGCCACGCCGCCCAGGTTCTGCAGAATGGTCACGTATACGTTACCATTGAGGGCGCCTGATGCGAGTCGAGGAGTACATCCGCGAGGATGGGTCCAGCCCGTTTCGCGCCTGGTTCGATGCGCTCGATCGCGCTGCAGCCGCCAAGGTTGCTGTGGCGCAAGTTCGCATGCAACTCGGCAACACCTCGAACCTGAAATGGTTTCGGGGCATAGGCGAGTACCGCATTGACTGGGGACCTGGCTACCGGGTCTACCTTGCCAAGGATGGGGACACGCTGATCGTTCTTTTTGGTGGCAGCAGCAAGAAGGAACAGCAGCAAGGCATCGATGAGGCCGTGGCGCTTCACGAGGAGTACAAGGCCCGCAAGCGGGCTTTGAACGAACAGATGAAAGGAGAGCACTGATGGCACTCACACGCGACTTCCGCCAAACAGTCACCGAGCGCGCCCAGCGCGAACCCGAGTTCGCGAAGGCTCTGCTTGATGAGGCCATGACGATGTTCTGCCAGGGCGAACCCGAGGCGGCTCGGCTCATCCTGCGCGAGCTCGTGAATGCGACCATCGGATTCGAGCAGCTCGCTGCCCACATCCACAGGCCGAGCAAGAGCGTGCACCGCATGCTCTCTGCGCAAGGCAATCCCAGCATGGACAACCTGTCCGCCATCGTAGGGGCTCTGGCCCAGTCGATGACGGCGACCGTCGAAGTGCGGGTACTACAGCGGGCCTGATGGCCACCAGCGCCATGCGCTTGAGATAGCTTCAGGGGGAGCGCGTCCTTTACGGCCGCCGGCCTCCTTCACAACTCCAACCCTCGCGGGCACTGCGCCCCGTGGGGCGTGGTTCCGCGTTTTTTCACAAGGAATCACCATGGAAACACTACTGCCGGCACCGTGCCGCGAAGAGCAGGCAGAGGAGGATCAGCAATCATCACTTTGGGCAGAAGAACCGCAGGCACTGCAGTATCCGAGCGCACCAAATCTCGCGGACTACGATCGAATCATCGTGGCCTTTTCGGCGGGCAAGGATTCGCTCGCATGCGTGCTCCATCTGCTGGATTGCGGCATTGAGCCCTCGCGCATCCATCTCCATCACCACCTGGTGGATGGACCTGAATCCGACCTCATGGATTGGCCAGTGACAGAGGGGTACTGCAATGCGTTCGCCAAAGCTTTTGGCATGCCGATCAGCTACAGCTGGAAGGTCGGCGGGTTCGAAGGCGAGATGCTACGTGACGCTTGTGCCACTGCGCCGAATTCGGTTCCCTGCGGAGCCGGACGGATGCTGGTGGGCGGCAACGGCCCTGATGGAACGAGGTTGAAGTTTCCTCAGGTCAGCGCATCCCTTACGACACGTTGGTGTTCGAGCTACTTGAAGATAAGTCAGATGGACGCCTGGATCAAAAACGACCCGGTCTTTCTGTTTGGCAAGACGCTCATTATCACCGGTGAGCGGGCAGAGGAGTCAACATCGCGTGCGAAGTACAAGGTGTTCGAGCCCCACCGCTCGGACAACCGATTCGGCAAGCACGTCAAGCGCTTCGTCGACCACTGGCGGCCAGTGCACTCCTGGACTGAGCACCAGGTGTGGGCCATCATCCAGAAATACCGTGTGGTCGCGCACCCTGCCTATTGGCTAGGATATGGAAGATGCAGCTGCAGGCAATGTATCTTCGGGAGCAAGGATCAGTGGGCGACGGTCAAGATCATCGCACCTGCCCAGTTCCAGAAGATTGCAGACTATGAGCGAAGGTTTGGCCTGACCATCCATCGCACCGATAGCGTTGAGAAGCGCGCCGCCGAAGGCACTCCGTACAAACTCGATCCGTTCTGGGTCGAGGTCGCGAACAGCAAAGAATTCACCCTCTCCATCTTCACCGATGACTGGGTGCTTCCGCTGGGCGCGTATGGGGACGCTAGCTGCGGTCCAAGCTGATACGAAGCGGGGTGGCCCGCGCGTGTCTTGAACGAAGCCCGCATAGCCCCTCACGGGGGCTGTGCGGCGCTTTCCAAAGCCCCCACCCTGCCGGCGCAGTCCGGCGGCTTTGGAAAACGGTTCTCACCTCCACCGGCCTAGCGCCGACGGATTGAAGCGGCAGCTGGCCACGCCTCCGGGCAAAAGCAGCAATAGCACCTGGCCACCCGGCCTGAGATCCCACAACCCGCCGGGGGCACACACCCCCCGAATGGGTGATGGTGTGCACCCGGTTTTCCATGGAGCCCCATGCCACGAAAGCCCTTTGCTCCCACCAACAGCGCCAGCGGCGCCTCCCTGCCATCCGGCATCAACCGCGCAGGACCATTCCCCTCAGGGTGTCGTTCTGCATCTCACTTTCTGGAGAAACCATGCTTTCTACAAATCCCCGCAACGCCCCAGGGCTGGGCGCCTTCGCGAATAATTGCAGCCTCGGGTTTGCGACCTCGCGAGCCGGCCTGCCGCAGGGGTACATCGACCTGACGAATCAAGCCAGGCAACCCACCCCATGAGCAAGCGATTCGGCCACGCAAGTGGCCTCTACGCCGTTGGGTGCGACGAAGAAGCCTGCTTGCGCTACGGGATCAAGACCGATGGCTTGGCAATGTACTGGTGGCGTTTGCGCTGCTACGCATTGGGGTTCATCGGGCGCTGACCGCCTCACGCTCGCGACCGCCGCTCGTTGCGCTGCGCCAAGCCCCTCCGAGGCTGGCTCTGCGTTCGCGCCGGCAGGCCGACGAGGCACTGAACAACACGCGGCTCGCTCTTGCCTCACAAGGAAGGCGGGCTCTGCTTATCCCTTCACGAACCATGACACGAAACAAAATGAACCCGGGCCCTTGGGGCACGCACAACGGCAAGCCTTCCATCACCTGGTGGCGCGCCGGCGACCGTACCCTCGGAGAGCCCGCAACTGTCGAAGAGATCGTCACCTATGAAAGCGAGGCCGCGCGAGACGAGGCCTTTGTTCACAACATGAAGATCTTCGCCAGGAACGGAGCCCTGACCGGCACCGTTTACAGCAAACCCTCCCCGCCCCGGGGAGCGGTTATCAACATCTCTCTGCGCGGTCCTGGCCGCCAGACGTTCCGCAACTCGGTCACCGTCGACGGGCGGGACTTCAGTGTTGCCTACGCGAAGGTAGTGCAGCTCCTGGCCGAGCACTACTGCGTCCCTGAGGGCTCTCCCATCCGGGATGCCATGCTGGCCTCGGCCGAAGCCTTCCTCAAGAAGTCGGGGCTCCACCTGGTGGAGGTCAAGTACTTGCAGCCTGCGCCCCTGGCGGTGCCCACGGCGGCGCGCGAGCGTCGTGCCGGCACAGCATCGCCGCGCCAGCGTGAGTCCTCGGTTTACCGGGAGACATGCGCTGCCTGAGTTCAGGGTCCGGCGTTCTTGGCACTCCGGAGAGGGCCTGAAAACAGAATCAGGCCGTGGGCACCTCCGGGTGCCAGCGGCCCGTAGGCCCGCTTTAGCCACCTGCAGGGGCCTCTACCCCTCGGGAATCAAATGCAAGCCTGCCAGGCCCCTTCCGGGGGCTTGGCGCGGCTTTTCAAAGCCTCATCGCACGCTGGGGGTTTGAAAAGCTGCAGATCTCACTCATCCGCCGCCCCGATAGGGTTCCTGACCGCTGAGCGCTCTGCGCCAGCCGCAGTCACCTGACAGCTCACTACCCCGTCAGAGCTGCCACGTTGATCGCCTGCAAGAAGTTGAAGCGCCCGTGCGAACGCCCGCCGACTCGGTCCAGGTCGCCAAGAAGGCTTTCGGACACTTCAAGCTTGGCTTTGAGCTCAGCGCCGGAGCCCACACCGATGGCTGCCAGAATGCCATTTCGAGTCGTCTCGTCGGAGGCCCGCAAGAACACAGGGTGCCTGTTCCCATAAGGCGCATATATGCGCGTGCGTGGCTCCCAGTACGAAATCCAACCTTCGGTTGTCTCACGACCCGCGACCAGCGATTTCAGCGCAAGGAACACATCAGCCTGCATCATCTCATCGAACGATGTTTTTTCGGCAGAGCATCGTTCTTTAAGGAGGTCGGCTGAGACGGACACACGATTGAGCTTAAGCCGCTTATTGCGATCCTCATCGAGGGATCTGAGATAGGTATCGAAGGCAACAAACCGCGCCGTGGTTAGCTCACTTTGTCGACCGCGAACGACATAGGTCGCACCAACCAGACGGCGAAGCGTTTTCCAACGCTCGTTCCGGAGCAGCGCCGCTGTTTGGATTAGTAGGGCTTCCAGCGCGAAGAATGCATAAAGGTCGACCCAGCCAGGATAGAAGGCCCCAGTGCCTTCGGGTGGCCCAAAGTGCGCCGCAATGCCCTCCATCAGCTTGATGAAGGGACCAATCGCGGTAGGGTCATCGCCCGAAAACGCAGCCACGACTTCGACGTAGTCAGCGACCTGGTCCCTCAGCCCTTTGGTGCTGGCGATGGCCTGGTAGATACCCTCGTCGTAGTCGTTCCCCTCGGGAGTGACGTACAACTTGTCCAGCTCAGTCAAGACGCTTCTGAGGAAGAGTGTCTCCAACCCTTGACGGTTGGGCTTGCCGTCCTGGATGGCTCTGAGCGCCGCGCCCAACTCCCTGACGTAGCTCGTGCCGGGGTTGGAGACGAAGGCCGGCGCCCCTCCAAGCTTGGGCTTCTGATGAAAGGGTTGCTCATAGATGAGCCGCAGGAGTTCATCGAGCCCCGCTCCGTAACGCTCATCTGTCGACACATCGATGTAGATGAGGCCGTTCATGAAGACCGGCAGACACGGCTGACCGTCTTCGTCGTACTCGCAGACGAGCGGGATGAACTTGGTCTGCTGGACCTTACCGTAAAGCTCCTGCGAGATGATCTGCGACTCAGTACCGACTCCGCCGGCGCGCTTGTTCGCCTTCTCCTGGTACTTGCGGTCACAAACGACGAGCACCTTGAGCACGTCAGGGTCGACCACCATCGACTCCATGAAGACGTACTTGTCTTGCCCCGGCTTGAGGTCCCACTTGTCCAGAATCGCGTCAACGCCGTGATTGCGCAGTGACGTGGCCAGATCCATGACGAACCGCTCATGTTCGACGTTTGTCCAGCTGTACGAAATGAAAACCTTCGGGTGCTCAGTCGTTGCGCTCATGGTCTTTGGTCAGTTTCGGTCTTGTTGCTTGTATTCTCGCGTAGGCCAGCGCGCGTCGGGAAGCGCGGCCTCTCCCTGTGACTGCCGCTGGCGCTGCAGGGGCTCCATCTCTCAGGATCCAACGCAAGCTTGCAAAGCCCTTTACGGGGAGTTTGGCGCTGCCTTCATACCCTCATGGGCTGACGGGGTCTGGAGAGTGGCGAGCTAGGCCGCCCAGGCTCCGACATTAATTTGCCCCAAACCTTGTCGTCGGCTCGAACTCCACAACGACGCCCTGCGACCCGCTCAAATTGCGGCAGCATTGCTTTTGAACAGACGCATTGTGGGCAGTTTCGTCCTCATTGGCACATAGGTCGATTCGAACGCCGTAGCCATATAACGGGACGCCCGAGCGCTGCTCGGCTACTTTCCCCGACATTCTGCCAACTCACCCGTGTGCTTGCCGATCTCCTCAGGGGTGTTTTTGAGGGACGTTGGAGCATCAAAGCGCTTTTCACCACGCATCCGCATTGAGGAAGTGTAGGTGCCGCCGATCAGTACCCAGCGCCCGTTCTCATAGGCGAAATTATTCCGCACAACCGTCTTTTGAGCGGTCGGCGCAGTCTCCACGCTGACTTCCAGCTGTGCGGCTGCAGCTTCATCTGCGGCCTTTTCCGCTGTGCGTGATTCGAGGATCTCAACGAACGCGGTGAAGGGCCGCACCAACGACTCTGACCTGCGCACGTCATAAGAGATCTCTGCAGGAGTGAATGCGTATTTTGTCCAGGCCTGCGTCATGGAGTTAAAAGCGACCTTCGTTGCCGGCTTGGCTTGGAACGCAACCTTGCAGGTGTCTACTATCGCTTTGAACTCAGCCAGCGGATCAGATCCGAACGACGCCTGGTGGATGCTCAGGAGGAGAAGTGGGAGGAGTCGAGCGAAGTTCATATGTCTCCTGATTGCGCGATCATGGGTTCTGGTGCCCGATTATGGAAGGTCGACCTCGTGCACGTCGCCGGTCTTGTACAGCTGGCATTCAACATGACCTCACCCATTTGGGTGAGCTGGTCGCGAGAGCGGACGAACCGGCACAAAGTCGTTTGTGACTGAATGTTGCGTCCCCTATCATGACAGCCCTCGGCGTGCGACTTGAGCGCCAACAACCAGGAGATCCATTGAAACCTCGCCTCGCTTTCCTTTTGGGCGCCCTAGGCGCCCTCCTGGCCTCGCCGGTCCTGGCTCAGTCCGTCTACAAGTGCGGAAACACCTTCAGCCAGACCCCCTGCGCAGCCGACGCCAAAAAGATTGAGGTGAAGCCAGCAGTGGGCGTTGACTGCTCGGGGTACACGCACATGCTCTCCGAAGCTTGCCTCGGCAAGCCTTCCAGCGGGACGGCCAGTATCGACGAAGCTCGCGCCAAGGTGCAAAAGCAGATTGACGCAATGCCTCCAGCCGTCCCGCCCTCCAATGAGGCGATCGAGGCGAACAAACAGCGCTGTCTGACTCGAATCATGACCATGCTCAAGGATCCGGAATCCGCCAGGGTTGGCGCTGTGGCCCGTGCAAAAGGCCCCTCACCAGATTACGAGACGGCCAAAGGCTGGTTCCCCAGTGTGTCCTACACCGTGAGCGTCAATGCGAAGAACAGCTTTGGCGGATACACCGGCAGCAAACTCTGGATATGCTCCTTCGATGTCGCCGAGCAAGAGCTCTTGCGGGCACGCGCCATCGAGTAACGCACGTGCGATTTGCCTTGAAGCGATCCACCTACAGCGCGCTCCTTTCTACGGCTGGCCTCGCTCTAGTGTTGGCCGGATGCGGCGACCGACCCAAGGAAGCCGCGCCAGCCGACTTCGGCACCATGTCTGATGAACACCTGCAGAGCGAGGTCCTGCGGCTCAAGGGCACCTGCCGACAGTCGCAAGAGGATTCTGGAAAGCCTGGTTCGCCATGCCAGCTGCTCGCGCTCGCAGAGAACGCGGCGAAAGCGAAAGGTTGGTGCTGGGGACCCCAGGCAGCAGCGAATGTTGACATGTCCTGGATGCGCTGCGAGGAGGATGTGACTGGGCGCCCCGAGGCCGATGGAGTGTGGTTCGCTTCGACCAACTCTGGTGCCTGCCGCGAGACGTCCCTGGCCGAAGCGATCGGCAAGGTGCTTCCGCGCGAGGGCCCACCGAACGTGAAGACTTGGATCACCCCGGACCGCGTGTTCAATGTTTCCAACCGCTCCCGAGAGGGTGACGTTTCCTCGGTTCAGCTGTTCACCAGTTGCGGTGCCGCCCTTATGGCCCAGAGAGCCTATACCGAACGCCCGGATGGGGTGGCAGTGGCCGCGCCGCTTGGTTTTTCGTTGCTTGATGCTGCAGCTTACTTTGGATTCGACGCGCGCAACTGCAGCCGGTACTCCGTGGGTCGAGGGATCGGTTGCAACATGGCTTTTGCCGATGCCACTCGCGCGCCAATAACTCTAAACGGAGGATTTACGCCATGCACTGACGGGCGGGCGGCTCAGTTCGACTTTGACGCGAGAGAGATCCTGGTTGGCGTGACCTGTGTAGCCAGCGCCGAAAGCCAGGCGGCCCTCAGGTCAAAGCTGAACACAGCGCTCGGCCAGGCGAAGACGCTATCGTCCGGTAGCCTTCTTTGGACGATGGAAGGCTACTCGGTGAGGTCCTCTGAAGACGAAGTTCTCGGGCAAGTGCTGCGCAGGACGTCGGTTTTCATGACTGCCCGGTAGCCTCGCTGCATCAAGCGTGCGCGGCCCTGGGCTCACAGCCGCTTCCTTGAAGTTTGCCCAGCTGCGCTGCTGGAGTTGTCGACTCGGCCAGTTGAAACATTGACCTCACAGGGCAGTCCAGAGGATGCGCATGGGTCATGTTCCGCAGGACCCCCGGGGCTTGGGCGGGCACGCCACTTCGTTGCAGAGAACCTGGATATTCAACCAGTAGTGCGGTAAATTGCACGACGGACCGCTGTAACGCCGCCTCCACCACAAGAACGCCCCCTCACCCATGCCCTACCAGCTGCGCCGGACCATCGGCATAAATATCACAAATCCAACTACCGGCCTGCCATCGGGTCGGATCGCTGAGCTGGACCCGCGTGGGGGCGTGCTAGTGGTCGGGGAGAACGGAGTTGGCAAGACCACCCTCCTTCGCACCGTGCCCTTGTTCTACGGGGCTTCGCCATCCCAGGTGCTCAAAGGCTCCGGCCGCACCGCGATGATCAGCTACACCCTGCCCGATCCGAGCAGCGCCGTCGCCTACGAGTACGAGCGCGAAAACTCTGATCAGCTGCGCACCGTGGTCATGTACGCCAAGGAAGGCGAAGAGGTGCCCCAGTTTCACATCGTGCGCAGTGGCTTCCAGGAAGACCTCTTCTACGATGAGACCAACCACTTCGTGGACAGGCGGGAGTTCAAGGCGCGCGCCGAAGCCCGCGGCATCGAAGTCACCCGGCTGCTCAGCCTGCACGAGTACCGCAGCGTCATCCTGCACGAGCGTACCAACGCCAAGAATGCCAAGGAACTGATTGCATTGGCCAGACAGCACTCCCTCGGCCCTCGGTCCCTGCGCAACCTGCACCAGATCGCCGCCGCCATGGCGAACGAGACCATCAAGTTCCAGGACCTCAAGAACATCGTGCTGGAGCGCGTCTCCGAAGACCAGGCCTCGGAGTCGAAGCGGCCCAATGTGCGCGAGCTCAAGCAGAGCAAGGAAGCTGTGGCGCGCTGGATCGAGAGCCGTTCGCACATGGCAGACATCCTCAAGCGTCGGCCGGAGGCCGATCGCATGCGTGAGAGGATCACCCAGATAAAGGGGCTGCACCTCGATCTCTGCTCTCTCCACGTCGCGGTCAAGGGCGCTTTGGCCCAAGGCCGGCGCGAGACTGAGGCCCTGCTCGCTCGGCGCCACGAACAGGAGACCGCAGCCCAGGCGGTCCTGGCGCTGCTCACCAGCTCGATCGAGCAGGCGATCACCGCGAAGGGCGAGGCCAACCACTCGTTCAATGCGCACCGCACGATCGTGGAGGCGAACGCCCAGAAGCTGGCACATTTTGATGAGATCGACGCACGTGACCTGGCCGCAAAGCAGGCCCGCGAGCCGGAACGGAAACTGCAGCTGCTGGCACAGAGGGCGGAGCTCGACTCGTTGACGGCGCAGGCCGGCACTGCCAGTTCCAACTACGAGCGAAGCGTCCAGGAAGCGCAGCGCGCCAATGATGCGCAGGCCGCTGCCATTGCAGCAAGAGCCACCAAAGCCAAAGAAGAGCAAGCCGCCAAATCACTGCTCCTCGTCCGTGAGCGCGACGCGGCGCTCCAGAAGCGCACCGAGCCCCCGCGCCTCGCGGAGCTGGCCGCTGAGCGCAGAGCCCTGTCCGTCAAGGAAGGCGAGATCAGCGCCCAGATGCGCAACCCCGCACCTCGGCCCGAGACTGTTGACGCGCACGGGATAGCAGTGGCCACGCTAGATCAGAGCTTCGTTGACAGTGAGGCGGCCACAGCAAAGACCAGGGAAGCATTTCGAGTTCTCGAACAAGCCAGAAAAAGCGCTGACGATGCGCTGGCCACCGTGGATGGCCTCGAACGCAGCCAGGATGCCGCATTGAAGTTGATCGATGCCATCAACGCCGAGATGCGGCCGGAGCCCGGGTCCCTTCTGGAGTTCATCCGAGCGGATGGCGAGGCGATCTGGACCGAGGCCTCGAAGCTTCTCAACCCCGAACTGCTGCACAGGACCGATCTCAGCCCCCAGCTGCTGGCTGACGCAGTGGAGGATCTGGCGCCCGCGGGCTCCGTCATCATCGGAAACACCAGCGTGCAGCTCGGCCAGGTGGAGCCCCCTTCCTGGTACTCCATGGACGAAGTCCGGGCAAGGCTCGAACAGGCAAAGTCCAGGGCGGCAACCATCACCCAGAGGATGCAAGAGGAGTCAGCCGAGGCCAAGTTGCGATCAGAACTGCTATCCAAAGCCGCCACCGCACACGGACAGGCCCAGGCGTTGGAGGCGTTGGCCGTACAGGCTGTGAAGTCCGCTCGGGCCGAGCGTGACCGCTTGGCCGGCATCCTGGCGGCCGAGAAAAGCGCGGCGAAGGAAGTCGGCGCAGCCGAGTTGGTCAAGATCAAGGCGCTCGCTACGGACGTGGAGGATGAAACCAGCCGGATTCGCAAGGCATTCACCGACGAGGAGAAGGCCATCCGCGACGACTGCAGTCGTGCTGTTGGACAACTGGAAGCGGATACGGCGACAGCCCTTCAGAACATCACCGCAGAGCAGTCCGAGCTGGGCATCCGCACTGCCGCCACGCTGGCGCGACTGCGCAAGGACTACGACCTCTCTCTGCAGGGAATGGGGCTGGACCCGACCCGCATTGCCGCCGTGCAAGAAGCGGTCAATGCGCTGAGCAGGGAACTCGACCTCATCGCGATGAACCGCCACGAGGTGGCAGCTTGGGAGACGTTCTCGGCCACCACCCTGCCTAACCTCGAAGCACAGAAGCGCGAATTGGCTCGCCTCAAAGACCAGGCCGCCGAGGCCGACAGGGCCCTCTCCGACCTCCAAGAGTCCCGCGATCAGCGCCAAGCTGCCCTGAAAGAAGCGCTGCAGACCATCGACGGGGAGGTCGAGCGCCTGAAGGCCGATGCCGTCACGCTTGAGAAGCTGATCGTGGCCAGCCTGGGCAATTTCCTGGACCATGTCCCCGCGAGCGCGCATGCGGGCCGCTCGCTGCATGACCTGGAGCAATCGGTCACCCAGCAACTGGCGGCCCTTGGGGGCGAGGAACGTGCCCTGCAGGGTGAGGTGATTTCCCTGCGAAACGAGTTCCGCCGGCGGGCTGGGGGTCCTTCGGACTGGCTGGACCTCAAATCGCGCGAGCTGCCTGACAGGCAGACCCGCCTCTCGCACGAGTTCGCCTGCCTGGAAGCCCAGCAGCTGTGCGACTGGTTCGAGCCAATGGAGAGCGGCGACTATGTGGACCAGCTCAACAGCGAAATGAACGGCTTCTTCGAGAACGCCAATGCCTTCGTCACCCGCATGGACCAGTTCGATCGGTTGGTGACCGGCTTCAGCAGTGAGCTGGGGGCCGCATTGGGCCGAATCAAGCACTTCGAGCGGTTCAAGGACCTGGGCGTGAAAGTATCTTCGAGCGTTGGCCAACAAGCCTTCCTGAAGGTGCTGCGCAGGATGCAGGACCGGGGCTCGGGGGTTTCTCTCGTCGGCCGCTCCATCATGAGAAAGCGCCAGGACCTGCCCACGGAAGAAGACGCTGCCCTGGTGCGCGAGTACCGCGACATACTGCAGGTGGAGGGCGGCCTGATGGTCAACCTCAGTGAGCAGGTGCAGCTCGAATGCAGTCTGTACGAGAACGGCGTGCGGCGCTCGATCTCCAATGATGAGGAGTTCCGGGCGATTTCGTCCAACGGCAACTCCGCACTCATCACCGCCATGTTTCTGCTGGGATTCGTGCAGATGATCCGGGGCACTGCCCCCGTGAGCCTGGTGTGGGTCACCGACGAACTGGGCCGATTCTCCGCCAGCAACGTCGGGGCCTTCCTGAGCACCCTATCCGCCAATGACATCGACGTGATCAGCGCCAGCCCCAGTGTGGATCCGGCGCTCGCCCGCCACTTCCCGCGCCTGAGCATGTTCGAGAACACAGGGGCCATTTTTACGAGCGAGAACACCCAGCGGGAGCGCCACCATGAGCAAGCTTGAATCCGCCCTGAAGCAGTTGGCCAAGGGGAGCTTCGTGTGCCCCATCCAGTTCCCGGAGGAGTTCGAGGTGCTCAGCTCCGAGGCGGGCCGAAGCGGCGCCGAGGCCTGGCTCAAGGCGGTCGGCTACCGGCTGGCGCGCCTGAGCGAAGAAGGCGCGTTTTTCATGGCCTACGACGTGCCGACCTCTGAGATGCGCACCCGGCTGCGCGACGAGCTCAAGACCATTCGCAACCGCCTGGAGCCGTACGTAGGCTTTCTGGAAACGCTTCGCCAGGCCCAGGGTCGCAACCCCCAGCTACACGCGGGCGACGTGGTCTGGCTGACCGAGATCAGCGAGGCCGTCCGGGGCTCCACGATGCTGGATCGGCGATTGCTCGACATGCGCGAGCTCGCTGACGGTCGTGTCTCCGATGGCGGCGCCACGGTTCACAGAATCCAGCGCATGTTCAACATCCTGGTGGAGCAGGGATACCTGGTCGAATCGAATTTCGCGAGCAAGGGCTACACCTTCACGGGGAAGATGGACTACCTGTACCAGCTGATTGCCTTCATCGCCGAAAACACCCCTCACCTTTCGGATGATCAGGTGGTCGACCAGATGGATCCCCAGGCGCGACTGGACATGGCTGATGTGGCCGAACCCGCGCCGGACGCACAGCCATGACATCGCCCATCAAGGACGTTCTGAAGGTCCTGTTCCAGCACGCCGACGTCATTGAGGAGGCCCTGCAGGGCGTGATCGGGCGCGAGGGCCATGGCTCGGACGCCGCGATCATCGCGCTGCGCAGCGTAGAAGCGCTTCGCCCCGCCGGCGAGGACGGCTACCGGCTGCATCCCAAGCTGCGGGAGTTCCTAACGGACCATCTGCAGCTATTTCCTGCGTACCAGAGCCTCGCTGAAATCAGCTCCCGCATCGCCCAGGCCAAGCAACTGTGGGAGGAAGCACAGGATTTGCTCAGGGCGCGGGACACCGAAGGCGTCGAGACCATCGTGGACACGATCGAGTCCACCGTGTTCGACATCGCCGACAGCGTGGATCGCAACCTGCAGTACCTGCAGACCCTCATCTCCACGCGCTTCGGCAACGTGCGCACCCTGGAGGCCAAAAAGAGCCAGAACCGCTTCTACCAGGTGCAGACCAGCACCCTGGCCCAGGACATGGCGCGAATGTCCCGAGTGTTCGACACGATCGAGCAGCAAGCCAGCACCCGCGGCATGACGGATCTGGCGCGTTTCATCCGGGTGAACCTCTCAGCCCGCACGCTCGGGTGGCAGAACGCCATGTCCGAGATGCAGACCCACATCTCGCGCGAGATCTTCAGGATCCGCGAGGTGGAGCGCAACCACAAGCTGCTCGCGCGTCTGGATGTGTTCCTCCGCCAGCAGCCCATGTGGCGAGGCTTCGAGGTGGACTCGTCCAAGCCGGTGCCGGACTTCCTGCTGGCCGCGCGCCTGCCCGAGCTGGAGGCCCACGTGGAGCCACTGGACACCGACGCTCAGATTGGGGACGTGCTGGCCAAGGAAGCCTACAGCCTGCCGCCCAAGCAGGTGGCAGCGCCCCCGAAAGAGCCCCGGCGGTACGAGCGCATCGTGGACGCGCCGCGCGTGGAGAAGCCCTCTGACGCAACCCTAGCGCTGCAGCGGCTGGTTGCAGCTGCGCAGGCCAGCACCCAGCCCATGTCCCTGGCCGGGTGGCGACTTACCGACGACCTGGCCCAGACCATCGACGCGCACGTCTGGCTGGTGTTTGCCGTCCTGGCGCTGCGCGACCGCAGGATCGCCGTAGAGTTGGTGTCCAGCTCGCCCAGGCCCGGTGAGCGGTTTAGGCACTACTTCGAGGACGCCCGCGTGCTTCCACTTGGTGGCCCCTCATGAGCCCCCAGGCGGTCAAGTTCCTGCAGCGCCTGGTGACCGACGCGCGCACTGAGTGCAGGCTCGGCGAAGTCGCGCGCACGGTATCCACCACCGAGGGGATCGGCACCATCAAGGGAAGTCGGGTCATGTTCACCGCCGAGGACCACGCCAGTGCCGCCCACATGCTCAGGGCGCGGGGCTACGAGGTTACTGCGCCGGCCGCGCCTTTTACGCGCAGTGAGGCGCCGGCGGGGGGCTCGGAAAAGACAGGTGCCTTGCGGGTGTCCCACGACCTGGTCGCTTTGGTGCCGCTCGCCATCCCCGGCATCCGGATGCCACCGGACGGCTTCATGTCACTGCGGGCCGAGGCCGCGCTGCAGATGCCCTACGAGGTCTTGATTGTGTGCGAGAACCTGGAGCCGATGCTGAACCTAGGGCGCTACGGCTGGCTCAGCGGCTTCGTGAAGGGCAGGCCTGCGCTCGTGCTATTTCGCGGGGCTCCCGGCCTGTATCGAACCGATGTGGCCACTGAGTTGGTACGACGCGACCACCGGCCTACCCTCGCCTTCTTTGATTTTGATCCCAAGGGGCTATCGATGGCCGCCTCGCTGCCTCGCCGTGAGGCGCTGTGCCTGCCAGGCGCAGCAGAGCTGGAAGCTGCGGCGCGCGCAACCCGCAGGGTGGACCTGTTTTTTAACTCCTTCGCGACCTCGCGCGGGCACTTGGACCGCCTGGCGCAAGCCAGCGATATCGGCGTGGCATGGGAGCGAATGCAATCGCTGGAGCTCGGGCTGAATCAAGAGCAGTTCCCGGGGTGAGCGCCGAGGAGTTGGTCAGCAATCGGCCAAAAAAGCAAAAACCGGCCGAAGCCGGTCTTCATATGTGCAGAGGGCTCGCCTAAGCGGCCAGTGTCGAGGGTCGTGCCAAGCGCACATTGGCGCCGATATCACGCCCATCGCGGGGCTTCATCGGTACGAGCCGTCCCTCCCGAGCAGCAGAATTCAACGCCAAGAACGTACGGTTCACGCTCTCGGCCTGAAGACGCTTACGGGCAACAGCGGTTGAAGGATCAGCTTGCTTTTTGATAGCCACGGAACTCTCCTAGATCTTCGAGTATAGGGACAAAGAGCCCATCGAGCAAATCATTGACAGATCGAAAGGTCCGTCGATAGAGCAGACCGGCCCGCTCATTCGCAGGCCAAAAGAAGTACTGCTCAACGATCGGCGACACTGTGTAGTAGTGTTTGACCACAACCTCGGCAAGATGTTCCGAGAATGCGAAAATTTGCCCCGGAGCCTGTAGGGACCATCCATCTGGATGGAACAGCGCACGATTGCCTGAATTATCTCTGCGGCAAAATTTCACTATTCGCGAACTCGCGTGAGGTACAAAACCGCCAGCCCAGTTCGTCGACTGCGTCAATAGAAATTCTTCGTCCCCTCCAGCCTCTTGCAAAGGCGTTGTGAATAATGCAACAAAGCAGAGCCCCAGAAACTTGAAGGGCATGACCTCCCTGTCGTCGAAGAGATTGAAGACATCACCCTTCCACAACACATCGGAGCCCTGAGGTTCCTTCGCGAAAATACTTGACATCACCTCAGGTGTCAACCCAGATATAACCGATGACATGAATATCAAAGCATTTATTATAGAATAGTAGATTATACCAGATCAACAAGATAAAACCATCATTCCAATCCCCAAGAAGGAATCATTCTTCTATTGAATGTAGCAAAAACCAATGCCTCTCGACGTGCTTCTCGTTGAGCGATGCGAAGATGCCGTGGAAGGCCTGAATGCTTCGCAGATCCCGATAGGCAAAAGGCTTGGATATGTTGTAAACGTGAATGGTTGCCACTGTGTCCCCTGAAGCCGACGGTTCGGGCCGGAAAGGCCAGAACTCTACCCATAGAAACAAGGGTTTTCTAGGGAGAATTTCGGCTTAGGGTTAGTCACCATCGTAGAGCACAACGAGACCACCAGATAGCCTGCAATAGATTGCTCGCTTGCTGAACACAAACACCGCGTCGAACCCCACAAGAGCCTGCTTCAGGTCTTCGAGCACCTCTCCAAAGTCATATGGTTGATCGATGCGGGGAGATGGGCCCCCCCACACGGAACTGCGGAATCGGTACTCGTCGGTGTAGACCAACAATGATGTGCCGGGTTCGTACTCGATTTTCGATTTTTTCTCCAAGACACCCCTTAGGTTGCGCACCCTGCGCCGGTGGTCTGCCACCTCAGGCAGCTCATGACTGAAAAATCCAACCTCTCCCGCGACGTTCAGCTCCTTTATCCGCTCCGCATCCTCCTCGTCCTGCAGCGTTGTGACCTCTAGGTAAGGGCTTGAAATCTGTGGCCCAGGGCGCAGGTCCTCCACAGTGGCGTCGTAGGATTGGTTGCCGTTCTTCCAGCTGATCCACACGTCATCCGAGCCCTGGTAATGGAGACCGGCGAAGCGAGCAAGCGGGTATAGCTCGCCGTGAACCTCACGACTAAGCCCCTTGCGCTGCGGAAATCCTTTGCTGGTCAGAGCCTCGGGGGCGCCCTTGTTGTAAAGCGTCTCGACCGTGTGGGCATGCTGAAGGAACCTGCTGGCCTTGGTGGGCATTTCTGCTAGTCGGATCACTTTCGCCTTGTCCTCCTTCCACACTCCCGTCAACGGCTCGATGGGGGGTTCGTAGGGCGTGAACATGTTTGGGTTGCTTCCTGGCAAGTAGCCGCTAAAGTGCCTGTAGGCTGTGACTCGTCTCGGCGCGACGGCCTCCGTATCGCAAAAAAATGCCCGCACGAGGCGGGCAACTCGCTTGGAGCGAGGGAGGGATGCCGGAGGGAGGTCCGACACTGGAATGCTACAACAGCGATATCCGATCTGCTACAGAAAATCGCCTCGACCAGCGCGATCCATGTCACTCGGCAGGACGAGGCTTCGGTGTGAAAATCGTTCGATTCCGAAAACAAGATCGCATCCGAGGGGCACATCATCAGCACTATCTCCACCGAGCAGCTCCAGCTGCTCCACGACCGCTACCTGGAACTCCTCAAGCTGGAAATCGAGGTCCTGGGAGTGGCCCCCACAGAAGCACGCCACCTCATCGGCCGCCTGGGCGAGTTCCACTGCGCTTTGCAGGTTGGCGGCACTCTGGCGCACACGCCCAACCAGCACGGCTTTGACGTGATCTGCAGCAAGGGCCGGCGCATCAGCGTGAAGACCACCGCCCAGGCCTCAGGCTTCGTGGCGATTGGAAAGACTACCGCGAGCCTCGCCGATGACCTCATGGTGGTGCAGTACCTCAAGGGCCAAGTCACCACCGTTTTCTACGGCCCGATGTCTGCGGCCGTTGAGGTTGCCCGCCACTACAAGCCGACCAACAACTTCGAGTTCGACCTGTCGCGTGCACGCAAGCTCGCCATCACCCTGGCAGAGGGGCCGCAGCTCATGCCGATTGAAGCTCTCCGTCAAGAATTCGAAGCGGAGCTTCGAGAGTTCGCTTCCAGCCATGGGCTGGGCCTGGTCTGGCACTCTGATGCGCTACTGAACCTGGAGCCCCTGCCTGGCTCTCGCAGCGCCAGGCTCTGTATTTCGTTCGAAGCCGGCTACTGGGAGATGTACGCGCTGCGGGATGAATTCATACGCGAGCAGGCTCGCGCAAATGTCACGGCCCAACTGATCGCCTACCGAGCTGACTGGGTTGGCCAAGCCTCCCAGGAGTTCCAGGGCCTGAAGCTGGCGCTCTCCCCGCTGCCCTGAGGAAATTCAGCTTTTGGGCGCTCGTCTCCAGGTCGCCACGAAGTCGGGACTGCCGTTGGCAGCGCGCGAGAACAACCACGCCGGAGTCTGCTTTTCATGGGGTAGCTCCCAGATCGGCTTGTGGGCGTGCACCTGCTCATTGCCGATGAAGATGTACTCGTCGCAGGCCGCGATGATTGCTGCCTCATCGACCCCAGAAGAGCTGCCGCCGGCGGATTCGCGAGCGGGGTCAAAGCGGTGCGTCACCCAGCAAGCGATCACCACTTCGGGCTTGTATTTGGTCACCGCCTCGCTTGCATCCAGACGCTCTACGTGCTCGCCGTACGGGACCGTGGGCTGTCCCAGCTGCGCATAGTAGGCCTTGAGCCCCGGCTCTTCCTGCTGGCGGTTGTCAGTAGCAGGAATTCCAAGTGCCCTGGCCAGCACTCCGCTCCCTGCCCCGATTTCAATCGCACACCGCCCTGCTACGCGCTCCCGCAGGTACTCGACGAGCTCGATGGTCGGGATGCTGTAGATCCCGTGGCGCACACCGAACATCAGCCGTTCCGCGGCGTTTGTGCCTTTCAGATCCGAGGCAGGCAGAACTCTCAAGCCGCCTTCGGCGTCGAGCAAAAGGGGACCGATGTCTCGCACCTTGCTGGGATCAATGACGATAGATTTCATTCCTTGGAAGGGTCAATGGCGGCGACAGTTCGCACGAAGGATGGGATTGTGCCGAACACGCTGCCAGCGCTGGAAAGGGGCACGCCGCGCGCCTGGCTGCAGGGGCGCCAGTTGGGACGGCACGGTCGGCTTCGCAAGGCGACGCACTGCCATGTCGGTCTGGCGAGTAGGCCACTCGCAGCCAGCGAGGCTCCGGGCGCGGCCGAATCGGCAGGTCGTGGAGGTCCTCATTCTTTGTCTGCGTGCTTAGCTACTGCCTTTGCGCGCTGGATGAGTTCGCGCAACCAGGGAATGCCATTGGCATCCACTTTGGCCCACTGCGCAGCGGTCAGGCGGATGGAGCGCTGCTCCAGTCGTTCGTCGGGTGGTGTGGGAGGCCGTCCGCGCCTCCGCTTCGATTCTTCCATCCACGCAGTCTAAGCGAATTGTTGGATCACAACAAATCCTTGCGAAACGGGTATTGTTGAATCACAATAAACCCCCGACCCGCCACCGAAAGAAACTTCCATGACCCGCAAGATCTTCACCGTCATTGCAGCCCACCCCGTAAAGGTGCACAGCTGCGAGTTGCCACGCGTGCGCGTGGACAACTTCCTGGTGGAGGGCGCCAGCCTGGCTGAGGCCTTCGAGGCGATTTCGCAGTATGAGGGGATCGTGGATGCAACAGAGGTATTCGGCACCGAATGCACCCAGGTCATGCTCTCCCCGACCACAGTGATGCGGCGCGAGGAGTCACTGGCGCAGTGGGAGCACTGGGGGCGCATGGCCCGTGCGGGCGAGCTCGATGCCCAATGGACCCTGCTCGCCGAAGGGTCGGAGAGTTTCAGTGAGCGCCAAGAGCGCCTCGTGGCATGGCTGGTCGCCGAACGCTGACGTGCGCTAGCACGAGCAGGCAAGGCACACCACTTGCACAGCGCTTCAATACCGCGGCAGTTAGGAATCGCCGCCTCACACTGGGCGGATCGCGTATGGTGAAGCCCGAGTACCGGCTAGCGCGCCAAGCAGACGAGCCCTATCGACCCTATGACTAATAGTGCAGGCGGACCCATGAGAGGGCTGACCGCAACCGAGTTGACAGCGCTGCGCCTGCTGGTCGACGCTGGCGGATCGGTCATCGAGTGGCAGGTACCGGAGACGAACGAGAAGGATCTGGTTTTTGGCTTCGTGACGCCAGGGCACAGCGTTTACCGCAAGCTCGCCAAGCTGGGTCTGGTGTACTACACGGAGGAAGAGCCGCTCGACCTGCCTGGCGATCCACTGGATGGATTTTGCTTTTCGAGCGAGATCTACATTGATGATGCGGGACGTGAGCAGCTTCGCAAAGCGAAGCCTTGAAGGAACGAAAACAGTTTAAGGACGCAGAATATGACATGCAGGATGATTGGCGCAGAGTTCAAGCGCTTCTACTCGGACCCCATCGTTTGGGGGCCTGATACCTTTCACGACGACATATTGATCCGGGTCGATGGAGCCAATGCAATTGACTCGGACATCGATCTCTCTTCCGTTCCGGACACCGCCGTGGTGGAGATTGAGTACGGGGAAATCGGGGAAGGTTTGCCCGGGGTACCGGACGATATCGCAGATGCCGCGAATTGGTGGCGTGAGCGCCAAAGCAGCGTTCAGTACCTGGTGAATGTGCCCCGCACTCAAGTCGAGACATTCGAAGCTACCCTCGCCAACCTTGGCCTGGAATTCGCGCAGATGAGTGCTACGGTGGCTTTGGACGGTGCAGCCAACGGCTGACTACCTCCTGACGCGCGAATCGCTCGGCACTATCACCGACCTGGAAATTGCCTTCGGTACCACGAGGCTCCTTCCGTTCCTTCGAACCCTCGCACCAGCACAAGATTGCCGGCGTCGGCTACCTGGTCAGCGTGGCCTGCGAAATCCGTCCCGACCACCCATGAAGCCACCAATGCCGCAAGCAAATCCTTCGACAGCCGACTCCGACTCCCTCTGTCAGATTGAGGAAGCGCCGAGCGCTTGGCGGACGCTGCCTCAACCATGCCCTAGTTGCCCATGGCGAATCGACCAGGGCGCGCACGACATCCCGAATTTCAGCATCGACAAGGCGCGAGCATTGGCGTCGACCTGCCCCGACAACGGCGGCCTCGGGCCGTCCTTTGGCGCTAGCATCTTCGCGTGCCACCAGTCCAATGTTGGAGCCGAGATCGCTTGCGCTGGATGGTTGGCGACTGTGGGGCGGGCTCACCCCAGCGTGCGCCTGGCAGCGATGCAGGGTCGGTTGCCGGTGGAGGCCCTGGACCCGGGGGAGGATTGGCCGGAGCTCCATGAAAACTACGGAGCCGTCCTCCAAAAGTTGGAGGGCAACTGCAACTAGTACCAGGTCAAATTCTTGTGCATGCCGTTTCAACAATCGGCCTGGGGATACCGGGGCATCACCTTGAGGATCTTCCAGGCTTCGGACGGAGCCCCGTACGTCGCGCCAGTTCCAGCCTTTAAATCCTTCTGCCTCACTGCGACAACCGTTTTTTTTGTTGTAAAGATTTCTACTTCCCGGTAAGGTGAATGCACCAACGCGGTGCAGACCCATCTCCAGTCGCACTCTCTTTTGATACTTTTTTATTTATTTCATTTATGGCTTTGCAAACTTTGAGTGTGGCGAATGGAACGGTCGACAGTAGTGATTGGAAAGGTCCAAGGTTTGGTCCAGAGTTGACCAGCGGCGAAGCGGGAAGCAGCACGGGAGATATTCAAGTCTATTACACCAGTTTGTTGACCGGACTCAAGGCGGGAGAAACGGTTATAACGGATGTGGGGAAGTTATTTGGCAACTCGGCATTCGATGGTCAGGTGGCCCTGTATCATACTTACCCCGGCACGCCAGATGACTATGCGTACAGTGATTACCGCGATGCGAACAATGATGGGGCAATGGATGCAGATTCGGATGCCACGAAGAATCTGGTAATAAAGAAAAACGACGGATCTGCGTTCAGCCTCAAGAACTTGGGGATGACAATCACGTACGGCGTCACCTTGAAAATCGAGGGTTTCAAGGCAGGATCGTCCGTTGGCAGCTTTGAAAGAGCCTTCCCTGTAACTACTCAGACAGGGATAATGAACTACGATTTATCGTCGGATATCGCTGCCAATCAATTTTTAAGTAACGTCGATGAGATACGGGTCACAGGGAAAAGTTACTTTGAAAGCGCATATTCCAATCTGGCAGATGGCAGCCTAGAGATTCTCGATACTGGCATATCGCTCTTCAGGTTTGTTTCCATCGACGACCCGGTCACGCCGCCCCCCACGGTTACCGACTCCAGGATCTCGCTTACCTCCACCGGTACGGGCACCGGAGGCGTCTACAAAATCGGCGACACCGTCACCGCCGCCTGGGACAACACCGCCGCCGGTGATAACAACAGCGGCATTACAGCAGCCACAGTCGACTTCAGCCAGTTTGGCGGCGGCTCGTCCGTAGCGGCCACTAACAGCGGCGGAATTTGGAGTGCCAGTTACACGATAGCAGGAGGTTCGATCGACCTTGCTGGCCGCAACGTCAGTGTGACGGCCACTGGCCCAGGTGGTTCAACCACCCGCGCTGATACAACCAATGCCTCGGTGGACAACCAAGCGCCTACGGTCACCGCTCCCCGCATCTCTGTCAGTGGTGCCACAGGCACAGGCGGAGCGTTCAAGATCGGCGATACCATCACCGCGAGATGGAACAATACTGCTAGCGGCGACAACAACACCGACACCATCAGTGGCGTGACGGTGAACTTCTCGCAGTTCGGCGGCGGCACACAGGTTTCCGCCTCCAACAGCGGCGGCATTTGGACTGCGACATACACCGTCGTCTCCGGCGTCGTTGACTCCACCACCAGCAAAGTAACCGTAGCTGCCACTGACAACGCGGGCAACACCACGCTCACGTCTGGCAGCAACGTGACAGTGGACAACGTAGCACCGACGGTGACCGATGGCAATATAGCCATCTCAGGCGCAACCGGCGGGGGCGGTGTGTACGTAGTAGGTGACACGGTCACTGCCACGTGGAACAACACAGCAGGTGGGGACAACAACGCCGACTCCATCAGCGCCGTCACCTTCGACTTCACCCAGTTTGGCGGTGGCGCAGCCGTGGCGGCGACCAACAGCGGCAATACCTGGACGGCCACGTACCAACTTACTTCGGGCTCCATCAACGCCACGAACCGCAACGTCAGCGCCACGGTGACCGACAACGCAGGCAACGTCGCCTTCGCATCGGACACCACCAACGCCACGGTGAACAACCAAGGCCCCACCGTCACAGATGCGCGCATCTCACTCACGTCCATCGGCAGCGGCACGGGAGGCGCGTACAAGATCGGTGACACCGTTACCGCGACTTGGAATAACAGCGCCAGCGGCGACAACACCAGTGGCATCACCGGTGTGACAGTGGATTTCTCGCAGTTCGGCGGCGGCACTGCGGAGACGGCCACCAACAATGGAAGCGGTATCTGGACGGCTAGCTACCTCATCACTGCGGGGTCCATCGATGCTACCAACCGCAATGTGAGCGTGAAGGCCAGCACTGCGACGACGAGCACGACCACGGCCGATACGACCAATGTCTTGGTGGACAACATCGCACCGACCGTGACGGCGCCCCGCATCGCCATCTCAGGCGGCACGGGTACCAATGGCGCATTCAAGATCGGCGACACCGTCACGGCCACCTGGAACAGCACCGCCGCTGGCGACAACAATGGTGACATCCCCAACGGCGGTGTCACGGTGGACTTCTCCGCCTTTGGCGGCGGCGCCGCCGTGGCCGCCACCAATAGCGGCGGCATCTGGACAGCGACCTACATCGTCGCCGCTGGTGCCATCGATGCCACCAATGCCAATGTCAGCATCCAGGCCACGGACGATGCGGGGAACACAACCTCCGCGGCCGGCGCCTCCAACGCCGCGGTGGACAACATCGCCCCGGTGATGACCGATGCCAATCTGACAATATCTGGTGCCAGTGGCGTGAATGGAGCATTTAAGGCCGGGGACACAGTCACCGCAACTTGGGCTGCCTCAGCCGCAGGGGACAACCAGTTGGACGTGTCTGGCGTTCAATTCAACTTCGCTCGTTTCGGCAGCTCCCCGGGCTACATCGGTGCCACGAACGATGGAAGCGGGAATTGGAGCGCCAGCTTTGTAATACCCGCTGGCCACATGTACATGAATGCGTACATCGAAGCATTGGTGACCGACGACGCTGGAAACTCCTCCACCTTGGCGGATTCTGCCAGGGTCTTCGTGGACGCGGGTCGTCCCACCGTTACGTCTGTCTGGGCCGGCACGGATACCATCGGAGTCGGCCGAGCATATTCCTTGCAGGTCTCAACGAGTGAGCAAGTGACCGTTACTGGAACGCCCACACTAGCTTTGGCCAATGGCGGCACCGCCACCTACTTGAACGGTAGCGGTGGCTCGACACTGGTGTTCCGCTATACACCGGCTGCTGGGGAAGACACCCCAGATCTCGACTACGCAAGCGCCTCTGCGCTGGCGTTGAATGGCGGAAGCATTCGCGACGCAGCTGGCAACGATTTGGTGCTCACCCTAGCGGCACCGGGCGCGGCAGGCTCGCTCGGAGCCACCTCCAATATCGTCGTAGACACCATTGCACCAACCGCTAAGGCCACGGCAATACTGTTCAGCCCCGACAGCGGATCCAGCAGCAGCGACCTCGTGTCGAACAACGCAGCGAATGTGAGCGTGACGGCCACGTTAGACAGTTCTCCTGGCGCAGGGGAGGTTGTCCAGATCTCGTTGAACAACGGCGTGACCTGGTTCGACGCGACCGCAGCGGAGGGCAGTTGGTCGATTTCTGGCCAGAACCTGACTGCCAGCAGTACTGCAAAGGTTCGCGTGCGCGATGCAGCCTTCAACTATGGGGAGGAGTTTGGTCGTTCATACACGTTGGACATCACGGCGCCCACTTTCAACCCAGCGGGCGGCACGCCGGCCGACAACGCCACCAATGCGCCGACCACGGGCGCCATCACGCTGCCTTTCAGCGAGCCCCTGGACCCCACCGGCAGCGTGCTGACCAGCGTGGAGTTGCGCGATGTGGCCACCAACACCGTGGTGCCGGCCACCGTTACCATCAATGGCAGTGGCCAGCTCGTCATCACCCCCAACGCGGCCCTGGTGGCTGGCACGGCCTACTACGTCAACTGGGGTGTGGGTGCGCTCAAGGACCTGGCGGGTAATGCCGTGGCGGCCCTGACCGACAACACCACGTACAACTTCACGGCGGTGACCCCGTCGTCGGGCGGCGGCGGTGGCGGCGGAACGCCGCCCAGTCGAACAGTGGACGGCACCACCGTACAGACCGGCACCGCCACCAATTCGGACGGCAGTACCACGACCACGACCACCGTGGCCCCGGTGCCTGCAAGCCGCCCCGAAGACCCGAACACCCCCAACAGCCAACTGGCCGACATCCCCCTGGCCACGGCCGGTGGCGAAACCGTGCTGCAGATCGGCCTGCCCGTGGGCGTCGGTGTTTCCTCAGCAGAGACCACGGGCAACAACCTCACCCTGCGCGACAAGCTCATCGGCGCGAGCCAACCCCTCTCGCTGCCGGCCGACTTCACCCAACTGCTGCAGACCGGCATCGACACCTTCGTGCCCGGCGTGCAGGACCAGAGCCAGGTCACGGTTCGCACCTTGACACTCACCTCCAGTGCGACCAGCGCCCCTGGCCAGCCCATCACCATTACCGGCGCTAACGGCAGGGGCGAGAGCGACACCGCCCACCCAGCACGCCAGGAGGCCCTGGTCATCGACGCACGCCAGATGCCTAGCGGCACCGTCCTCAAGTTCGACAAGGTGGAATTCGCCATCGTCGTCGGAGCCGTGCGCATCGTGGGCGGCGAAGGCGCCAACTTCGTCGTGGGCGACAGCGCTGCCCAATTCATCGTGCTCGGCCCCGACGACGACGTGCTGCGCGGCGGTGGGGGTGACGACGTGATCGGCAGTCACGGCGGCAACGACAGGCTCTACGGTGATGATGGCAACGACACCCTGGTCGGCGGCATCGGTGACGACCACCTGGAAGGCGGCGCCGGCAACGACGTGCTCATCGGCGGCGCAGCCGACCGTGGAACCTGGCAATTCACCCTGGGCAGCGATGGCCGGCTGCATGCCAGCTACACCGCCAAGGAAGCCGCCTTGAGCGAACTGACAGAGGCCCGCATCGTAGGCAACTGGCAAGGCGGCGAGCCCATCGACCCGCGGCTGGCCCTGGTCTACAACCAGGACTACGGCCGGCTGGAGACCACGGCCCTGCTGTTCCAGGCCCTCACGGGCCAACTGCCCACGCTGGATACGCAAAACGGCCTGTCCAGCCCCGGGTGGACCAAGGAAAACCTGCTGCAAGGTGCCTGGAACTGGTACGAAAGCACCCTGCCCGCCAACCTGGGCACGGCCGACATGGCCAAGGCCCTGATCACCCAGACCGTGGGCGCCAGCATGGCCACCGCACAAAACGTGCAGATCGCCGTGGACTACCTGGGCCAGGGCGGCACCTGGACAGGCGCGCTGGACTTCCTGATCCACCTGCCCCAGGTAAAGAACGCCATTACGGTGCCGACGACCGGGGGTGGCAGTCAGCTCAACCTGATCCGCCCTGGCACCATTGCCGAGACCGGCTGGAGCTTTGACAGCGGCAACGACACGCTGCTGGGTGGTGCGGGCAACGACGTGCTGATCGGCGGGGGCGGCAACGATGTCCTGGATGGCGGCGAAGGCACGGACATGGCCGTGTACTTCGGTCAGGTGAAGCACTACGGCTTCACGCTGCAGACCAATGCCAGCACAGGCCAGCAGGAAGTGCTGGTGCGCATGCTGGCCAGCGGCGAGGTGGACACGCTGCGCAGCGTGGAGCTGCTGCAGGTGGGTGGGCAGGCCTACCGCATCGACACGGCAGGGCTGCAGCAGGGCGTGGAGTACACGCTGGCTGGGCATGTAGGTGCCATTGAGAGTGCAGAGTTGACGCTGATAGGCCTGCCAGCGTTCTGACACGAAGGGTACATGGAGGAAGGGCAAGGCAATGGCCGGCCTTGCTTTTGCCATGCCCGAATGGGTGTCGGGGTTTCCTTAGGATTGCAGAAAACGACACCCTCCGTAGCGGGCGCCCACCTGGCTGCGGTACCGACTTGGTGCCGCAGGCAGGGCGGTCTTCGGTTGCGGGAGCGGGCGCGAAGCTGAATACGATGGCTCTCCCTTGGCCTCACCAGGGATAGCCATATACGGCCTCAGAAGCGCCTGTATGCCTTCAGCAACGACTCGGGAACGAATGTGAGATTGCCTCTCGCCCGGGAACAGGCAACGTACAGCTTGTTGCGTGTCTCCGGGTTGATGGAGCGAAAGCTGCCGGTTTGCCAAGCCTTCACGTTCCCTGGATTCAGGGCTACACACACATCTCCGTAGCTGTCCATGCCCTTCGAAGCGCCCCAGTTCTGCGAAAAGCAACCGTACCTGTAGTGCTCCTTGTAGAACAGTTTGACTGTCGCGGGATCTTCGAACAGAGTAGCCACAGCGGTCGGATCGTCTTCGAATCGGACTACGCTGGCCCGCTCGTCATGCGACTCGATCTCGATGCCGATCATCTGCGTAATGAAGTCACAGACGCTCTTGCTGCACCGGCGGCTGCGCTTGAGGCTGTCGGTGTCGACTTTAATTCGGGCCCGCTCGAACTTCCTCTTGTACGCACCGTAGTCGGCGTGAAGGCTTGAATTGACGTTCCCGTCACGGCTCGTGTCGAATGTGTGCTGGTGGAAATCGCCGACAAACGTGATGTCTAAGCGGGCTTCGCTGATGGCCATCAGGAAGTTGAAGTCGTGCCCCCCGAAGTCCTGGACTTCGTCCACGAGGAGCACATCGAAGTACTTCTCCATCCGCGCCACCACTGCGCCGTGCAGGCCACATTGCTCGATGAACTTAGCGAGCCGGTTGGCGTACAGCCAGCGGCCAGCCGTCATGTAGCGCCGGTCATTGGTAAGGGGGTAGTTCGGAAACCGCTCGGGCATGGTGAAGGTAATGCCCCGCGAGCCCTTCTTGGATCGCAGGAACGGCCGGTAGCAAAAGCTATGCAGGAAGCTGAAGTAGGTGTAGATCGCGATGTTGGCCGGTACGTAGCCGAATCTCTGGATGACCTTTGCCCGCAGGTTGTCGCGATTCGCGTCGGTGTAGGTGACCAGCAGGAAGCGTCGCACATCGTCCAGCGAGGCGATCAGGCTGGTGGTCTTGCCCGAGCCGGCCACCGCGAAAACTACGCGCTTATCCATGCCACCGCCTGCTGGATGTAGCGCGGAACGACCAGCAGAGCTCCCTTTTTTTCCAGCAGCTGGAATGCAGCGTCGGTCTTGTTCTTCAGCATGTAGTCCTCGACGCTCAACGTCTTGCGCCCAGGCGCGAACAACTCGTCGCACACCGCCTGGTTGTCGCGGTACATGCAGACCTCGAAGGTGTGCCGCGCGTTGTCCGAATCGGCAAAGACTTGGATGGAGGTCGAGACATGGTCGACGTAGTTCGCCACGCAGTTGGCGGCGAAATCGCGGTCGTTGTCACGGACGGCCGCCACCTTGATGCCCAGCAGCTTCGCCAGTTCCAGATAGCGCTTGAAGCTGGTACCGTCAACCGAGATCACATGGACGCCATCGCCATCGGTGCTGCGCCCTGGCGCACTGAGCTGGTAGAGCGTCTCCATCAGAATGAATTCGGCATCGCCCTCCACCAGGACAGCCCTCTTGCATAGCGCAAGTTCCAGCACGTTGTTGTCCGGCGCCTTCATGAAGAACTCGGCCGTGCCTTGGCTTAGATTCTTGAGGCTTGCCGGCTGCGACGGGTTCTCCTCACTCAGAATCTGCACCTTTTTCAGGTTGAGTCTCGTCGCGATGAAGCTGCTGTGGGTGGCGATAAAGAGTTGCTTCCTCACCGAGGCCCGGATGCGTTCGATCAGCTTGCGCATGTGGATGTGGCTGAGGTGGTTCTCTGGCTCCTCAAGCAGCAGAACGTCCAGCGCATGCTCCTGGTTGCGCAACGCAAACTCGGTCTTGATGAAGCACTGGCGGCCCTTGCCTTTACTGTCGACCGGGATGTCGTCCTCGGTGATGATGATGTCAGTCTCGATGTTTGCCTTGGGACTGGTACGGACATCGAACTTGTAGTCCTTCAACGCGTCGTTCATCGACTTGAAGGCTTCATCCCTGAAGGTCGCCTTGGCTTTGCGGTACTCGAACCCGTGTTGGTTGCGTTGAGCGACGGTCGCATGGGCGGCGTACATAGCACGTGTGTACTCGCGCGTCGCGTACTCGTTGTTGATCTGCGAACTGTCGATCAGCAGGTGCCGCAGCGGCTTCTTGTGGGGAAGGATCGTATCGTCTGTAAATGTCTGGAAGTGAATCCCGTAGTACTCGAACGGAAAGTTGTCCTGCCGCTCGGCCAGGATCGACTGGATCTCCCGCGTGTACTCATCGGCCGGTCGGCAAACCATCTTAATGCCGAGGTGATCGACGCCTTTGCTGTTGTTCCTTCCGTCTAGGTCGTACCTCCCCGGCAAGCCATCAAAATAGACCTCAATGAATAGCTCGGGGAGGTCTACGACCTTGCGGTCACCGGCCAGGAACTCCGCAATGCACTCGGCGTTAAACAGGGCCTCAATCCCGATGCTCTCCACCTTGCTACGGCTGGCGCTGAGCACGATATCCATCGCCTGCAGAACCGAACTCTTGCCAGCCTCGTTACCGCCCACCAGGATATTCAACTCAGGGTCGAATTCCAGTTCCAGTGTCTTAAAACGCTTGAAATTCTTCAGCACCAACCGGCTAATGGTTCCCAATTTCTGTTCCTCCCATTCCCAACACGCATTTGCAATCTTGGCATCGTTGCCAGGGATGGCCCGCTCAATCAAATGGATGCAGATCCGCACAGTCGAGAAAGTAACTGCGTGACGACAGCCCGCTCAGTCCTTGCGTTCAACATCTACGATGGCCGCAATCCATCCTTGTAGGCATGAGCGTAGATCCCCTGCCGCCCTGTCGGTCGCGCAACGCCGGCCCTCCCACTGGCTGCGTCAAGCGGCTTCGACTTTGGGTACTAGGGTAGCAGAGCCCCCGCGGCCTTCCAGTGTCACCGCGCCGGCTGCAGCTGCGGCTGCGAACGCAGCTGTCTGCTCAACATGCCGCTTTCCGGCTTCATCCAGGCGATCAAATTGCAGCAAAAGCCTCGCCTGGCGCTCGGTGACTCGAACAACGACGCCAGCGGGCTCCGATCTGGGGGCGTTGGAGCGCACAGGAGTAGGCCGTTGAACTACAGGCTCCAGCAGGCCAGACGCCTTCCACTTTTGCAGGTCAACGACCTTCCAGCGTCGCTGGCTGGCGATATCTTCGACTTCGAGAAGTCCGGTGATGATGCGGTACGCATTGCCAATAGGAGACGGGGCTATCCGGGCGAAGAGCGCCTCCACGATGTCCTCTGCGATCCTGACATCGACGCACTGGTGCGCAAACTGGATAGCCAACTCCAGGGGCATATCCGTAGGGTAAGGGGGCTCAGCGTGATTGAGGTAGTGGTGGATGAGCGCTGAATGCACCGCGTAGGTTCCTTGGAGCGCCTTGAGCAGATCGCCCGATGGGAATTCAATTTCAAGGCGCCCTTTGCTCGCGTAGTTGATCTCGCCCAATGGGCCCGTGGGAAACAGCCTCCGCCTGGTCTTGAGCCCCAGCCCGCGCTCACCGGCAAGCATCACGCTGGTCTTTGCATCTCGCCCATAGAGCTCGATATGGAGCTTGCAACGGTCCCCCAGACTCTCCTTGGTGAATGGCTTTCCGTCCCAGCCAAGAGCACGCCGGAGGAACTTCTCTTCCAGTGCTTTGCCAATGTCCTTCGTGCGCATACAGCCCTCTCCTTAGGTTCACATCATGAATGCTGGCTCAACCGCGCAGACTTCGATTGACGGGTAGCTCAAGATCCTGCAGCTTGCGACCGAGCTCGTCGTCGGCCGCAAGCCTGTCCACGTCGCCTTCGAGCCCCAGAACTCGAAGGGCTCGCATGAAGGAACCCATGGCGATCGTCGGGTCCCCCTTTTCCAGGCGGCGCAACGTCTCCCGAGATACCTCCATTCGTTCGGCAAAGCGCTCCTGGCTGATCTTGCGCCGCTCGCGGGCCATGCGAATACGAAGCCCCAGCTCATGGAGCTGCTTGGCCACTGCCGGGAAAAGAGGAACGGACAACTTTGCCATGCCTCATATGTTAGCCATTTGCACGGCTAAATGCCAACTATATAAGGCAATTGATCTTCCATTCTCTCGCGCCTGATCGTTGTTGAGACATAGCCAACCCCACCCCGGTTAGGGAGTTTCACGACCATCGATTGGACTGGCGCCCCGGGTGGTGAGCCAGGGTGACTAGTACTGGCCCGCGGTGCGCACCGGCAGTAGACTGGGAGGATGAATGCGCCCCGGCCGTCCCCACCTGTCCCACCCGACCCCCGCGAAAGCGTCTGGTCCACCGCAGCTCGCGACCTTGTCCTCAACCCAGACAGTCCGCAGTCATTGCGAGTCATGTCCGCAATCAATTCAGCGTTTGCGTCGCGCCAAAAGGCCGTGCAGCAACTGGTGGATGCATTGGGCGCGCAGCTTGAATCCAAAGCCGCCAGCAAGGCCCTGGACGCGGCTGTGGCGGCGGCAATCGTCCACTGGGAAAAAGTGTGTGAAGGCCCCATGGAGCCGTCTTTGCTCGAAGACCTTCGAGCCGAGGCTCTCAAGCAAATTGAACGTCGGCGCAATCGGCCACCGCAGATGCACACGATCCTGAACCCCGTGCCGACCATGACGGATGTTGGGTATGGGCTGGGGCTTTACTTGGACGGAGTCGAAGGCACCTGGCATCGTCTCTGGGCGATTTTGAGCCTCACCTTTCAGTTCGGTGAGAACCCGGAGGGAAACACCGACTGCGAGGGTCTGCGACTGCAGTTCGAGCAGATCCTTGGCCGCAGGATGCAGCTCGCCGAGTGGATCGCCTTGGTCGATCATGCCCGCGCCCATGCTGCGACTAGGAGGAGTTCACACGGTGATGACGCCTGATTGCGCATCGCAGAAGACCTGACCATCTGCTTCGGCGCCGAGGACTTCGGACTGAGGTCGACCAAGCTTGCCGAGTACATGGATGGCCGCCCGAAAAGCGCGTCACTTCTCTGATTTTCTGGGCTTGACCTTGCCTTCGATTGCAATCGACTTTGTCTTTCTTTGCTGGCTGGCTAGTTGATAAACAATATGCTCATAGCTCCAATCCGGAGAAATTACTGCTATTCCTAATTTTGCAGCATGGTTTTATCCAACACGGCCATGTTAGCTACCACGGTCATGGTAGGGGCAGATGGACTGTTATCCCAAGCACGCGAGCTGGCCCGCCACCGTTCGAGCCTGGGCAACGTCGCGGCCTGTCTCGTCGGCAGCGAGCGGCGTGGACTCAGTGCACTGCAACGAAGTCGGGGCTCAGTACCAGGCCCACCATGAAGTCCACGTGGATCTCGCGGCGGGAGGAATCACCGTCCTGCTCCTGCACGACCTCCGTGGATATCAGCAACTGCTCTTCGCCGCCGCCCGCCACATCGCGACGGTAGGGCATGAACACCACTTCCTGCCGGAGACCGTTGTGGCCCAGGCTGTCATCGATGCGGGTCTCGATGCCTCGAAACGGCGGGACGTGCTTTTGCGAAGGATTGCCGGCGCTGAGCGAGGAGGCGATCGCATCGTCATCCCCGAAAGCCCGCTCTACAAGCGCCGGCGGCAGGTCCAGTCCGTCGAATTGCTCACGGCACAGCGTGAACGTACCCTGTCCTAGGCCTGCGCCTCCCTCCCCGAGGTAGGCCGCCTGCTCTGCCTGGCTGGCAGGAATGAGGCGCAGGATGCGGTGGTAGTAGACGAGTTCCCTGGCCTGCCCTGCGGCATCGGTGTAGATCTGTAGGAAACACTCCGGGGCATCACTGCCTGTGTCCCCACGAGCGATGTAGAGCCGGTGCACCGCGCCCTGGAGGTCCGCGCGAAGGCGCGAAATGGACATGATCTGCACCAGGTCATCTGGCGGCGGAACCAGCGAGTTGCTGGCCAGCAGGAACGCGGAGGTATCGAAGCTGATGGAGCCCCCGATACGCCCGCCAAGAGGCACGCTGGCATCGGCCGCCAGCGTAGGCGAGTCGGTTGTTAGCTTACCCAGCAAGCTGCGAGCCTTGTTCACCGCGGCTGTCCAGCTCACAGGGAGTACCTCCCAGCTTTGGCAGCGGGCAGGCGGTGGCGGACCCAGAAGAACATGCCTGCGGCGATGGCCACCGTCGAGATGAGCACAATCCAAAAGCCGGTATCCGAACCCTGCGCCTTGGTAGGGGCCATTGGGAGCGCCGCTCTCGCGGGCGGCGACATCCCCGTGGAACTGCCCCCAGGTCCGGCACTCATCTCCACGCTGTCCGCGCTGCCGCTGAAATCGCCTGACGGCGTGCTCTCCGCAGCGTCAGCAGAGGCCGCCGTGGCGAGTACAGCACCAGCGACTGCTCCAGCAGCGACGCCCACCCCCGCTCCCACCATGCTGCGGTTCATTCCCAGGGGTGCCGAGTCGAAAGGGCGTGGACTTGGCACGGCCTGCTGCGTCTGTGCGCGATAGGCTCGCGCGTTCGCCTCGTCCAGATCCCGCTGGCGCTCGTCCGCCAAACGCTCCGCCTGGATACGCCGGTTTCGCTCGTACGATGCCGTGCTGTCAACACCGGCCGGCGCCCTGCCCCAACTCGTACCGCTTGCCGCTTCAGGTTGACGCTGCGCCAATGCCGCAGGCGTGGCGCTGGACTGTCTGGCCTTGGCAATGGCAGAAGCTGCAGCCGATTCCGCCTGTATCTGGGCGGGCGCCGGGGCGGGGGGTTGAGTACTGGCGCGCGGCCTGTCGTCGTACGCGCGCATCGCCTGGGCCTTGGCCGCACTGTTGGACAGGTCGTTGGCCATCGAGTTGTTGGGCTTCACACCCTGAATCGGAGTGGCCGCAGGCGCGGGCTTGGTCTCCGTCCTTTGGCTTCCAAAGCTCCCGAACGTGGTCGAGGCGGACTTGCGGTCCCGCTGCTCCTGTCGTTGCGCCACCGGTACCTCCCTTGCATCACGCTGGGCGGGGGCGCTAAAGGAGCCAAAACGGGTGGCTTCGGATCGCTGGGGCTCCGGGCGAGCCGCAGCCGGGGGAGCCGGGGGTGCCGGGGCGGACCGCGTAGGCGCTGCGAAGCTCTCCCGCCTTGGGGGTGGCGGAGGAGAAGGTTTTGAGCTGAAAGAACCAAAGCTTTGCTTCGGCGGCGCCGCGGGCGTGGGTTTGCTATCTGAACGAGCGCTCGCAGGACCGGAGAGCAGCGCCAGCGCCACGGCCGCGATTGCAAGAATGGAAGGGCGAAGGTTAGCAGGTGTCATTGCTCAGAGCCGTGGGTGATATTCGAAGCCAAGTTTTTTCCGGCCTTGTATTCGGCTCGAAGCTGATAGGCTTTCACAAGAGCAATCAGCCCACCGACGATAGAAATCAGTTTGGCGAAATTCAAATCCATCTCGGACAAGCCAAACTCGGTGAGGCGACATGGCATGCAACCCAGCACTGTGTAGGCCTCCAGTCCAGCCCACAGAGCCAAAGCGGATAGACCCAATATCGCGAAGCCCCGCCATCGCAACTGAATAATGAAGTCATCCATGTCCGATCACCCTCTCCTTTCATGGGCGACTTAACATTTCAATAAAACGCGTGAGAGCGCTCAATGCACCACAATTCTCGCCGAACGAAGGCGGGAAAATACATGCGAAATACGGCCGAAAACGTCGCATTTCATTGAGGCGAGGATGGACGCCGCGAAGTCCTTCGCGGCTGGAGCAACGACATTTTGCGCTTTTTGCCATACTCTGCGCCTGCGGTGCGTAGCTCCCTCAAGCGAAGCTCGGTCAGGCCCAAGCGCCGCGTCGGCGCTGTTCCCCTTTCGGTTGAAAAGCCAACGCTCGACGCATTTGGACCCGTCTGGCGCCGGCAGTGCGAGGCCCGTCAGCACGGCGAGCGCAGTCGATTATTTGTCGTTTCGGATCTCTGGGCGCCGCTCCACCCTGCGATACCAGCAGCCGCCGACCTTACCATCCGAGACTTGCCAGCCAGGAACACGCTCCCTCCAGCCCATGCGCTTCAAATGTGCCAGCAGCCCCTCGGTGACAACGTTTTCGAGCTCGATGTACACCAGACCGGGGACGTTCTCCTCAAGAGTCCGCATCATCCGCGTCAACAACCCTTGGCGCTGCAGAGATTCGTCAATTGAAATGTCCGCGAGCACCACTGCCCTGCCCATTGGAGCATCTGGACCGTCCACGTAGTGGTAGCGCGCGGCAAGGGCCCAGCTGGAGAGGCAGCGAAAATACAGCCAAACACCTGGTTCAACCAGGCGGCTGGAGCGCATCTGAAAGGCTGGCTGTTTCTCGGCTGCGGCAAAGGTGTCGAGAACTGTGCTCAACAATTTTTGGGCCAGTGCCTCTCTTTGTAGCGGATCGGGGGATTCTGGACGCATACCGGATTATGTACCGTCCATCGATCGCTTTTGAGCCGTCCATGACCATCAGGGCGGGGATGCCGAGGTAGGTGAGCCTATCTCACCGCAATGGGTTAGACACCACCAAAAATGTTGAAAGTCGAAATATAGCCCTAGAATGCAGGCATAACACTGTCATACCAGTGAGTAACGAACCGCTCAGCCAATAAGCTGGATTACATCTAATTGCACCTGAAATTCCCCGGGTCAGCGTCCACAACTTTTTCCCAATGAGCATTCAGCCACGTGCGCGCCTACTCGCCATTGTCTCGGTAGAACCCGCGAACCGTGTCCAATGCCAGCAGCCAGGCTGCGGCCACGGTGTCTACGCGGCGATCCATGTCGTGGACGATGGTGGCCAGTTGATAGTGATGGGATCAACCTGTTTTGCCAGGCGATTTGGTGGGCTGCAGGCACTGGGCCGGCCTGCATATGCAGCTGGTGGGGGCGGCGGCCACATGCTGAGCGATCAGGATCGCGAACTGCTCGCCAGCAACACTGCGGACTTGATCGAGGAGTTCAAGAAAAGGCATGAGCTCGCGATGGCGCAAGCTGAGGCAAGGCTGCGCGCAATCCAAGAACGCATGCAGGCCGCCCGACCCGTGCGGCATTCGATCTTCGCTGCGAGCCCCGCGATGCTTCGTCCGCCCCAGCCCAATCATCCATGGCCCTGGCAGCACCCCAAAAACTCATCGGTGGGCCTCATGCGCTCGCCCAGCGGCCATGCCTGGGTGCGCATTCAACACCATGACGGATCCCAGAAGATCGCCCCATGGCCATCCTTCGCCGGCTGGGAGAACGTTCTCCCCGCTGCGCTGGGCACCCCGGACATGGAGATCCAAGCCTACAGCGTGCCTGATGTCGTGCGAGCAGTGATGGGGCTCCGTGCCCAAGGCTTCACCGCGCCTGAAGTCACCCGCTGGCCTGACGTGCTCAAGCTGGTGAAAGGAAGTCAAGGCACAAGCTAAGCCTTGAGTGCCCTACAAGACCCGATTGTTGGCTTTTCAAGTCTCACAGCACCACGAGATCCAACCGCGATCAACTTTTTATCAACCAAGAAGGACCAAGCAATGACCGGAACCCCAAGCTACAAAGAACTTGTCGCCATGCGCGATGCCCTCGACGCCCAGATCGCTGCAGCGCGCAAGCAGGAGGTAGGGGAAGCCGTGGCCACCATCCGCCAGCTGATGACGGACTTCAGCCTCTCCCATGACGATGTGTTCCCAGCGGCGCGCAAGAGCAGTGCCCTGAAGGGTTCGTCTGTTGCGCCGAAGTACCGCGATCCGGCTACTGGCGCCACCTGGACAGGCCGCGGCAAACCGCCGACCTGGATCAAGGACCAGGACCGCGAGAAGTTCGCGATCTGAGCCCCAGCGCCGGAGTTCCGGTCGCATACCCGTCAGCGCCTGATCTGTAGGACTGGCCCGCGAAGGCCAGGCAATGCATTTAAGCCCGCTGCACGTGCATGCGGCTCAATAGGAGATGCCACATGGCAAAGCTGATGTTTTGCCGCGTGGAGGCGCCATCTCGGGCGGTGTACTTACGAAAGTTCTGCGGCGTCACACCGACCAAGGCTGCGGCCTGCGCACCGGAGACCCCAGTGAAGCTCCCCTCTCCCACGATATGCCGGATCTCCCAGCTCGTGGGGGCAATCCACTCGCCGACGTTGCGAGTGGTCACCTGGGGACGAAGGAGCCCGGTGATCCAGTGCCAGTCGGGCGCGCCGTGCGTGCGCACAATCTCGGCGTACTCGGCGAGTGTCACCGGCATTCGCAGCCTGGTGTTCCGCAAGCGGAGCCAGAACTCACTGTGGACGTCGGCCTTGCGGTCTCTCATCGCCTCCGGCACGGTTTCCACGGTGAACGAGGCGAGAGGGTCGCCGCTATCCCAGCGCTGCAGCACGAGGGTTTTTGGGGAGTGGGCCAAGCAGTTCTTGGCGGTGAACTGCGCACGCGGATCGGCAAACGCACGCTGGACCTCGTGGCGGTCTGTTCCAACCGGCAAATCGCAGCGCTCCACCAGCTGCCGGCCGTAGCGCACCTCCCAGGCAATGTGAGGAGCCCCGTTCACCTGCCGCTCTTCAATGGGCACATACTCAAAAGGCCCGCTCTCGAAGGATTCCATCTTGCTCTCCATGAGTCACAGCGCTTGCGAAATGCAGTGCTGATGGAATGCATGTTAGCGCGATTCGCGCTATTGATCAAGCAGGGGGCTGGCGTTTCAGTAAGGGTAGCGGTCACAATTTCTTATTAGTGTGTAATAATAAGATCTCCACAGCACGCCCGGAACCGACGATGAGTTTCTATATCTACCGCCCAGTGCAACAGGTCTTTCTCGCAGAGGACGAGACCACCTGGACCGACAGCCTTCTTTCCGCTGCCGGCTTTACCTCGCGGGCCATGGCGGATGACATTGCCATTCGCCAGCTGGGCGAAGGACACGACGCCTGCGTGCTCGACGACGGTGTGGACGATTGATGCGGAGGCCTGGAAAATGCGCGACAAAAAAAAGCGCTGGGTGATCTGCTGCAACTGCGAGGGCGACGGCCGGACAGACCATCCGGCATTCGCGAACGGCTTCACATCCAGCGAGTGGGAAGAACTGGAATCCGAAGCGCAGGCTGAATATCTGCAGGGCACCTACGACGTAGCGTGCAAAGACTGCTCGGGTTCTGGAAAGGTATTGGTGCCCAACATCAGCGCCCTCTCCTTTGCTGAGCGCCGCGCACTGGTCAGGCAGCGCCAGAAAGAGCGAGGCACCCACGCCTATGCAGCCGAGGCAGCTGCAGAGCGCCGTGCCCTGGGCGGGTTCTGACTACCCCGCCGAGCCCACTGAATTCGAGAAGCTTGACCACCATGGCATCCCCTTCATCAGCACCGACCGAGTTCCACATTCTTCTCGATGATGGCTCGTTCTTCATCGACTTGAACGTTGACTATCAGGAAGCAACCGCACCAGGATTTCTGATGGTCCGCGTGGATACGGCACCCGGCGCGCCGGCGGCGTACGAGTGCCTCGGGAGCTTCACAAAGTCCTCCGATGGCACCTGGGGCTCCACCATTCACGCCAGTGCCGACATCGTGCCGAACTGCTCACGACTGCGCGTTGCCCACGCCACCAGACGCGTCGACGCCATCTGCCAACTCTGGCTCCAGCGCCACCGAGCGCTCCGCCAAGTAGTTTGACTCCCACCACCGTTAGCTGACCCAAAGGATAGGCCATGAATTCTGTTCAGTACGCCCTTCGAATCCGCCCGCGCATCGAGCGAGAGATGCGCGCCGAAGCCGAGGAGGGGGAATTTGCGAACGAGGACGCGTTCCAGGCTGCGGTCGACGCCGCTGTCCAGGACGAAGTCGCCGAGGCCGAACGCGATGCAGCGCAGGAGCGCGAAATGTTCGGTGGACCGGAAGACACGCCGTCCATCCAATCGGCCGACCTCTACGGCACAGGCGAAGGCCGCTACCACGGCCTGATCTGAAGCCTCCGGCCGAGACCCAACATGAACCCGAATAGCCCCACCCAGTCGCTGTCGCGAGCGGACCAGGCAGCAGATGTCGAAGACCCGGAAGCCGGGAAGTCTCGCTCTCATGAGCCTCCTTTCGACCACGCGGCGGTGAGCCAGCAGGTCGCAGCGTTCTGGCCTCAACTGTTCGCTGATGGGCGATTCGTCCCCTTGGGCATTCGGCTCGACAAAGCCTTGCTGGCGGATGCCCGCGCCAGGCAGCTGCCGCTTTCGTGGCGGAAGATCAAGCAGTTCCTCTTCCGCCACTGCAAGGATCGGCGCTACATCGAATGCTTGGCCAAGGGCGGCCATCGGTACGGCATCGACGGCCAGGCACTGCCCGAGACGATCAAGGATGAGCATATCGAGGAAGCCAGGAAGCGCCTCCGCAAGATCATCAAGGCCGAAAAGGCCGCCGAAGCGAAGCCCACATCTCCCTCTGTCTAAGCCTCATGGCAGACACTATCTGATCCGCGATGCAAGACGAATCCTGGCCCTGGAACGCTCCACATCATCAAGAAGACGCCGCTGAGCACGAGATGGATCCGCAGCTGCAGGCCGAAGTAGGCGCAGCAGCCCCGGGCGATTCCAAGCTGCTTCAAGCCTTGAACCTCTGGCGCGAGATCACGGGCGTCGATCCCGAGGCCACCACGAGTACCTTCGGATCCTGGAGCCTACGCGAGACGTTCAAAGAGCTGCAGGAGGCCATCGACCTGGATCCGTCCGAGATCACAGCCAGCCTGCTGTTGGGATACCTTCTCAACAGCTACTTGAGCGAGCGCAAGGTTACCTTGCTCACGCTGCTCAACGACCCGCAGGGCATGGCCGCCCGCCTGGTGAAGCCGCGCGAGCTCATGGACCTCCTCAACCGCGAGGACCTGGTGGAAGCCAGGGAATGCTTTATCGCGGCGATCAGAGAGGCCCTTGAAGGCTACGGCGCAGCCGAGCGGCCAGACGTGCAAAACCTCCTGGCCACCCATGACTCCATCGCGCTCTTACGTCGCGATGCCCTGCGTTCCCTTGAGAAGCTCAAAGTGGACCAGTTTCTTGAGGGGACTCCCGAGCCGGAAGCAATCAAGCCTGTCTACAACCGCACGGTGCACCAGTGGTGGAACGTCAATTCCATGCTGGCGGCGGCTACCCATCACCCCTCCGGTGTATCGCTGAGCCTGATCCGGCATCCGGATGGCATGCATAGCTACTTCTGCTTCGTGATTCGCAACGGAGGCAACCTGTTCACGCTCTCGGACGTGCCCGACTATGCCCATCCCCTGGAGGCGATGATGACGCGCAAGCCGGAGCGCGAGCTTGAACGCCGCGCCTCCCGCAACTGGTTCCCCTATGACCTGCTGGGCCTGGACTACGACGAAGAGTCCGGCCAGCTCTACCTCAAGCAGACCCAGGAGCGCGGCCTGGTTGCCTACCAGAACGCAGCGCTGCCGCTGAAGCCCATCGCCGAGTTGCCGCCAGCGGAGCTCGTCTGGATCTCGATGATGTTCGACCTCATCGTGGACAAGTTCTGGCACCGCGCCTTCAAAGCGCCAGAGCTCTCGTACACCGCCGAGATGCTGAAATCCCAGGGTTCGTTGATCGAGCATGCCACGACTGCCAACTTGCCCGTCGTGGCCTACCAGCCGGTGGGCCTCCCGCCGCTGCGCAAAGCCGACGTAACCGCGGACGCCGTGACCGAAGCCGAGGTAGGTGGCAAGTACCATGAGCCCAATCGGTGGCTCGAAGAGCGGTATGGGCACCTGGTTCCTGATGAGACCCTCAACCTGCTCGCCGCCCCCGAAAAGTCCTTCGCCCTCGACCACAAGACGGGCGAGATATCGACCACCAAGCCGGGATTTGAGGCGCTGCCAGCATGGCGGAAGGAAGGCGAACTCGAAGGGCGAATCCCCCTTGTGAAGGTCGACGCAACGACTTTCGGAAGCCGCGAGAAGATCGAGGCAGATCGGAAATTCATCGCCCGCGCTAACTTCGCCACGCAAGTGGGGGCTCTGGCAGCTGCGGAGTTCCGAGAGCGCGAGGCCGAGGTGAAAGCCTGGTACGCCGCACGCGTGAGAGCCAATGCGCCAACCCTCCTGCGCTGGTGCGGCAACGATGCGCTGTGGGTCGACGCCGGCATGCAACGGTCATTCACACGCTACGAGGGACATACAGGCCCAGTGCGTACCATCAGCGGGCGCGGTGACCCCCAACCTGGAACCCCACGCAGGACCATACGCCAGTTTCTTGGGCGTCACGAGCTGGAGAATAGCCACTGGGAGTCGCGGTACAACGCTGCCGGCGTTTTGCTGGGCGGGACTAACAGTCGCGGCAAGCTGCTCTGCCACTTGAACGGCACCGTAGCTAGCCACTGGATCGGGATCTATCCGGCCAACTCCGCCGAGCTGGCGCTGGTTGCAGGTTGCGAAGTCACCGATTTGCCGGATGTGCTGCAACACTGGGATCTCCTGCGAACCTACACGGGCAACCATATCCTCGACCGGATCGACCCCATGATCTGGAAGGCGAAAAACCTCTGGCTGGATATGAAGTTGTCGGTTCTCATCCCGCTCTCGATTCGAGGCCTGGCGCGCGTCAACAAAGTACCAGCCGAGCGCCCTGCAATAGACTCGCTGCTCAACGACAGCCCCTTGTGAGAACGAATGGATGCAGCACCGAAGAAGAGAGCCCCCGGCGGGGGGCTCAAGGCGCAGGACGGCGCTACAGTCTTTGTACGCCGGAATGTGATGCTTGACGCCGAGAGCGCACGGATTTTGGAACAGATAGGCGGGAACAACCTCTCCTTGGGCGTGCGCGAAGCCGCGCGTCGCCTGCGGGAGCACGGAGATATCGGCTCGTTTTCGGAACAGCGCCACGCGTTGCGCCAGTCTCCGAAGTCAGATGAGGACAAGGCCCTGACCAGACGATAATTGGCTGGGAGCAATCTAGGCGCTGGCTCGTGTTCAGATGAAAGGCTCTGTAGGGGCAAAAAGGCCTGAGATGAATTCGGACCTGTACACAAAACTGGAGATTCACCGGTTGCCGGCGGAATTGCGAGGCCACGCCGTCGCGCGCGACATCGCTGAAAAGTCGGTTGGCAAATTCTTTGGCCACCTATCCAGCCCCACATTTATTTCTACCGCCCCGTGATCGACAACTGATTCAAGTACCTCCAACAGATAGATGTCACACCTGCTTTTCAAATGGGTCCTCCGCGAGGACCGCTACGAGTTCACTGGCCAGGCCAAGACGCCCAGAGCGGCCGAGGGCGAGGTCAACGCCGAGATTCTGGCCATCTGGGCTTGGCTGCAGCGGCAGAAGTTGCGTCCAGCGGAATACAGGTGGAATGCAACCCGGCGCACCACCACTTCCAAGGACGAAACGCTGGTAGTGACCGGTGGCGCGGTGGTAGCAGACGGCGGCACAATCCTCCACCCTCAGGAAACTCGGGTCGTGCTATCTCTGCCTGAGAAGGTAGCTGTCCAATTCCGTTTCGAGTTCAACGTCGTGGACGATCGCAGCTAACTCACCTTGGCTGCCATATGGGCGAACAGTGCTTGACTTGCGGAGCAGGCGAGATACGGCCAGCGCGCATTCCTCACAGAAAAAAATAGGCCAGCAACAATTGCTGGCCTATTTCTCAGAATAGTCGGGCCATCTCACCTGCTCAACTATCCCTAGTCACTTCCCAGGAACGAACATTGACGTAGCGGCATTATAAGCCATGCGCGGTGAATCGCGGATTGGTCGTATCCAATGGCGAAATTTTCGTCGCCAGTGCATCACCCTATTCCACTGGCCACGCGATACTGGTAGACGGGCGACTGAAAGCTAACTCCCAACACCGTCCACCGATTTGAAGAAATCAAATTCGGCCGAGAGGTCCTCGCTGAATTCCGGGAAGCTGAATAACACACAAGGACCTTTAGCTCCATCTAGGAAGCCGAGGCCACGGTACTGGTCCCGTCTCCACCCTTGAGCCCCGTGATGCCTCGTCTTGATGGAAGAGGAGTCGCGCGCGCCCGAGGATATAGCAGATAGCCTCGCGTCCACTGGTCTGCCTGGACATGACGGAGGCGCGGAGAATCATGCTGAATTTATGTGCCTCACCACCTGCTGGGGTCAATCGGACGTCTAAGAGTAGAAATACATGCGAAATACGTCAATATATGACGCATTTCAAAGGCGAATCAATTCAGTAGTAATCTACTATCGGGCGGATGGTGTAAGCGAAATGCCTCACGATTAGCGCTGATTCCACTGAAATTACTCACAAAGCCCACAACTCGTGATATGGTTTGCCCGTTAGTTTATTTCGCTCAATCGACAAAGAGCTAGTTAGCTTCGCTTTCTAGATTTAGATCGAGGTTCCGTCTATTTTTCTTTCCCTTGATAAAGGATTTCTACATGCAGGCAGGAGATATTGTGCGTTCCGTTTCCAACACAGACGGCGTCGGCAGCTTTCGGGCGCAGTCATCCTTATCCATGGGTCCAGCAGTTACGGGCGCCAACATCTCCATCTCTGGCGGCACCGGTACGGCTGGCACCTTCAAGGTCGGCGACACGATTACCGCGAGCTGGGACAACACCTTGGCTGGCGACAACAGCCCCGGAGTGACCGGCGTGACCGTTGACTTCTCGCAGTTCGGCGGCGGCGCTGCGGTGCCCGCCACCGAAAACAACGGAACCTGGACGGCAACCTTCCTCATCTCGGCTGGAGCCATCGACACCACCGCTCTGACCGTGAGCGTCAGCGCCACGGATGGGACCGACTCCAACACCGCCCAGTCAGCCACAACGGCCAGCCTGGACAACATCCCTCTCACTGTCACGGGCGCCAGCATCAGCATCTCGGGCGCAACGGGCACCGCAGGTGCTTTCAAGATCGGGGACACCGTCACCGCCACTTGGGACAACACGGGCGGCGGTGACAACAACTTCGACAGCTTCACCAGTGTGACCGCCGATTTCTCTCAGTTTGGCGGCGGCTCGGCTGTCGCGGCAACCAACAGCGGCGGCGTCTGGACCGCGGCCTATACCATCACCGCCGGAGCGATCGACACCAGTACCGCCAAGGTGAGCATCTCGGCAACCGACAATGCCGGCAACGCCACGACGCCGGCCGGGGCCCAGACCGCCACGGTGGACACAACCGCGCCTGTGGTGTCCGACGCCAATGTGACGATCTCCGGTGCCTCGGGCACCGGTGGCGCTTTCAAGATCGGCGACATGATCACCGCCTCGTGGGACAACACGGCCGGGGGCGACAACAACGGCGACACCATCGCCTCGGCCACCGTGGATTTCTCCCAGTTCGGTGGTGGCGCGGCGGTCCTGGCAACCAACGTCGGCGGCATCTGGACCGCTACGTACACGCTTTCTGCGGGCTCGATCGACACTGGCGCTCGCAACGTCTCCTTCACGGTCACCGACAACGCCGGCAATACGGCCACCACGGGCGATACCAGCAACGCGACGGTGGACAACGCCGCGCCGATCGTGACCGACGCCAACCTGTCGATTTCCGGCGGCACAGGCATCGGCGGTGCCTACCAGGTCGGCGATACCGTCACCGCCACCTGGAACAACACTGCCGGCGGCGACAACAACAGTGACACCATCACGTCGGCCACCGTCAACTTCAGCCAGTTCGGCGGGGGCGCAGCAGTGGCGTCCAGCAACAGCGGCGGGACCTGGACCGCCACCTACACGATCGCTTCTGGCGCAACGGGCTCGATCAACGCTAACGTCAGCCTGACCGCCACCGACAACGCAGGCAACACTGCAACCGTGGCCGACACCACCAACGCCACGGTCATCAGCAACCCTGCCCCAGTGGTCACCGACGCCAACATTTCGATTTCCGGTGCCACCGGTACTGGCGGGGCTTTCAAGACGGGCGATACCGTGACGGCCACCTGGAACAACTCGGCGGCAGGCGACAACAACCCGGGCATCACCGGCGTTACGGTGGACCTCTCCCAGTTCGGTGGGGGCGCTGCTGTCGTGGCCACGGAAGTCAGCGGCGTCTGGACTGCCTCCTACACCATCGTGGGCGGGATCATTGACACCACCGCCCGCAACGTCAGTGTGAGTGCGTCGAACGCTGCGGGCACCACCACGGTTGCCGATACCAGCAACGCCACCGTCGACAACATCGCCCCCATCGTTTCCGATGCGCATCTGTCGATCACCGGCGGTACGGGAACTGGTGGCGCCTTCAAGATCGGTGACACGATCTTTGCTACCTGGAACGACACGGGCACAGGCGACAACAACGTCGATACCATCTCCGCCGTCACCGTGGACTTCTCTGCGTTCGGCGGTGGGTCGTCGGTCGCGGCGCTGAATCTGGGCGGCAGTTGGACAGCAGTCCATACGATCATTCCCGGCACCATCACCAGCTCCAACGCGAACGTTTCGTTCAAGGTCACCGACAACGCTGGCAATGTCCGGCCGCGGTCGGACACCACGAATGCGACCGTGGACAACCAGGCGCCAGTTGCAAACCCCTCTGCCGGGACCCCTGCAGACAACGCCACCGGCTTCTCGGCATCGGCCGCTATCGTGCTCCCCTTCAGTGAGCCCCTGGACGCCGTCAACAGCGTCCTGACATCGGTGACACTGCGCGAAGTCGGCACGCACGACCCGGTGTCCGCCACGGTCTCTATCAACGGCAGCGGCCAGCTCGTCATCACCCCGGACTCGGACCTGTCTGGATCCACGGCCTACTCCGTGATTTGGGGCGCCAATGCGCTCAAGGACCTGGCAGGCAACACCGTCAACGCGGTGAACGATGACACCACCTACAACTTCACTACCGCGGCAGCGCCAGCAAGCGGCGGCGGCACCACGACACCTCCTGCCCAGACCACGGTGGATGGCACTTCGGTAACGACGACGACAACGACCCACACCGATGGAAGCACCACTACGACGCAAACCGTAGCCCCGATAGCGAGCAATCGCACAGATACGCCTGGCAGCGGCAGCAGCCACCTCGCCGACATTCCGCTGGCCACGGTAGGCGGTGAGCCAGTCTTGCAGATCGGACTGCCCACCGGCGTCGGCGTGGAGTCAAGCCAATCGTCGGGCTCGGGCGTGAGGTTGCCCCTGAAAAGTGGAGTTCTTAACCCTTGTTGAAAATACCGACAAGGAGTTGAGCAATGAGTGACAAGCAAGTGCGTGCGCAGTACACGCGGGAGTTCAAACTGGAGGCGGTTCGGCAGGTGCGAGCTGGCC
>NZ_JBKDTZ010000072.1:0-23023 GCF_046339755.1 Acidovorax sp. | reverse complement strand
GCCGGGGCGAATCGCGAGCACCTGGTTCATCTGCGAGAAATCCACGCAGACGCCGCCCTCGACGGCCAGCAAGTGCCCTTCGACCGAGGAGCCCACGCCGAAGCCGATGATGGGCACGCGCTCGCGCGCACAGGCCTGCACGACAAAGGCCACTTCCTCGGTGCTGTGCACGTAGACCACGGCGTCGGGCGGCTGGGGCAGGTAGGCCGATTCGTCCGTGCCGTGCTGCAGCAGCACGGCCTGGCTGGTGGAGCAGCGATCACCAAAGCGCTGGCGCAAGCGCGCGATCAGTTCCGAGGAGGGCGCGCGGCGTTGCGCGCTCGCAGGGTGTCTCAGTTCCGCAAGCATGCGAAGACTCTTACTGGATGGGAGGAGGGGCGCTGCGGGCAGCGCCGAGGCGTCAGCGCGTGGGCGATGGCTTCTCGGGCCTGACGAACAGCACCAGCACCGCGCCGAGCACCAGCAGGGCGGCCAGCATGTGCAGGCCCGCGTCGGTGCTCTGGGTCGCGTCCTTGATCACGCCGATCAGGTAGGGCGCGGAAAAGCCCGAAAGGTTGCCGAAGGAGTTGATGAAGGCAATGCCCGCCGCAGCCGCCGCACCGCCCAGAAAGGCCGTGGGCATGCCCCAGAACACGGGCAGGGTGGCCATGATGCCCATGGTGGCCAGCGTGATCCCCGCCATCGCCCACACAGCGTTGCCATGGAAAGCCACGCTCAGGATCAGCCCGGCCGCGCCCACCACCGCAGCAATCGCGCTGTGCCAGCGGTATTCAAGCCGCCGGTCTGCACTGCGGGCGGCCAGGTACATGGCCACGACGCCGAAGGTCCAGGGGATGGCGCTGACCAGGCCGATGTCCAGCGCGCCGCTGATCCCCATGGCCTTGATGATGCTGGGCAGCCAGAACGAGATGCCGTAGAGGCCCGAGACAAAGGCAAAGTACACCAGTGCCAGCAGCCAGACGCGCGGGTTGGAGAGCACGGCCAGGACCTTGGGCTCGGGCTTGCCGGCATCCTCGGCCGCGATCTCGCGGGCGATCAGCGAGCGCTCGGCCGGGGTGAGCCAGCGCGCGTCCTTCACGCGGTCGTCGAGGTAGCGCCACACCACCAGGCCCAGCGCCACGGTAGGCAGCCCCTGCAGCAGGAACAGCCACTGCCACCCGGCCCAGCCGTTCACGCCGCCCATGCCCTGCAGGATCCAGCCAGACACCGGCCCGCCCAGGATGCCCGCGAACGGGATCGCCGCGAGGAACAGCGAGGTCGCCTTGCCGCGTCGTGCCGCGGGGTACCAGTAGGTGAGGTACAGGATGATGCCGGGAAAGAAACCCGCCTCGGCAGCGCCCAGCAGGAAGCGGACCGCGTAGAACGAGGTGGGCGAGCTCACTAACATGGTGCCCGCCGACAGCAGGCCCCAGGTGACCATGATGCGTGCGATCCAGCGGCGCGCGCCCACGCGGTGCAGCACCACGTTGCTGGGCACCTCGAAGAGGAAATAGCCGAGGAAGAAGATACCGGCGCCCAGACCGTAGACCGCCTCGCTGAACTGCAGGTCGCTTTGCATCTGCAGCTTGGCAAAGCCCACGTTCACACGGTCCAGGTAGGCCACGATGTAGCACAGGAAGAGCAGCGGCAGCAGGCGCCAGCCGACCTTGCGGTAGGTCGCGTCCGCGAGGCTGTCGGTCGTGCCGGCGGGGCAGGGCTGCGTGATGGCGGGGGAACCCATGGATGTCTCGCTTTCGTTGTGGGGGTGGCGAGATGGTTGCACCGCTGCCGGCCTGCACCGCCGGGGGTTACTACGCAAAATGCATATGGATTGGCGAGCTTCATATCTCCGAAAGAGATGGTCGCCCGGGCCTGCCCACGCAGGCTCAGCAGCGAACAGGGCGCGGTTTTCGCGGAAGGCGTCGAGCAGGTGCTGCACCACGGCGCGGATCGGACCCGCGTGCCGGTACTGCCCGCGAAACCGCACGAAGATTTCGCGCGCCGGTGGCACCGGGGGCAGTGGGCACGGCTGCAGTTCGGGCACCTGCCTGCCGATGTGGTGCGGCAGCAGGGCGATGCCCGCACCGGCCCGCGCGGCGGTGGCCTGCAGCACCTGGTTCTCGGCCCGCAAGGCCAGGCGCGCACGCGGAAACTGCTGCACCAGCCAGCTCGATTCGGGCATGCCCGCATGCTGCTCGTCGAAGCTGATGAACACCGGTGGCAGGCCCTCTTCGACCTCCTTGCAGCGTTGGCTTGTGCCATGGAAGCCAAAGGCCATGCGGCCTGCGCGCTTGGCGATCAGGTCGCCATCGCCGGGCCGGCCCAGGCGCACTGCGACAGGCGGGCTGGTGCGCATCAATGCACCGCCGGCCCTGGAAGGTCCCCATCGTCAAGGGCGCATCGCAAGGCATCGGTGCCGGCATCGTCGCCGCCTACCGCCGGCACGGCCATGCCGTGGTCGCCACTTCGCGCAGCATGGCGCTGTCCATGGACTCAGGCGTGCTGTCCATCGCGGGCGATGTGCGCGATCGATCGGCCGCCGAGCGCCTGGTGGCCGTCGCGCTTGCGCGCTTCGGCCGCATCGACACGCTGGTCAACAACGCCGGCATTTTCCTGGGCAAGCCGTTCACCGAGTACACCGCCGAAGAGTTCACTAACGTGGTGGACGCCAACCTGGCTGGTTTCTTCCACACCATGCAGCATGTTCTGCCCCACATGCTGCGCCAGGGCAGCGGCCACATCGTGCAGATCACCACCACCCTGGTGCACCCAGGCGATAGCCGGAGCACCCTCGGGCCTGGCCCTGCTGAACAAGGGCGGCCTCGATGCCGTGACCCGTGGCCCTGGTGCGTGCTGGGAACGGCAGGGCAGATGTAAGGGTTGGCAACGCGGGGCCGGGTGGCAATTTGATCTTTGACATTCGCAACCCGTTTCGATTAATTTAAAAACGTGACACACAGTCACCTCTCTGGTGGGCGCAAGGCCAGCACCAGTGTTTGGCATGAGCGCTCGAAATCCCCCGCCCGCGCGCTTGCAAATCTCCCCTTCCAGCGCCTGGATGTAACGGTGCGCCGCACCCGCCGCGCATGGCAATTTCACCTTTGACAGTTGTCTTGGGTTTCCTCTATTTTTAAAAAAAGTGACGGTGATCAGTCACAGGGAGCAGGTGGGTACAAGAGCCCGGCATCCGCATCTGCGCACGTTCAGCGGCAACTCGGTGTGTGCTGATCACGGCGCAGGGAGGCCATCCGGGCCAGGGAAGTTTCTTTGTTCAACAACACAGGGCCGGTGTCCGCACCGCCCTGCCCACTGCAATGACTACAGACACCACCCGTACTGCGCCTTCCGCTTTGTCCTCTTCCATCCGCAATGTCGTCTTCATCGACAGCAGCGTACTCGATGCACAGGCCCTGGCAGCCTCCGTGCAATCCGACACCCGGGTGGTATGGCTGGATGCATCCGCGGACGGGGTCGAGCAGATAGCCGCGGTCCTGCGCCAGTACGAAGACCTGGACAGCGTGCAGATCGTGTCCCACGGTGCCGAGGGCGCCATCCGCCTCGGCAGCACGCTGCTGGACCGCACCGCGGTGGACACCTACCGGGATGCGTTGAAGGACTGGGGCACGGCACTGGGCGCCGACGGCGACCTGCTGCTCTATGGCTGCGACGTGGCCGCCGGTGGCCGCGGGCAGGCCTTCATCGATGCGCTGGCGCTGGCCACGGGTGCCGACGTGGCTGCGTCCACCGACACCACCGGCAGCCTGCTGCTGGGTGCCGACTGGGACCTGGAGCGCAGCACCGGCAGCATCGAAGCCGCGAGCGCGCTGGGCGCACAGGCGCAACTGGACTATGCCCACACGCTGCCGCTGGTGAACAACGGCGCCGCCGGCACCATCAATTTCAGCACCAGCAGCAACGTCACGCTGATCAACACCACGGGCCTGGCGGCCGGTGCCGTGGTGAATGCAGCCAACATCCTGGGGACGGGGCTCGACCTCTACGCCCGAAGCAGCAACGGCGGCGGCATTTCGGCGGTCAACGTCAATGGGGCCGGCCTAGCCGGCATTCCGCTCAGCGACGACCGGCTCACCGTCAACGGTTCGCTTCTTTCGCCGGTCAGCTATGTGGACCTGCGCGCGAACAGCGGCGTGTTCGACATGGTCAGCCTCAAGCTGGGCAGCGGCAGCCTGGTCGGCAACCTGCTGGGGACCGTGGTGTTCACGGTGTATGCGCTGGACGCGAACTACCAGCCCACCGGCGTCGGCGTGTCGCTGACCAGTCTGCTGGTCAACGAGTACGGCCTGCTCAACTTCGCTTCGATGGCCAACTTCAAGGGCATCTACGGCGTACGCATCGTCAATCCGCTGGGCTTCGAGGTGGCCATCGACGACGTGCAGGTGGCCAATGGCCGGGCCACGCCGTCCGTCACCTCGGCTGCCTACAACGCCGGCACGGGCACGCTGACCATCAGCGCAGCGAACCTGGTCAACGGCGAACCCATCGACCCTACCAAGATCACCCTCAGCGGCCAGGGCGGCAGCTACACGCTGACCACGGCAGTCGCTGCCGCCGCCGGCACGTCATCGGTGGAGATCACGCTGAACGCGGCCGACAAGCAGGCCTTGAGCGGCCTGCTCAACAAGGCGGGCACCAGCGCCGTGGACGGTACCACCTTCAACCTGGCTGCGGCCGCCGGCTGGGTCACCAACACCAGCGCCCCGGTGGACCTGACCGGCAACCCGATCACGGTCGGCAACCTGCTGCTGCCGACCATCACCTCGGCCACCTACGACTCCAGCACCCACGTGCTGACGGTGACGGGCAGCAACCTGGTGAGCATGCCCGGCGCGGGCAACGACATCACCGTCTCCAAGCTGGTCCTGCGCGGGGAGGGCGGGGCGACGCGCACCCTGAGCACCACCGGCAACGTCGAAGTCACCAGCGCCACCTCGTTCTCGGTCACGCTGTCGGGCGCCGACGTGGCAGCGGTCGCGGCCCTGCTCCACAAGAGGGGCGCGGCCTCGGCCGGGGGCACCACCGACCAGCTCTCGGCCGGTGACGACTGGAACAGCGTCGTCGGCAACGCCGATACCTCGGTGGCGGGTGCTGCGGTGGTGGTGACCAATGCCGCCAATGCCGCGCCCACCATCACCGGGACGGCCACGGCCAGCACGGGCGACAATGCGGCCATCACGCCCTTCTCCGGCGTCACCGTGGCCGATGTCAACGGCGACAATGTCAGTCTGGCCATCGGCTTCAACGGCGCCAACGGCACGCTCAGCGGTGCCGGCCTGTCGGGCAGCAATGGCAGCTACACGCGGAGCGCCGCCACGCCGGCGGCGCTCACGGCCCAGCTGCGCGCGCTCACGTTCACGCCCACGGCCAACCAGGCGGCAGTGGGCGTCAACGTCGCCACCACCTTCTCGCTGACCGCCACCGACAGCAACGGCGCGGCCAGCGCGGCCAACACCGCCACCGTGGTCACGGCCACCTCGGTCAACGATGCACCGGTGCTGGGCGGCACCGCTGCGGCCCAGAGCGTGACCGCCGGCGGCACTTTGCATCCGTTCAGCGGCGTCACGCTGAGCGATCCGGATGTCGGGGCATCGGTCATCGTCACCATCACGCTGGACAGTGCCTCCAAGGGGGCTTTCACCGCGGCCTCGCTCAGCGCCTCGGGCTTCTCCACCTCCGATGGCGGCCTGAGCTACTCCCATGCGGCGACGGCACCCGGTGCCGCCCAGGCGGCGCTGCAGGCGCTGGTGTTCCAGGCCGCCGCCGGGCAGAACGCCACCACCACCTTCACGGTCAGCATCAACGACGGCAGCACCATCGTCAACAACAGCGCCACCACGGTGGTGGCGGCCACCCCCAGCAGCACGACCGCGGTGACGGTGGCGTTCTCGGCCGACACCGGCGTCAGCGCCACCGACCTGGTCACCAACGTGGCCGCGCAGACGATCTCCGGCACGCTCAGCTCCGGCCTGGCCAGCGGGGAGCGGGTCGAAGTCTCGCTGGACAACGGCACCACCTGGACCACCGCCACGGCGGCTGTCGGTGCCACCACCTGGCAACTGGCCGGCCAGACCCTGAGCGGCACCGGCACCCTGCAGGTGCGCGTAGCCAACGCGGGCGGCAGCAGCGCGCCGCTCACCAAGAACTATGCGCTCGATACCACCGCGCCCACCACCACCGGGGGCAGCGTTGCCTTCTCTGGCGATTCGGGCGCCAGCGGCAGCGACCTGGTCACCAACGTGGCTGCGCAGACCATCAGCGGGACGCTCGGCGCCAACCTGGCAGCAAGCGAGCACGTGGAGGTGTCGCTCAACAACGGCAGCACCTGGACCACGGCCAGCGCCAGCGTTGGCAGCAATGCCTGGAGCCTGGCCGGGCAGACCCTCACCGGCAGCGGCACCCTGCAGGTGCGCGTGGTCGATGCCGCGGGCAATGCCGGCACCGCGGCCGGCAGCGCCTTCGTGCTCGATACCACCGCCCCCACGGCCTCGCTGAGCAGCAACACCAGCATGCTCAAGAGCGGTGAGCTGGCGCTGGTCACCGTCACCTTCAGCGAGGCGCCCAGCGGGTTTGCACTGGGCGACCTGAGTGCCGTGGGCGGCACGCTGGGCAACCTCAAGGCCACGGCCGACCCCCACATCTACACCGTGGAGCTGACACCGGGCGCCGGACAGAGCGGCGTGCCGGGCGGCGTCTCGCTCACGGCGGGCAGCTACACCGACCTGGCGGGCAACAGCGGTGGCGGGGCTGCCTCGGGCACCATCACCATCAGCACGGTGGGCCCGAGCGTATTGATCACCAGCGATGTGGGCACGCTCAAGAGCGGCGAAACGGCCAACATCAGCTTCACCTTCAGCAGTGCGCCCACCGGCTTCACCGCCAGCGACGTCGTGGCCACCGGGGGCAGCATCAGCGGCCTCACCAGCACCGGCAATCCCTTGGTCTACACGGCCGTCTTCACCCCGGCCGCCGACGTGAGTGCCGCGGCCTCGATCACCGTGACCGGCGGCAGCTACACCGATGCCGCCAGCGTGCCGGGCGGTGCCGGTGCCACCCCGGTGATCCAGATCGACACCCGCGCGCCCACGGTGGCGATCACCAGCAGCACCCCGGCGCTGAAGATCGGCGAGACCGCCACCATCAGCTTCACCTTCAGCGAGGTGCCAGTCGGCTTCACCGCTGCCGACGTCAACGTCACGGGCGGCAGCCTGAGCGGCCTTGCCGTCACCGGCGATCCGTTGGTGTACACCGGCGTCTTCACTCCGACCGCCGGTGTGCCCAACGGCACGGCCAGCATCACGGTCGCGGCGGGCAGCTACACCGACACCATCGGCAACAGCGGCCAGGCCGGCACCACCCCGGCGATCAGCATCGGCACGCTGGCGCCCACCACCACCGGAGCCACGGTCGCGTTCTCGGCCGACTCCGGCGCCAGCAGCTCCGACCTGGTCACCAACATCGCCACCCAGAACCTCAGCGGCACGCTCAGCGCCGCGCTGGCGGCGGGCGAAGTGGTCCAGGTCTCGCTGGACAACGGCAGCACCTGGGTGAATGCCAGCGCTTCTGCCGGCAGCACCAGTTGGGCCCTGGCAGGCGCCACCCTGGCCGGCAACAACACGTTGCAGGTGCGCGTGGGCGATGCCGCCGGCAACCATGGCCCCGCCTTCAGCGCTCTCTACGTGCTCGACACCACGGCGCCCTCCGTGGCGGTGGCCAGCAACGTCGCCGCGGTGAATGCGGGCCAGACCGCGACCCTGACCTTCACCTTCAGCGAGGCACCGAGCAACTTCACCACATCTTCGCTCAGCGTCACCGGCGGGAGCGTGAGCGGGATCACGGCCACCGCCAACCCGCTGGTCTACACCGCCACATTCACGCCCACCATCGGCCAGGCGGGCGTCACCGCCAGCATTGCGGTCAACAGCGCAGGCTTCACCGACAGCGCCGGGAACAATGGCCAGGCCAGCACGCCGGCGACGATCGCCGTCAACACCACCGCGCCCACGCTGGCCATCACCAGCAACGACAGCACATTGACCGCGGGCGAGACCGCGCTCATCACCTTCACCTTCAGCGCTCCGCCCACCGGCTTCACGGCTGCTGACGTGACCTACGCCAACGGCACGCTGAGCGGCTTCACCGTCACCTCCGACCCGATGGTGTACACGGCCAGCTTCACCCCCACCGCCGGCCTGGCCAATGCCAGCGCCACCATCGGGGTGGGCAATGGCACATACACCGACGTGTTCGGCAACAGCGGCTCTGGTGCCACCTCGCTGCCCATCGCCATCGACACGGTGGCGCTGACGGTGGACATCACCAGCAGCACGCCCGCGGTCAAGGCCGACGAGACGGCGTTGATCACCTTCACCTTCAGCAAGCCGCCGATCGACTTCACCAGCAGCGACGTGCTCACCACCGGCGGCACCCTGAGCGGCCTGGCGGTCACCGGCAATCCGCTGGTCTACACGGCCACCTTCACGCCCACGCCCGGCATCCAGAACATCAGTGCCGGCATCTCCATCGCCGCGGGCGCCTTCACCGATGCCGCCGGCAACACCTCCGCCGCAGCGCAGACACCGGCGCTGGCCATCGACACCCGGGCCCCGACGGCAGCCGCCAGCACCGTGGTGTTTTCCAACGACAACGGCGCGAGCCCCACCGACCTGGTAACCAGCTCGGCCTCCCAGACCATCACCGGCACCCTGGCCGCGGCACCTGGCAGCGGCGAGTACGTCGAAGTGTCGCTCGATGGCGGCATGAACTGGACCACGGCCAACCTGGTCGGCACCGCCTGGACGCTGGCCGGCCACACCCTGCTGCCCGGCAACAATGTGCTGCAGGTGCGCGTGACCGATGCCGCTGGCAACCACGGACCGACCCTGTCGCAGGCCTATGTGCTGGACACCACGTCGCCCACGGCCGCCGTCAGCGCGAACACCCCCGCGCTCAAGGCCGGCGAGACGGCGCTCATCACCTTCGCCTTCAGCGAGGCGCCGCTCGGCTTCGCCATCGGCGACCTCAGCGCCAGCGGCGGCACGCTCAGCAGTTTTGCCGCCACGGCCAACCCGCTGGTCTACACCGTCGTGTTCACGCCCAACACCGGGGTGAGCGGCGGCAGCGGCGTGGTGACCCTGAACGCCGGCAGCTACACCGACAGCGCCGGCAACAGCGGCCTGGCCGCATCGCTGCCGGCCATCAGTGTCGACACCCTGGTTCCCACCACCGGCGGCGCGACGGTGGCGTTCTCCAGCGACAGCGGCAGCACCACAGACCTGGTCACCAACGTCGCGGCGCAGACCATCAGCGGCACGCTGAGCGCCAACCTCGCGGCCGGCGAGACGGTGCAGGTCTCGCTCGACAGCGGCACCACCTGGATCTTGGCGACCTCCCTGGCGGGCAGCAACGGCTGGACGCTGACCGGCCAGACCCTCACCCCCGGCACCGGCCAGCAAGTCCAGGTGCGCGTGAGCGATTCGGCCGGAAACCACGGCCCTGCCACGGGCTTTGCCTACACGCTGGACCAGAGCACGCCCACGTTGCAGATTAGCAGCAGCAAGTCCACGCTCAACAGCGCCGAGACGGCGCTCATCACCTTCACCTTCAGCGAGGCGCCCGCGGGCTTTTCTGCAGCCAGCGTCAGTGCCAGCGGCGGCATCCTGTCAGGCCTTGTCGCGACGGCCAACCCGCTGGCCTACACGGCCGTGTTCACGCCCACGGCGGGCCAGGCGGCCGGCACCGGCACCGTGACGGTGGCGGCCGGTGCCTACACCGACATCGCCGGCAACCTCGGCGGTGCGGCCGCGGTGCCGGCCATCAGCTATGCCACGGTGGCGCCGGGCATCTCCATCACCAGCGATGTCGGCATGCTCAAGGCCGGCCAGACGGCCAGCATCACCTTCCGGTTCAGCAGCGCGCCGACCGGCTTTGCCACGAACGACATCGTGGTCGGTGGCGGCACGCTGAGCGGCTTCGGCGTCACTGCCGATCCGCTGGTCTATACCGCCCTGTTCACACCGGGCGCGGGCGTCACCCAGGACAGCGGGACCATCAGCGTGGCGTCCGGCCTGTTCACCGACTCGCTGGGCAACCCGGGGGTAGGGGGCAGCCTGGTGCCCATCACCATCGACACCGTGGCGCCTACCCTGGCCATCACCAGCAGCGTCAGCTCGCTCAACGCCAGCGCGACGGCGCTGATCACCTTCACCTTCAGCGAGGCGCCCGCATCGTTCACGCTGGGCGACATCAGTGCCACCAACGGCAGCCTGGGCAACCTGGTGCAGACGGCCAACCCGCTGGTCTATACCGCCGTGCTCACGCCGGCGCCCAATGTGGCCAGCGGAACTGCCGTGGTCAGCGTGGCGGCAGGCGCCTTTGCCGACCTGGTCGGCAATGCCGGCGTCGCCGCCATGGGCCCGTCGATCGATATCGATACGCAGGCCCCGAGCGTGGTCAGCGGCAGCCTGCAGTTCTCGGCTGACACGGGCAGCAGCAGCACCGACCTGATCACGCGCACCGCAACCCAGACCATCGCCGGCACCTTGAGCGGCGGCACGCTGGGGGCGGGCGAGGTGGTGGAGGTCTCGCTCGACAACGGCAGCACCTGGCAGGCAGCCTCTGCTCCCGCGGGCGGCACCAGCTGGTCGCTGGCGGACCAGACCCTGGTTGCCGGCAGCGGCAACGTGCAGGTACGCGTGCGCGTGAGCGACAACGCCAGCAACCACGGACCCATCACCAACTACACCTACGTGCTGGACACCACGGCGCCCACGGTGACCATGGCCAGCGACGCATCCAGCCTGCGCGCCGGCCAGTCGGCCACCATCACCTTCACCTTCACCGAGGCGCCGGCCGGCTTCACCCTGGGCGACCTCATCGCCACCGGCGGCACGCTGAGCGGCTTCACCGCCACCGCCAATCCGCTGGTCTACACCGTGGTGCTGACGCCGACGCCGGGCTTTGGCGGCAACGCCAGCGTCACCCTCGGCAATGGGCTGTACGCGGACGCCGCGGGCAACGCCGGCACCGGCGGCCAAGTCACGGGCATCGGCGTCGACACCCAGGCGCCGACGCTGGCCATAACCAGCAACGCCAGCACGCTGGGCGTGGGGCAGAGCGCCACAATCACTTTCACCTTCAGCGACGTACCGACCGGGTTCACGCTGGGGGACGTCACGGCCACCAATGGCACGCTGAGCAACCTCGTCGCCAGTGCCGACCAACTGGTCTACACCGCCACCTTCACCCCGGCGGCGGGCGTCGCTGGCGCGAATGCGCAGGTCAGCGTGGCCGCGGGCCTGTACCTGGACGCGGCCGGCAACGCCGGCGCGGCGGTCAGCAGCCCGCCCATTGCCGTCAACACTGTGGCGCCGACCACCAGTGGCGCCTCGGTGTCGTTCTCGGCCGACTATGGCGCGAGCAGCACGGACCTGGTCACCAACGCGGCAACGCAGGTGGTCAGCGGCACGCTCGACGCACCGCTGACCGCCGGGCAGCATGTGGAGGTGTCGCTCAACAACGGCGGCACCTGGCTGACCGCGCAGACGGCCAGCCCCACCCAATGGACGCTCGCACCGCAATCGCTCTCGGGCAGCGGCTCCGTGCAGGTGCGCGTGGTCGATACCGCCAACAATGCCGGCCCGGTGTTCTCGGCCGGCTATGTGCTGGACCTGCTGGCGCCGACGATGGCCGTCACCAGCAGCGCCACCGAGCTCAAGGCCGGCGATTCGGCCACACTGACCTACACCTAAATCTACGCGCCGAGCGGATTCACTGTGGGCGACCTGGTTGCCGTCAACGGCACGCTGAGTGGATTCACCGCCACCGCCAACCCGCTGGTGTACACCGTGGTGCTGACACCCACCGCGGGCCTGTCCGGTGCCAGCGCCAGCGTGACACTGGCGCAGGGCATGTACACCGACCTCGCCGGCAATGCGGGCAGCGCTGTCAGCTCGCCGCTGATCACGGTGGACACCATGGCCCCCAGCCTGCAGATCACCAGCAGCGCGGCCAGCCTGCGGGTAGGGGAGCAGGCCACCATCAGCTTCACCTTCAGCGAAGCGCCGTCCGGTTTCGGCATCGGCGACGTCAGCGTCACCGGCGGCGTGCTCAGCGGTTTCGGCCAGACCGCCAACCCGCTGGTGTACACCGCCATCTTCACCCCCACTGCGGGCAGCAGCGGCAGCGCCACCATCAGCGTGGCAAGCGGCGCCTACTTCGATGCGGCCGGCAACCCCGGCCCGGCGGCCGCGGTCACGCCGATCACCTACAGCACCCAGGCGCCCACCACCACGGGTGCGACGGTGGTGTTTTCCGCCGACACCGGCATTGCCGGCGACCGGATCACCAGCACCGCGCTGCAGACCATCACCGGCACGCTGAGCGCCAACCTGGTGGCCGGCGAGTCGGTGCAGGTGTCGCTGGACAATGGCTCCACCTGGATCGGCGCCACCGCAGTGGCCGGCAGCAATGCCTGGGCCCTGGCGCCGCGCACGCTGACCGGCGGCGGCACGCTGCAGGTGCGCGTGACCGACGCCGCCGGCAACATCGGCCCGGCGTCATCGTCCCTGTATGCGCTGGACACCACGGCGCCCGGCGTCAGCATCACCAGCAACCCGACGGCGCTCAAGGCCGGAGACAGTGCCACGCTCACCTTCACCTTCACCGAGGCGCCGCAGGGTTTCACCCAGGCCGACCTGGCGTTGACCGGCGGCACCATCTCGGGTTTCGGCGTGACGGCCAACCCGCTCGTCTACAGCGCCTTGTTCACACCGACCGCGGGCTTCAACGGTGCCAGCGGCGTGACGCTGGCGGCCGGGGCGTTCACCGACGCCGCCGGCAACGCCGGGCCGGGCGCCAGCTCGCCGACCATCACCATCGACGCCCAGGCGCCGACCCTGGCCATCACCAGCGACAAGACGCAGATCGGCATGGGCGACACGGCGCTGATCACCTTCACCTTCCGCGAGGCACCCGTCGGCTTCGCGGTGGGCGACGTGGCGGTGACCGGCGGCACCCTGAGCGGCTTCACCGTCACCTCCAACCAACTGGTGTACACGGCCGTGTTCACGCCCACGCCCGGCACCGCCTCCGGCAGCGCCAGCATCACCGTGGCACCCGGCCTGTACAGCGATGCCGCCGGCAATGGCGGCGGTACCGACACGCTGTCGGGCATCAGCTTCAACACGCTGAGCCCGGTCGCCGCCCCGGTGGGCACGCCGACGTTCTCCAACGACAACGGGGCCAGCAACACCGACCTGATCACGTCGATTGCGGCGCAGACCGTGAGCGGCAACCTGTCGCAGTCGCTGGCGGCCGGCGAGTCGGTGGAGGTCTCCTTCGACGACGGTGCCAACTGGATGCCTGCGGCCACCATAGGCACCACCTGGTCGCTGGGCCATACCCTGACAGGCAGCGGCGTGCTGCGCGTGCGGGTCGTCGATGGCGGGGGCTTCCACAGTCCGGAAACGGCCAATGCCTACGCCTACCAGCAGACCACGCCGACGGTGACCATCACCAGCAACGTCACCACCGCCAGCAGCGTGGCGCCGGCGGTCATCACCTTCGCCTTCTCGGAGGCGCCGAGCGGGTTCACGGCCTCGGACATTGCGTTCACGGGCGGCACCCTCGGACCGCTGACCGCCACGAGCGACCCCAAGATCTACACCGCCACCTTCACACCGACGGCCGGGGTTGCGTCCGGCAATGCGACCATTTCCGTGACTGGCGCTTACACCGATCTTGCGGGCAATGCCGGCGCTCCCGGCAGCATTCCCTCGCTCCAGGTCGACACCGTGGCACCTGTCACCACCGCCAACGGCGGGGTGCAGTTCTCCAACGACGGTGGCACCAGCATGTCGGACCTGATCACCAACAACCCGTCACAGGCCCTCAGCGGCACGCTGAGCGCGCCACTGGCCGCCGACGAACTGGTCAACGTGTCGGTCGACAACGGCACCTCCTGGAACACTGCCAACGTCAGCGGTACCACCTGGACCATGCCCGGGCTGTCTCTTCAGAGCGGTACCCACAGCTTGCGCGTGCGGGTGGCGGACCTGGCGGGCAACTTCAGCACCGAGCACACGCAGACCTACACCCTGGACACGACGGCACCGACGATTACCATCACCAGCAACAGCAGCACGGTGGCTCCGGGCCAGAGCGTGACGGTGACGTTCACCCTCAGCGATCCAGGCGTGCTGAGCCTGGGCGACATCGCGGTCACCGGCGGCACGCTGGGCAACTTCAGCGGCAGCGGCACCACCTACACGGCGACCCTCACGCCCCTGGCGAACAGCACCACGCCGATCAACGTCACGGTGGCTGCCAACCTGCTCACCGATGCTGCCGGCAACACCAGTGCGGCCGCCACCCCGCTGGTGGTGGCGGTGGGCTCCTCGCCATCCCCGGGGGGTGGGGGTGGCGGGGGAGGCGGCGGGGGCGGGGGCACCCCGAGCACCGTCGACGGTGTGCCCATCACCACCGCCCCGGGAGAGAGCGGCGCCACCGTCCTCACCGTGCCCGTGGTGGAGCCCGGGCGCGTCGATACCCCCGGTACCTCCACCCTGCTGGCCGACATCCCCATCGTCAAGGCGGCGGATGGGCATCCCATCCTGTCGGTGAGCGTGCCCACCGGTGTGGGGCTGAAGGCCGAAGGCCTGGGCTCGGCGACCTCCGGGGCCGCTGCGCTGGCCGAGCTGGGCTTGCGCATCGAGCGTGTCTCGGGCGCCAACGGGCAGCTCACCAATGCCGGCAAGGTGTTCTATGCCAGCATGGCCCCTGGCGAGGCGCTGACCGTGCACGTCATCACCCCCACGGCAGGAGCGGGCTTCAATCCCAACGTGCCGCTGGTGATCAACGGCAGCGCGTTTTCCGGCGACGGCAAGCAGGCCGTCATCATCGACGCGCGCGCGCTGCCCTCGGGCGCCACCATCCGGGTGGACAACGTCGACTTCATTGCCGTGGCGGGCAAGGTGCGCCTGACCGGCGGTGCCGGCCAGAACTTTGCCAGCGGCGACGACGAAGACCAGTGGATCGTGCTGGGCCCGGACGACGACGTCATCCACGGCAGCGGCGGCCAGGACATCATCGGCAGCGAGGGCGGCGATGACCAGGTCTTCGGCGATGCCGGTGACGACGTGGTCTTTGGCGGCGATGGCAACGACCTCATCTCCGGCGGCAGCGGCAGCGACCGCCTGAACGGCGGTACCGGTTTCGACGTGGCACTGCAGGAGGGCAAGCGGAGCGACTACACCGCCGTGCTGGACGGCGCCGGCATCCGGCTCACGCACACCGCCAGCGGAGTCTCCGATTGGCTGGTGGACATCGAGCAGGTGCACTTCGACACCGGCCCCATCCTCACCGTGGCGCACAGCGCCGCCGAAGAGGCCGTCGCCTACCTGGCCGCCAAGTGGGTCGGGCGTGATCTCACGCAGAGCGAAGGCGCCTACGTGCAGACCCTGGCGGGCAAGAGCGCCCTCGAAGTGGCCACCATGTTCGCCAACTTCTTCCCGCAGCTCGCGGCGGGCCGTACGCCTGCGCAACTGCTGGAGGGCATGGCCAGCGCCGGGGCGATCCGGGTGGATGCCGTGCGCGAGGAGACCGTCACGGGCGATGCGGGCGACAACACCATCCACCCCATCATGGGCCTGGCCCGGTATGTGGATGGCGGCGTGGGCATCGACACGGTGGTCTTCCCTGCCACCTTGGCAAACACCTATGTGCTGGCCAACCCGGGCGGCAGCTTCACGCTGCAGCGCCTGACGGAGGGCTCCATGCTCGACCTCACCCACGTGGAGCGGGTGACCTTCAACGACACCCGGCTCGCGCTGGACGTTGCCGGCAACGGCCACGCCGGCCAGGCCGCCAAGCTGGTCGGCGCACTGGCCAACCCCAGCCTGCTGGCCAACAAGGGGCTGATGGGAGAAGCCATCCGCCTGCTGGATGCCGGCGTCAGCACCCAGCAGCTGGCAGGCCTGGGTCTGCAGATACTGGGCCTGCAGACACCGGCCCAGGTGGCGCAGCTGCTGTGGACCAACCTCGTGGGCCGCGCGGGAACCGCACAGGAAATCAAGGGCATCACGGACTACGTGGAGCTCAACAGCCTTACGAACAACGACCTGGTCGTGCTGGCAAGCAACCTGGATCTCAACGCCACGCGCATCGACCTGGTGGGGCTGGCGAGCAGGGGGATCGAGTTCGCCTGAGTCAGCGCGCCGGCCAAGAAAAACCCCCAAGCAGCGTGAGCCACTTGGGGTTGTATCTTTGGCGGAGAGGGCGGGATTCGAACCCGCGGTGGGGATTAGCCCACACACGCTTTCCAGGCGTGCGACTTAAACCGCTCATCCACCTCTCCGAAGCCCTCGATTATAGCCATGGCTTTGGGCGGTTTTGGGCAGATCAGGGCAGGGTGGTGAAAAAAATGCTGCCCGACTCCGCATTTCTCACACCTCTCTGGCCATCACAGGGGCTTTTGCGCCGTCTGCACCATCTTCATGGCCGAGCCGATCAGGGCCGAGACCTCGCTCATGTTGCTGGGCACGATGAGGGTGGTGTTGGCGTCGGCGGCCACCTTGCCGTAGGCCTCCACGGCCTTCTCGGCGACCTTGAGCTGCACGGCCTGTTCGCCCCCGGGCTGGCGAATGGCTGCAGCCACGCGCTCGATGGCCTGGGCCGTGGCTTCGGCCACGGCGGTGATGGAGGCGGCCTCGCCCTGGGCGTTGTTGATCTGGGCCTGCTTTTCACCCTCGGAGCGGGCGATGTACGCCTCGCGCTCGCCGGTGGCGAGGTTGATCTGCTCCTGGCGGCGGCCTTCCGAGGCCGCGATCAGCGCGCGCTTCTCGCGCTCGGCGGTGATCTGGGCCTGCATGGAGCGCAGGATCTCGGCCGGCGGCGTCAGGTCCTTGATCTCGTAGCGCAGCACCTTCACGCCCCAGTTCAGGGCCGCCTCGTCGATGGCCTGCACCACCTGGGCGTTGATGATGTCGCGCTCCTCGAAGGTCTTGTCCAGCTCGAGCTTGCCGATCACGGAGCGCAGCGAGGTCTGCGCCAGCTGCGTCACCGCCATGATGTAGTTGGACGAGCCGTAGCTCGCACGCATGGGGTCGGTCACCTGGAAGTACAGGATGCCGTCCACCTGCAGCTGGGTGTTGTCGCGCGTGATGCAGACCTGGCTGGGCACGTCGAGCGGGATTTCCTTCAAGCTGTGCTTGTAGGCGACCTTGTCGACGAAGGGCACCAGAAAGTTCAGCCCCGGGGTAAGGGTGCCTGCATACTTGCCCAGGCGTTCCTTGACCCAGGCGTTCTGCTGGGGCACGACCTTGACCGAGCGCGCGATGAAGATCACGGCGATGATGAAGATGACGATGGCGATTTCCATGGGAAGCCTTCCTTTCTGATTTACGGAGAATCTGTGGCCGGACGGCCGCCACGGGCTCTTGAAACGGCCGCCTACGAGGGTGTCGATGGCAGGGGCAGGGGGCGCCGAAAGGCGTCGGGCAGACGGGGATTAGACGGGATCAACCAGCAGGCGGTTGCCCACCAGTTCCGATACGCGGTGCATGCCGGTGGAAGGGGTGACGCCGGGGCGGTGGATGGCGGTCCAGGTGGCGCCCCGGTATTTCACGAGGCTGGTGCCATCAGGGTTCCAGCTGTCGATCATGAGGGTCTCGCCCACGTCCAGGTTCACGCTGCGGTCGGCACGGGCCGATGGGTCGCCGGGGCGCCTGCGCTTGGCGTAGTGCCAGGCCACCACGGCACCGCCGCCCACCAGGGCGGCTGTCACGATCTGCAGCGCCATGGCCAGCCCCAAGTGCGCGGCAAGGGCCGCCGCGCACAGCCCCACGGCCAGCATGAGCAGGTAGAACGTGCCGGTGAGCAGTTCTGCCACCACCACACCGCCTGCCAACAGCCACCAGATGGTGGATTCCGCCATATCGACCTCCTCCTGTGTTGTTTGTTGTTCGGATCCTGAACAATCTGTGTGCCAGTTGTTCCTAATCCACCACATTCTGGGTCAAAAGACCCCCAGTTCAAAGGCCTGACAAGCTTATTCCTTACACTTCGCGCCTATTTCGTTTTTTGGCTCGCCGGCAGGGCACGGTTTCACGGAGGCTGCGCATGAAGTTTCGTTTTCCCATCATCATCATCGACGAGGACTATCGTTCCGAGAACACCTCGGGCCTGGGCATTCGCGCCCTGGCGCAGGCCATCGAGGCCGAGGGTTTCGAGGTGGTGGGTGTCACCAGCTATGGTGACCTGTCTCAGTTCGCGCAGCAGCAAAGCCGCGCCAGCGCGTTCATCCTGTCCATCGACGACGAGGAGTTCACGCTGGGCGAGGGGCTGGACCCCATCGTGCTGAGCCTGCGCAACTTCATCGGCGAAGTGCGCCGCAAGAACGCCGAGGTGCCGATCTACGTGCACGGCGAGACCAAGACCAGCCGCCACCTGCCCAACGACATCCTGCGCGAGCTGCACGGCTTCATCCACATGTTCGAGGACACGCCGGAGTTCGTGGCGCGCCACATCATCCGCGAGGCCAAGAGCTACCTGGAGGGCGTGCAGCCGCCGTTCTTCAAGGCGCTGCTGGACTACGCCGAAGACGGCTCCTCCAGCTGGCACTGCCCCGGCCACTCGGGTGGCGTGGCCTTCCTCAAGCGCCCGGTGGGCCAGATGTACCACCAGTTCTACGGCGAGAACATGCTGCGCGCCGACGTGTGCAACGCGGTGGAAGAACTCGGCCAGCTGCTGGACCACAACGGCGCCATTGGCGAGAGCGAACGCAACGCCGCGCGCATCTTCAATGCCGACCACTGCTTCTTCGTGACCAACGGCACTTCCACCTCCAACAAGATGGTGTGGCACCACACCGTGGCCCCGGGCGACGTGGTGGTGGTGGACCGCAACTGCCACAAGTCCATCCTGCACAGCATCATCATGACTGGGGCCATCCCGGTGTTCATGAAGCCCACGCGCAACCACTTCGGCATCATCGGCCCCATCCCGCAAAGCGAGTTCGAGCCCGAGGCGATCCAGGCCAAGATCAAGGCCACTCCGCTGCTCAAGGGCGTGGATGCCAAGAAGGTCAAGCCGCGCGTGCTCACGCTCACGCAATCGACCTACGACGGCGTGCTCTACAACACCGAAACCATCAAGGGCATGCTCGATGGCTATGTGGACAACCTGCACTTCGACGAAGCCTGGCTGCCGCACGCCGCCTTCCATCCCTTCTACGGCACCTACCATGCCATGGGCAAGAAGCGCACGCGCCCCAAGCATTCGGTGACCTACGCCACGCAGTCCATCCACAAGCTGCTGGCCGGCATCAGCCAGGCCAGCCACGTGCTGGTGCAGGACTCGCAGACCGCCAAGCTGGACCGCCACCTCTTCAACGAGGCCTACCTGATGCACACCAGCACCAGCCCGCAGTACAGCATCATCGCCAGCTGCGATGTGGCCGCTGCGATGATGGAGCCGCCCGGCGGCACCGCGCTGGTGGAAGAAAGCATCCTGGAGGCGCTGGACTTCCGCCGCGCCATGCGCCAGATCGAGGACGACTTCGGCAAGAACGACTGGTGGTTCAAGGTCTGGGGCCCGGACAAGCTGGTCGATGAAGGCATCGGCCGCGCCGAGGACTGGATCATCCGCAGCGACGCCAAGGGGAAGAAGGCCGGCACCAAGTGGCACGGCTTCGGCCAGCTGGCCGACGGCTTCAACATGCTGGACCCGATCAAGTCCACCATCGTCACGCCTGGCCTGAACCTGGACGGCAAGTTCGACAAGAAGGGCATCCCCGCGTCCATCGTCACCAAGTACCTGGCCGAGCACGGCGTGGTGGTCGAGAAGACCGGCCTGTACAGCTTCTTCGTGATGTTCACCATCGGCATCACCAAGGGGCGCTGGAACACGCTGCTCACCGCGCTGCAGCAGTTCAAGGACGACTACGAGAAGAACCAGCCCATGTGGCGCATCCTTCCCGAGTTCTGCCAGCAGCACAAGCGCTATGAGCGCATGGGCCTGCAGGACCTGTGCCAGCACGTGCACGAGATGTACGCCAAGTACGACATCGCACGCCTGACGACTGAGATGTACCTGTCGGACCTCACGCCTGCGATGAAGCCCTCGGACGCGTATGCGCACATTGCGCACCGCAAGACCGACCGCGTGGAGATCGACCAGCTCGAAGGCCGCATTACCGTGGGCCTGGTCACGCCGTACCCGCCGGGCATTCCGCTCTTGATCCCCGGCGAAGTGTTCAACAAGAAGATCGTGGACTACCTCAAGTTCGCCCGCGAATTCGCCAAGCTGTGCCCGGGCTTCGAGACCGACATCCACGGCCTGGTGGAGGTGGAGGACGAGAACGGCAACGTGCGCTACTACGCGGACTGCGTGGCCGAGGAAGTGCCGGCCAAGCCTGCGGCCAAGAAGAATCCGAAGCCATTGGCGACCGAGAAGAACCTGGTGCAGGTGGGATCGGACGGACCGTTCGGCCGCACCATCTAGCCATGAACGGCTGGGCCTGGCAGCGCCCGGCCCCCACAGATCGATCGCCCTGCGGCCCACGCCGCAGGGCGATTTTTTGTATTCGCGGTCATTTTTTTCTGCTGCTGCATCCGATGCCGGGCAAGCGCCGTATTGATTGACAGCCGCGTGGCATTTCTCATGCGGTGAAAGACAGTCAGTCCATCAATCGACTTCAGGAGATTCTCATGACCGCCATCCGTTTCAATGCCCGCCTCGCTTCCATCGGCCTGGCCGCAGCCCTTGCTGCCGCGGCCGTCCCCTCCATGGCCGCTGATGTCATGGTGGGTGGCGCACCCATGCTGCCCAGCAAGGACATCATCGACAACGCTGTGAACTCCAAGGACCACACCACGCTGGTGGCCGCGGTCAAGGCCGCGGGCCTGGTTGATACGCTCAAGGGCCCGGGCCCTTTCACCGTGTTCGCGCCGACCAACGCAGCCTTTGCGGCACTGCCCGCCGGCACAGTGGACAACTTGCTCAAGCCCGAGAACAAGGCCACGCTGACCACTGTGCTCACCTACCACGTGGTGGCGGGCAAATGGGATGCTGCGGCCTTGTCCAAGATGATTGCCGATGGCAAGGGCATGGCCAGCATCAAGACGGTAGCCGGCGGCACACTCAGTGCCAAGGCCAGCGGCAAGACCATCATGCTCACCGACGAAAAGGGCGGCACGGCGAATGTGACGATTGCCGACGTGTACCAGTCCAACGGCGTGATCCACGTGGTGGACAAGGTCCTGCTCCCCAAGTGATCGGCGCCGGCCTGGGGGCGGGGTGGCTGTTGACGCGATAGGTTCGCGGCCATTCCGTCTGGCGCCCGCGCCTGCTGCGCGAGGGGGGCCCTTGCGGCCTCCGCTCCCAGCCAGGGCATGCCGCACCTGTCTTGTCCCCCGGCGCGGGGCTGCCTACTGGACCTGGACGCTTGCCTGTGGCAGACTGCCCGACCCAGCTCCATCACAGCGCCCCACGGGAGACAAGCATGTTGATGATGACGACCGATCCAGGCACCGCCGCGGCCGCCCCCCGCGAAATCCTCATGGTCACGACCACGGTCGCCACCGAAGCCGAGGCCAAGCGGCTCGCGCATGCGGTGCTGCACGCGCGCCTGGCCGCCTGTGTGCAGGTGGAGCCCATCACGGCCTACTTCCACTGGGAAGGTGCCCTGGAGGAATGCCGCGAGCTGCGCGTGGCCTGCAAGACCGCGCACAGCGCCATGCCCGCGCTGATGGCCTTGCTCAGAAAGCAGCACCCCTACACGCTGCCCCAACTGGTGGTGCAGCCGGTGCAGGCATCGGCCGAATACGGCTGCTGGGTGGACGAGCAACTGGCGCCAGCCCCCCAGCGCCAGGAACCCGCGATGGCCGTGGCCTGACGACGTACGCCCGCCCCCATGCCGCACCGGCGGGGCGGCGCAGCGCATGCGTCCCTGCATGCCCTGAAAGAAGAAATCACAGAATATTGTCAAGAAGGCGTGTCCCTTTTTCGGGAACCGTTCGGCATGGTCTGGAAGGCGCTGAAGTTCAACCCCAGCGCCCGCAATTCCAACCCCTAGCCGAACGAACCCGAGGAGGACGCGCATGGCGCCCGTTGACGACCACCTGCTGCGCAGCAGCAAGCCGCTGAGCACCCGTACCACCCCGCTGGCCCATGCCGCGCAGGTACTTTGCGTGGGCATTGCCATCGCCGCGGCGGCAACAGCAACGGCGCCGGCCGCCTGGGCGCAGTCCGCTGCCGCGGGCAGCACCACCGCCCAGTCGCCGCGCAGCTACGACATCCCGGCCGGCGCACTGGGCCCCACGCTCTCGCGCTATGCCGGCGCGGCGGGCGTCACGCTGTCGTTCGAGCCGGCGCTGACCGAAGGCCTGCGCAGCCCCGGCCTGCAGGGCAGCGTGGCGGCGGTCGAAGAAGGCTTTGCGCGCCTGCTGGCGGGCAGCGGGCTTGAAGCCGTGCCCCGCAGCGGCGGCGGCTACACGCTGCGCCGAGGCGCGTCTGCGCCAGCATCCGCGGTGGGCCGCACGTCGTCCACAGACACCCAGATGCCCACCGTGCGCGTGACCGCCGAGCGCGAGGCCGCCTGGGGCCCGGTGGAAGGCTACCGCGCCACGCGCGGCGCCAGCGCCACCAAGATGGACGTGCCCGTGCTCGAGACGCCGCAGCAGGTCTCCACCATCGGCGCCGCGCAGATCCGCGACCAGGCCATATCGAGCGTAGCCGACGCCGTGCGCTACAGCGCGGGCGTGCGCCCGGCGGACTACGGTATCACCGACGACGATGTCTCCATCCGCGGCTTCTACCTCACCGGCACCGGCCTGTACCGCGACGGCATGCGCCTTATCCACAACGGCTTCATGACCAACCTGGAGCCCTATGGCCTGGAGCGGCTGGAGGTGGTGCACGGCCCGGCCTCGGTACTCTACGGCCAGTCGGCGCCCGGCGGCCTGGTCAACGCCGTGACCAAGCGCCCGCGCGCTGGCATGCAGCGCGAAGTAGGGCTGGAGCTGGGCAGCCA
>NZ_JBKDTZ010000071.1:0-2844 GCF_046339755.1 Acidovorax sp. | reverse complement strand
ATGCTGAGGTGGTAGATCGCCACGACCCAGGGTCTCCCAATCGACTTTTGTCTTTGCTCGATTGTGAAAACCCCCCGCCTCGTGTGCACCGCCCCAGAAGGCGGGATGTTGGGGGTGTTGGCTGCCCGCCATCATGCGGGCGGCGCACTCGGCGACCCTCAGGGCGCCGGAGTCGTGACAACGACTCGCAAGTGCGCCATTAGCTCTTGTGTCTGTCTGGCTACCCCGCGGGAGGCGTTGCGGCGTTTGCCACCGGTGCCGCTTCAACGCACAGGCTCATGCGCGGGGGTCTGGCAGTGGTGCGCTGGGTCGGTTGTGCTGCGGGCCGAAGCATCGCACAGGCGCAGCTTTTGTTGGGGAACTGGGCAGCGGAATCAACGGGGGAGCGCAACGCATGGGTGTATCTGAGGCACTGGCCAAACGCATCGCGGAGGCCGAACGCAAGGCGCAGCTCGCGGCCGACAAGCTCAAGAAGCTCAAAAGCGAGCAGGCGGCCAGGGAGGCTCGGCAGCGGATCATTGAGGCCAAGCAGGCCAAGGCCGCGGAGGACCGCCGCATCCAGGAGGTTGGGGCTGTGGTCAAGCGCGCCGGGCTGCTGGATCTGGACAACACCACCTTGCTCGGCGTGCTGCTGATCGCCGCCGACAAGCTCAGTGACCTGGCTTACCTGGCGGAGGCGCGCGAGCGGGGTGCACTGGCAAATCCGGCAGGAACTGCGGCCAGGGCAGAGGCACCCCGGGGCACTGCGTAAGCGGCGGCCAGGCCGTTTGGGGCGGATGACATCAACGCGGCGTCAACACAACATCAACACGACATCAACACGGCGTCGACAAGGCATCAACACCGCGCCCACAGGAAACACCGCGGACGCACACACGGCGCACACAGCACGGCTACACGGTGCACCCATGACGCACCCATGATGCATACAGGACGCACACAAAGCGCACCGGCCCCGCCAACAACCAGCGCGGTTGCGGCGAGGCCGGTGGTGCCTGCGGCTCAGACCCGTGCGATCAGCGGCCGGCGCGGGCGAGCACCGGCGCCAGGACCTGCTCGTAGCCGTAGACCTCGCCATTGATGTGCGACAGCTCGCCCGTACTGCGGGCGGCCAGCGTCTCGGCCTTCACGGCTTCACGCGACTTCGTGGACTGCAGCGTCTCGATGTAGCCGGCACGCGAGAAGCGGATGCTGCCGTCAGCACGGGCTTGCTGCAGTTCGGCCTGCACTTGGGCGGTGGTCTTGGTGGAGGTGACGTTCATCCAGGTGTCCGAGGTGGCTTCCTGGGCAAAAGCGGTGGTGCCGGCAAGGGCAGCAACCACGGCGATGGCAACAGAGGCAAGGCGTTGACGGGTGTTCATGATCGGGTTCCTTCGGTTCGTTGGGGTGTTCGGTCGTTCGGTTTTGAGAGAAGGTCGGTAAGGCACCGACCACAGAACGAACTGTGAACACGGCAAACCGCGGGCAACGAACACTGGCATGACAAGTTCGTAATGTGGCTGCTGGCGATGTCGCGCCGCAGCGGGGCCCAAGGCCAACCGTGCTTAGCGTACTTTGCGATCCGTTTTCTGAGGCGCCCCCTCAAGGAAGGACCAAGGCGTCGACAGACGCCGTGCGAGCGCAAGGGCTCCGGCTGCTAGCCGGGTCAGTGTTTGAGGCGGGCCTTGAGGCGGGCGATCATGTCGCGGCGCTCATGCAGGATGGCCAAGATGATGGCCGGCCCGTTGGGCTGGGGCATGCAGAAGATGAAGTGCTTGCCGCATGCGGCAACCCGCAGGCCAGGCAGCACCTCAGCCATGTCCTTGAAAACGCCCTGCCCCAGGGCCAGTGAAGTGGCTTTGTCTTCCAGCGCGGCAATGTAGACCTGGCACTGGCGGGCACCCCACTTGGCAAGGGTGTAGCGGGCGATGTCACGCAGGTCAGCCTCAGCGCCACGGCTGAGGACATAGGGCCGGTTCACCCGAGGCGCAGGCCGGCGGCCTCGCTGGCGATCTCGGTGATGCTGTGCGAGGACACCTCGCCTTGCTGGGCCTCGGCCAGGCGCTGCTGCAGCAGCGCTCGCAGTTCGGCCATAGCCTGTTCTTCCTTGTCGGCGGCAGGGAACAGGCGCGCGATGGCGTAGTCCTTGATGGTTTTGCCTTGAAGAGCGGCCATGGCCTTCAAGGCTTGGTGCTGCTGCTCGGTGATGTCGATGGTCAGGCGGCTCATGTTGGGCGGTTTATGCGCTGAAGCTTCAAGGTTCTGATGAAACCCACATTAGCACAAATGTGGGCCCGGAAGGACCGAAGGCATCACCGGGAGCCCTTCCCTGGTTCTGTGCGCAGCACCTGACCAGAAGGTCTGGGGCGTCGACAGACGCCACACGAGCATGAAGGTGCTGAGGGCAGGCGAAAAGCCTGGCCTTGGCGCCGCGCAGGCGCGGAGTGGGCGTAAGACATAACGTGTGTTGTACGCCGACTGCCCTGCCGAGCGAGCCTGGCGAGCGAACGGGGCTGCGGCGTGCAACGTCACGTTATGTGAACTCGGCGGCAAGCCTGCGGCTGCCGAGTTCCCCCGCAGCGACTGCCACTCAAGGCCGAGCGGGTTCGATGCCCGCGAGGCCTTGAACCCGTTTTTGGGTCTCGCGGTCACGCGCTGGCCAACGGACACGCACCGGCACCCGCATTGGTGCTGTCAGCCCGCACCGCCCTACGGTGTAGGGGTGGCGCCCGCAAGAGATTGCAGAGGGCTCCCCTTAGCGTACTTTGCGATCCGTTTTCTGAGGCGACCCCTGGTAGACGCTCAGTCTTCGAGCGACGGCATGCCATAGCTGAGCGAGTCGCCGAGCTTGCCTTCCGGGAGTTT
>NZ_JBKDTZ010000070.1:0-16881 GCF_046339755.1 Acidovorax sp. | reverse complement strand
GGATCGTATGTGCCCTGTATTCATAGAGCTTTTTGAAGATGTAGTGATACTCAGAGCCGTAATTTTTCAGAGAATCATCGGCGTCAACAAGCAGCGAATGGCGGGGTGAACCAGGAGGCGCATCCAGTCGATAGAAGAAGCAATTCTCAGCTTTTCCTTTGGCAATCCTGTTCCTGTTCGTTCCAGTGAACCAGTCTCTCACTAGCTTGAAGTAGGTGAAGTTATGAGTCAGCACAAAAAGTTGCTTGGCTTCAGTGCATTGAGTTCTCAGGAACGAATAGGCATGAAACAAGTGATTTGAGTCAAAGCTTGAGACGGGATCATCAACAACTACAATCGTGTCCTTGATGTTGTTTCCGTTTTCTTTGAGCTTCGTGATGAAGTAGACAAATGCAATCGCAGTCTTCTCACCTTCGCTCAAATTCCCATCATGCTCACCCACTCCGTTTCTGATGATCTCATAGCCTTTTTTCTTTTGATTAAATCTCAGGCAAAGCTCAGAGCGACCGATGAAACGATGCAAGATGTCATTGAACTCCTTCGCCCCAACCGTCTCATTTGAGAGCAGTGCCTCTATTGCTCCGACCTCTTGACCAAGTTTTTCAATTTCCTTGTAGTCATTCTTTGCTTCCGCCTCAAGGTCATTACATTTCTTCTCACTTCCAGCATAGTCAAACTCTTGCACCTCAGCCGCAGCAAAGTGAAGTTCCAGTGCTACCTTGCTTTTGGATGTCTCAGATTTGAAGTTTGAAGTCTTATTGTTGTGCTTTCCGACGAGCGCAACGATTGACTTTAGGATCTCATTGAAATTCGTGACATCCTCTTCAACCACATCAGAAATCTGAATGTCTGTCTTTGCGGGGTCTGTGATTTTGTCTTTCAGAGCTTGCCGCCATCCGTTTATTTGCTGGTTGATCTTCTCAGCAGCAGATGTGTATTCCTTCTGGAGCTTATCTGCGTCAGCCGATAGCTCTTTATAAAACTCTGTCGCTGCGGGCAACTGATTGGCTGGAGCACCTTGAGATTCAATCCAAGTCGCGGCGCTCTGAAGCCGATTTTGAAAATCCGTGAACTCTTTGCTGAAGTGAGCGGCAAGTGCCTCGGCACGAAGCTGGGTGAATGGGGAACCGCAGAACTCGCAGGATTGCGAATCATGGTTTTTATGAATTTCCAAGCCTGTTTGAACCCAGTCACGAATGTCCGGGTTATCAGTCAGCCGCTGGATAGCTTGATTGACTGCTGTAGTTCCAATCAAATCTCTGATGCGACCTGCCGCCTTCTTAAAGTAGTCCGGCTCAATGGCCGTTGAGGCGAAAGTAATGCTTGGAAGCTGATCTGGCTTGGCGGCATTCGTAAGGTCGATGACCTTTTCATCTGGAAGAACCGAGTCAGGCTTAATAATGGCATCGCCATTACTCTGAATGAAATTAGAGAGCTTTCGGCGATCGTAATTCAAGTAGTAGCTATCGCTCGTATCAATCGCCTGAAGTCCTAGCTTCATTTTCTTGGCAGCATTGGTCAGGAATTTATCCAATGCTTCACGCTGCTTCTTGATGTCGCTTTGCTTTTCGTCGTGAGCTTTCTTTTTCGATTGAAGCTCGCCTTTTAGCTTCTCCAGTTTCTGCAAGTCATCAATCTTCTCTTTCGCAATGAGAAGGATGCTTTTTACGGATTTGTCCCAATCAATGTTCTCATGCACAAAGCGTTGATTGAAGACATGGATATTTAATTGGGATGAAGGGAGTGTGGTTTCCGTGATCGTTGAGCCGTCCTCCAAAACGACTGAAAACTGGCCCGCACTGAAGCGAGGAACCATCGAGCGAAGCTCAAAGCAAGAGAATAGATTCGATAGGGTTGATTTGCCTGTTCCGTTCCAGCCATAGACAAGGTTGTACCGGCCGAACTTCTGGATCTTCGTTCCATTGAAGTCGCTGAAGATACCGAACTGCTTGAGACGGTTAATGCAGACGATCATTTTTAGGCCCCTCATGTTCTTGCTTTGGCAACATTTGCTTGCAAAACAAATAATAAACGAAGAGTCCTTTTGCGTCTCCGCTTCGCGGATCGCGCTGCTCCAGGTTCGCTAGTCGCTCATCCTTAGCGGGACTGGCTTTGCCAGCCTTTCGCATCGCTGGCGCCTCCGGCCCGGCTTCCAGCTTCGGGCCTGCGCGCTTCGCTTGCCGTGCGGTCGGCGTGTGGGGAGGGCCGTTGCCATGTCCAGCCGTCTTCCCTGACTCCATCACCTTGTCCGCGACTGTAGCCCGCGCCCGTGTGCCGTCAAGGCGCGCAGGGCCGTGTCCTCGGCTGCGCCTGCGGGCCGCACCAACCCTGCGCTTGTCTCCTTGACGGCACCCGTTCGCGCGCTCCTGACCGTCGCGGGCGATGAACTCAGGAAAGACGGTGGCAACAGGGCCAACCGGGTTCCTCGTGCCGACCGCACCGAACAGCCGAAAGGCTGGGCTCCGAATCTTGGAATCCGGTGTGCGGTGTGAACAGCAAACCTCTTTTTGTCAGGAGAAAGACCATGCAACTCGCATCCCGCTTCGCTTCCCGTTCCCCTTCGCTGCGCAGCGACTACCCGCTGACCGATGACCAGATTCACCGCGTGGCCCCGTCCATCTTTGCGGACGCCCCGCATGAGAGCCGTTCGCAGCGGTACGCCTACATTCCCACCGCCGCCGTGCTGACCGAGCTTCGCAAGGAAGGGTTTCAACCCTTCATGGTGACGCAGACCCGCGTGCGCGATGAAGGCAAGCGCGAGCACACCAAGCACATGATTCGCCTGCGCCACGCCAGCCAAATCAACGGCACGGAGGCCAACGAAATCGTGCTACTGAACTCGCATGACGGCACGAGCAGCTATCAGATGCTGGCCGGAATGTTCCGCTTCGTTTGCAGCAATGGCCTTGTCTGCGGCGACACCGTGGCCGATGTGCGCGTGCCGCACAAAGGCGACGTGGCCGGTTCCGTCATCGAAGGCGCTTTCGAGGTGTTGAGCGGCTTCGAGCGGGTGAAGGAATCCCGCGACCTGATGCGCGGCATCACGCTGGACGAGGGCGAGGCCGAAGTGTTCGCCCGCGCCGCGCTGGCCCTCAAGTACGACGACCCGGACAAGCCCGCGCCCATCACCGAATCGCAAATCCTGATGCCGCGCCGCTTCGACGACCGCCGCCCGGACTTGTGGAGCGTGTTCAACCGCACGCAGGAAAACCTGACCAAAGGCGGATTGCATGGCCGCAGCGCCAACGGACGCCGCCAGCAGACCCGCCCGGTGCAGGGCATTGATTCCGATGTGCGCCTCAATCGCGCCCTCTGGATGCTGGCCGATGGCCTGCGCCAGCTCAAAGCCTGACCGTTCCCCCGCCGGAGGGGCGGTTCCCCTCCATTCCCTTGTTTCACTCGATTGGAGATTCACCATGAACGCCGTTACCCAAGCCGAAGCCCGCGCCATCCACGTCCCTGTGCTGGAAGCCGCCGACCCGAGCAAGAACCTGATTCTGGTTCCGCTGTCGCGGCTGGTGCTGCGCCCCACGGGCCGCAACGTGCGCAAGATCCCGCGCATGTCCATCCCTGAACTGGCCGCGAGCATCCAGCGCGTGGGCCTGTTGCAAAACCTGATCGTCATTGCATCCGCCGATGGCGAGCATTACGAGGTGGTTGCCGGTGGTCGTCGCCTTGCGGCCCTCAAGCTGCTGGCGAAGAAGCACCGCATCAGCAAGGACTGGGAGGTGCCCTGCCTGCTGGTGGCCGATGGCACTGCCCGCACGGCCAGCCTCACCGAGAACGTGCAGCGCGAGGCCATGCACCCGGCAGACCAGTTTGAAGCTTTCGCCGCGCTGGTGGCCGAAGGCCGTCCCATCGAGGACATTGCGGCGGATTTCAGCGTCACGCCGCTGGTGGTGCAGCGCCGCTTGAAGCTGGCGAACGTGTCGCCCCGGCTGGTGGCGGACTATCGGGCCGACGCCGTGAGCCTTGACCAGTTGATGGCCCTTGCCATCACCGACGACCACGCCGCGCAAGAAGCCGCGTTCTACGATGCGCCACAGTGGCAGCGCCATCCCTCCCACTTGCGCGAACGCCTCACCGAGCGCGAAATCGACGCCTACCGGCATCCGCTGGTGCGCTTTGTGGGGCTGGATGCCTACGAGCAGGCGGGCGGCGGGGTTCGCCGTGACCTGTTCGCGGAGGATGATGCGGGCGTATACCTGACCGATGCCGCGCTGCTGGAACGGCTGGCGCAAGACAAGCTGGCAGGCATCGCCGCCACGGTTTGCGCCGAGGATTGGGCATGGGTGGATGCCACGCCGGGCGTGACCCATGCCGACCTGCACGCTTTCCAGCGTGCGCCGAGGGAACGGCGCGAGCCGAACAAGCGCGAGGCGCTACGCATCGAGAAGCTGCAAACCAAGATGCACGAACTGGCCGAAGCCGTGGATGCCGCGCTGGACGCCGACGACCAGGAAAAGGCCGACGCGCTGCAAGAAGAAGGCGACCGGCTGGGCGAGCAGTTGCAAGCGCTGGAAGATGGCTTGCAGGACTACGGCGCGAACGTGAAGGCCGCAGCCGGTGCCATCGTCACCATCGCACGCTAAGGCGCAGCCGTGATTCATCGCGGCTTGATGCGCGAGGCCGAGGCCAAGGCGCTGCGCACGCTGGAACGGCTGCGCCAAGGGTTCAATGGCGCGGATGCCGCGAACGATGAGGAAGGCGAGGACGACGAAGCGCCCAAGGCCGCCGCCATGTCTGACCGGCTGGCGCAGCGGTTGAGCGGCCATCGCACGGCGGCGCTGCAAATCGAAGTCGCCCGGCATCCGCACGTCGCGCTGGCCGCGCTGGTGCATGGGATGGTGCAGGCCGTCTTGCAGGAAAGCCGCTACGGCCTCAACCGTGATTCTCTGCCGCTGGGCGTGGGCCTGAAAGTGCAAGACCGGCTGGAAGGCATGGCCCCGGACTGGCCGGAATCGCCTGCCGCCGTGGCGCTGCGCGAACTGCAACAGGTGGCGGGCGAAGCCTTGCCGGAGGACAGCGCCGAACTGTTCGCCGCGCTGCTGGCGAAGTCGCAAGACGAACTGGTGCGACTGCTCGCCGTGTGTGTGGCTTCCACGGTGGACGTGGTGACGTCTCGCGCCACGCCGCACCAGCCCGGCGCAGAACTGGCGCAGGCCGTGGGCCTCGACATGACCGCATGGTGGCAGCCGACCGCCGAGGGCTATTTCAAGCACGTTCCAAAGGCCGTGGTTCTGGATGCCGTGGGCGCGTTTGCACGGGTATCCGACACCCGGCTGGCGAAGCTCAAGAAGGCCGACATTGCCAGCGAAGCCGAGCGGCTGGCCGATGGTACGGGCTGGATGCCCGCCATCTTCAAGGCCGCAGGCCCGCAGGAGGCAGTGCAGGAGGCAGTGCAGGAGGCAGGCCCGGAGCAGGACGCCCCGGAGGACGATGCTGAGGCAATGGCGGATGAACCCGCCGAGGCGCTGGCCGCTTGACCCACACCGAAGGCATGCGCCCCGGCCTCGACCGGGGCTCTTCGCTGGAAGGAGAAGCCCCCATGAACCGCATCACCTCCGGCCGCCCGCGCATGACGGCGATCTACGCACCCGGCACGGTACGCGCCCGCCGCTGGAGCGGCGATGGCGACGTGCGCGGCTACCGCCCGCCCTCGGGCTGGACGGCCCGCGCCGACCTCACCGACATTCATCCCATCACGGGCCGTGCCTTGGCGCATATCGTGTGGTGGATCATCGAGACGAAGGAATAACCGTCGCCAGCACCGCGCCCAGGCCGTTCCGCCCTGGGCGCGGTGAACTTCAAAAATCCGGGCGCGGCGGTGGCCGCGCCCGGTGTTGAAGGCCCGACAGCCCAATCAGAACGCCACCGCCTTCACTTGCACTCAGGCGGCGGCGTTGAAGGCATCGCTGTACCGCGCGATGCCTTCTTCCATTGCCCCCATAAACGACGAGTGCCATTAAAGTGAAGCGATATGGGGGGCAATATCTGATGAGCAAAGAACATCGTCCACATGGCAAGGCTCCTACCGCATGGGAAGCCGACATTCTCAAAATCCGAGCCTTTGAGATGGTGCTGATCCTTTTCTACATGGAGGATATGCGGCGCTTCATCATGGGCTCCATCGAGGCGACCGACAAACTGCATGGGCTTGATCGGCTGAGTAATGGCAAACCCAAGACCAAGGAAGGCAAGAAGCTGGAGCTGGCCCGCGCCGTGCTGGTTTCCGAAGGGGTCATTGACCAGGCCGAGAGCGATGAACTCAAGGAATTGGTGGACTACCGCAACATCATTGGGCATACGATCCATGAGCTGACCGTGGATGTCGGAGCCTATTCTGATTTGATCAGGCAGCGAGACCCCAAGACCTTCACGCCGATGCCTTTGTATGACTACACGGCCGCCAAGCGGGCCAAGGCGCTGCGGCAGAAGGTGAGCAAAGGCATGATGAAGAAGTTCATGATGATGGCGTCGCTCGACTTCCTGGCCTTTGAAGCGGCGGAGAAGACCTACGTTACGGAGATCGAGCGGCTGAAGAAGCGGGTCAACCAAGGCATCGTGAAGGCCAACAAGGTGATTGCGGAAACGAACCACATTATCCAGGCGATCCCGAAATCAGTTGTGGAATCGGCCCATCCCGGCCACCCGAGGAACATCAAGGAAAACGGAACCTTGAGTAAGCGCGGCGTGGAGTGCGTTTTCCAGCTTTTTGAAGCCCAAGCAACCCCGTTGGCGGTGGCTTACCTGATGAGGATTTCGCATCGCTCGGCCACGCATTGGTTTGCCAAGTGGAAGGCCAGCAAGGCATAGCGCTTTCCGTCTGCACTGTTCGGTCGGATACCTTGGGCGTGTCGGCGCAATGCGCCGCCGGGCTTCCGGGCTGCGCCCCATGCTTCGTGCCGAATCACCATTCGGCTTCAATCCCTCAAGCCTTCGCGCCTGCGGCGCTGCGCGCTTCGCTTGCCTCCAGGGGACGGGCGCAAGGCCCATCCCCGCCGCGCGAGCTTGGCGCCCCTTGATACCGCCGAACCGGCTGCGCCGGATCGGCCCGGCCAGCGCCCCGCTGCAATGGCTGGGAGCTGGCGAACACGCTGGTGCTTGCTACGGCAGGTTGTGCGAATGCGTGCCATCCTCAACGCTGGCGGTTCTCGCCCATCACGCCACGAAGGACGATTCACGGACATCCCGCCCGGCATCGCTATGGAGCTTCCACGCCACGCCTCAAGACTGGCACCGCAAGGTGCGGCAGGGGCGTTCTCGCCTGTCGTTGGGTGGTTGACCTGGCCCGCGTTAGTGGGCGAGCCGGTGCAGCCTTCATGCGGGGATGCCGAGCCGGCCCTGTCTCCTTTCGATGCGGTTCGGCCCAAGGCGTCCTTGTGTTGTTGTGAATCCTGGCGGTGGCACGGCTGCGCCTCGGGCTTCATGGCTGCAACCGTCCAGCGAAAACAATTTCCCCTCTGCTGCGCAGATTCCTCACGGATCAAATTCTTTTCGCCTACCGGCTCTCCACTGCGTTGCGACCGCAAGCGGTGCAGCCCGCCCGTCCCCCGCCGGCCGGATCACAACAAGGACGCGATGGGCGCGAACCTTGTTCCACCAAAAGGAGATCCATCATGGCCAACATCGGCACCTTCACCTCAGACAAAGACGGCTTCACAGGCACGCTTCGCACCCTGACGCTCAACGTCAAGGTCAAGCTGGTTCCCAACGACAAGGGGGACAACGAGAAGGCCCCTGACTTCCGTCTGCAGGCCGCCAGCCACGACATCGGAGCGGCGTGGAAGAAGACCAGTGAGGCCGGGCGGGAGTACATCTCCGTGACCCTCGACGATCCTTCGTTCCCGGCCACGGTCTACGCCCGCCTGATCGAAGGCGAGGACGGCACGCACGACCTGATCTGGTCGCGCAGCAAGCCCCAGGCGGCGTGACCGCCGCAGCGCTCCGCCATAGCGGCGGGGCGCTGTTTGAAATCGCGGTTACCAGGACATCTTGCTGGCGTAGCGCTTAAGACTCTCGACAAATAGTTCCAGGAAGCGGCGGCTCTTATATGCAAATCCCGCGTTCAGCAGAGCAGTGATCATCGTCTCTGACTGAAGCTCCTGCAGCAGCGTCGCTGCCGATGCTTCATGCCAGCCGACACGTCCAACGGGCATTCGGGCAAACAGCCCATGAGGGGTATTGGCAAGCGCCTGTTCTAAAGTGGCCTCGCTATCTTCTTCCAAGTACGCCAAAGCGGCCAGGGTCTCAAATCTTTCATACACCAACTCGAACTCCGCCGATACGCCAGCGAAACTGGAACGCCATTCGCTCATCACTTCAAACAAGTGATCGCTTAAGGCCGTCTTGTGATTGTTCAAGCCCTCCAACTGACTCCATAGATCGTTTCGTTCCCCCTTCCATGCCCCGAGCAACAGCATGGACACTGTTCTCTTGGCATCTCGGTACTCTCGTGGCCAAGGGGCAACAAGGAACTCGTGCAGCGTGCGCCAGCGGTGCGAACGTGTCAGTCCAACCCCGTAGGCCGTGAACACCAAAACTGCGGGATAGGAGCGCAAGCTAAGCCACACAGTCAAACCATTGCCAACCTTCTCGGCATGGACATACAAACCTCTGACGATGTCCAGCACTGTGTTCAGTTCATTGCCATCACCCCACCGGCCCAACACGCCAGCCATGCGTGTCAAAGGCTCGGCCACCGCTTTGTATCGCTGGACGCGAGATTGAAACTCCTCCTGGCTCCACTGCCCGTGGGGTGAAAACTGCGGACCATCAAGCTGCCCCATCAGCCGTTCAGTTTCTTGCGAAAGCAGTTCGTCCAATTGAATGCGATGCTCTGGTTTTGAAAGGTATCGCTTTGCACTATTGACGAGTAGATCGACACTCGCCGGGTTTTGACGCTGGCTTTGCTCAAGGGTTTCGACCCGCTGCTGAAGGGTTTGAAAGAACTCATCGGCACCAGTGATCGGAATGGCCCTTGCGGCCCTGTGTGCCGCCAATTCTTGCGCGCCCGATCCCAGTGCTCCGCGCGCGGTCCAATAGACCGGATAACGCCTGTTGGGTGCGCGAAGGAAGGCTGCACGCAATGCGTGATCCCACTCACCCGACCAGCCGCAGAGGATCAGGCCATGCTCGTCAAAGATGCGATCCAGCAGCCGGTTGTAGGCGTCAGGATAGGCGCTCAGTTCCTGATCTGTGTTCAGGATTCGGGCGTCCTTGTAGTCGCCGTGCAGTTTAAGTACATAGCAGCGGCTGTGGGTCAAAGGTTCGGCGCCCGCGAGAGCATCCGCAGAGGCAACGACCGTTGGCTCAATCCCCTGTTCCCGCAGGGCGTTCTCCATGAGTCGGTCGAAATTGGTGGTGACGATGACTCGCACATAACCGGCTCGAACCAACTGTGCAATGGCGTGGTGTGCTTTGGTTGGCGTCTTTCGACCTTCCTCGCGATCCTGCTGATCCGGCTCGATGTAGCGATGCAGGATCGCTCTGCGTTCGTCCGGCGAACTGGCGATCTCTTCCAACAGTACGGAATAGTTCGGCTCCTGGCCTGTCTTTTCCCGATACCACTTCGCCCAATCAGATTGCGCTGGGACACCTTGGGCCTCAGCTACACGGCGCACGAGGTCCAGAGTGATTTCCCAGCCGGTAGGAATTTCGGCAGAGCGAGACAGGCCCGACCCAAGTAGAACAGCGAAGACGCCTTTGTTCTCGTATACGGAAAATGCAAGTTGGGTGATGGGATCGTTCTGGAGCAATGTCATTGGTCTTCAGTCTTCGTCAAGATGTCGCCGGATCGGCCGGGCCGTCGCCTACGGCTGGGCCGCTGCTGCGAGCTGGCTTTCAGCCTCGCTCATCAGCACGGCCGTGCTGCATTCGAGCGCGCCGGCGATCTTGAAGATGATCGCCAACGTGGGCATGTGCTCGCCGCGCTCGATCTTGCCCATGTGGGAGCGCTCGATGCCGGCCTGGTGCGCCAGCGATTCCTGCGCGATGCCGCGCTCGATCCGCAGCGCACGCACCGCCGCGCCGAAGGCGTGAGCCAGCTCGGCGTCGTGGGTGGTGGAGCCGGCCGGTCGGCCGCGCTGGACGGTTCGCTTCTGCATAGACAGAAGCGTCAATTCGCAGCACAATTAAAACCACGTTATCTTTAACTCATTCATTTGATTCGATCCTTTTTTGTGGTTCTACGTTTTTACGGAAATCCGCCTCTGAGGCTTCCCGCAAAAGCGCAAAGCCTCATCCGTGCATTTCTTCAAATCCGCCGATACGGCTTTACGCTTTCACGTTTGGGTGGATTTGTTCCAAGAAGGGGCCACCCATGAACCGACTCATCACCGAGGACGAGCGCAGGCAATTGCTGGCCCACGGTCAGGCCCGCGTCGGTGGCGAGGCCATCGACCCGCTGCCCGTGGCGCGGCTGTTCACGCCGGACGCGCACCTCATCTGGCTGCTGGCCGCGCTCGATCCTGCCGATGGCGATACGGCCTGGGGACTGATCGACCTCGGGCTGGGGATGCCCGAGCTGGGCACCGTGAAGCTGTCCGATCTGGCCTCCATCGTTGGGCCGCGCAAGCAGCCCGTGATGCGGGATCGGTATTTCCAGGCAGCGCGCCCGCTGTCGGAATATCTGCGGCTGGCCCAGGAGAACGGTTCCATCCTCGATTGAACCGTTCGCGCTCCAGCCAGACCGGGCGCATTGAGACTATTTCAGTCTTATTCCTGACCTGTCCGGTCTGAATCCGCACTCTTGCATCAAACCATTGCTGGTGTGACTCAATCAGTCAGGCTCTTTTGTGCGGAGTCGGGCACGGTGTTATATGCCGCATGACGTTTTCAGGTCGAGCGGCCGTCGCATTCGGACGGGATTCGCAATACACCGGAGCCAATCTGGCTTGATACCGCATGTTACAGCTTGAATTGACACAGAGGACGGTTTTGACCTGGATGCGGTAGCTCCGTTTTGATCTGCCCGTGGCGGCGTTCCTGCGGTTCACAGGAGCTTTCGTCATGGTCAACCCTCATCACGTTGCCCACTGGTATCCCACCGCCGCCTATCTGTACATCCTGGGATTGGACATGCTGGCGCTGGCCTGGGAGTATCTGCGCAGGCATCCCGATTACCGGCTCGACTGGATGCGCCACCGTCGCCGGTCACAGGCCGCACAACATGCGGCGCTGCGCTGGGGCTTGCGCCTGCTGGAAGACCCTGCCCTGGATGCGCGCGACGCGCACCCGGCCTGGCTGCCCGGCAATGCCGCCGTGGTGCAGCTCCATCCCGATCCCGATCCGCCGCCGGATGCGGCCGTGTTCGCGTTCTGGCGCATCCCTGGCCACAAGCAACTGCTGCACGACGGCAAGGGACTGGCGCTGATCGTGCGCAGTCCCGGCCATTATTCGCGCTTCGCGCTCGCTCCCGGTCTGGAGGACGGCATGGCGGTCGTCCATGCTCATCGCGGAAGTGGTGACGGCGGCGCTGCCGCGCCTGCCCGCTGCCATGCGCTCGTGCCGGACGCCGCGCTGGCCCATGCCATGCCCAGGCCACCTCCTGCCGCACTGTTGGAGCTGCACACCTTGCAGGCGCTCGACGCGACCCTGGCGGGTGCGTCCTTGCGCGAAGTGGGCGAAGGGCTGTTCGGTGCCGACGCCGTGGCCGACTGGTACAGCGACGGCGGCCTGCGCTCCAAGGTACGCCGCCTTGTGCGGCGCGGCGATGCGCTAATGCGCGGCGGCTATCGCCGCCTAGCACAATTGCCGCCGCTTGAGAAGGGTCGTTTTGATAAGGACGCAAAACGACCCTGAGCAAGAGGGCTTCGTTTTCTGAGACTGCCTCCATCCGGTTGCGCTGTGTGGCCGGAGCTTTGAAAGCTATGGAGGTTCTCACCATGCGTCCCGCTCCCTTGCGGCCTGCCGCCGCTCCTGCCACTACCACTGCGCAACCGCAGCGTTACCTCACCAACGACGAAGCCGCTGACTATCTGCGCCTGTCGCCGCGCACGCTGGAAAAGCAGCGCGTGCTGGGTGGCGGCCCCAAGTTCCGCAAGTTCGGCCGGCGCGTCATGTACGCCGTGGCCGACCTCGATGCCTGGGCCGCCGAGCGCAGCTTCGAGAGCACATCCGATCCCGAATACGCCGAGCAGCATTCGGCGGACAGCCGTGCGCGCTGATCGCTTGCACGCGGATGGCCTTCGCCATGTCCAGCCCTGCGCTGCCATCCCGGCAGCGGCCGTTGCAGGAGCTCGAACAGCTCGACCTGTTCCGCGCCTTGCCGGGCGACATGGCGCCGCGCGACAACCAGGACTTGATGGCCTATCCGTTCTTCTCGCTCGGCAAGTCCAAGCGGGTCAAGCCCATCGACTTCCGAGCGGGCAACGTGACGATCCGCGTGGAAGGCACGCAGGAGCATGGCATCGCCACGATTTGGGATGCGGACGTGCTGATATGGGCGGCCTCGCAGATCGTGGAAGCGAAGGACGCGGGCCTGCGGCCGTCGCGGCTGATGCACGCCACGCCTTACGAGATCCTGCGCTTCATCGGGCGCGGCAAGTCGCTGCGCGACTACCAGCGCCTCAAGGCTGCGCTCGACCGGCTGCAATCGACCACGGTGGCCACGTCTATCCGCGAAACCACGGGAAGACGCTTGCACCGCTTTTCGTGGATCAACGAGTGGAAGGAACTGGCCGATGCCAAGGGCACGCCCTTAGGGCTGGAGCTGATCTTGCCGGACTGGTTCTATGCCGGAGTCATGGATGCCGCGCTGGTGCTGACCATCGACCCAGCGTATTTCCGGCTCACGGGCGGGATCGAGCGATGGCTGTACCGGCTGGTGCGCAAGCACGGCGGACGCCAGCCGGGTGGTTGGCAATTCGATTTCCGACACCTGTATCGAAAATCGGGCAGCGCCACGCGCTTCTCGGACTTCGCCTACGACCTGCGCGCGCTGGTCGCGCGGCAGTCGCTGCCGGGCTACGCCCTGGGCATCGAGCGGATGCCGGACAACGGCGCCGAGCTGCTGACCTTCCGGCCCGTGCCGCACACGGCACGGGGATAAACGGTGCGCAGCTTGTGGACGGGCTCGTGCTATCAGGAGTACGAGGTATCGTGCTATCGGGAGTACAGCTATCGTGCTATCAGGAGTACGAGTCGGGCGCAAAGCCAATAACGGCACGGGTTTGCGCCCCCTCTAACTTCCCTAACTTAAAACTTCTAACTGGTAGTAGAAGCGCCGCGCCACGGTGGACAACCACTACGCGGCACGAAAAGCAGCAGCAACAGCCGGGCATTCCCACAGGGGGAGCCAGGCCATGATCGTCGCGCTGCTCAACCAGAAAGGCGGTGTGGGCAAGACCACGCTCGCTACGCACATCGCCGGCGAGCTGGCGATGCGCGGCCAGCACGTCGTTCTGCTGGACGCCGACCCGCAGGGTTCGTCGCTGGACTGGACACCGCGCAGATGCCAGCTAGGCTGGCCACGGCTGTTCAGCGCCGTGGGCCTAGCACGCGAAACGCTGCACCAAGAGGCGCCAGAACTCGCCAGGCGGGCCGATCACGTCATCATCGACGGGCCACCTCGCATCGCGGCACTGGCGCGCTCCACGCTGCTGGCAGCTGAGCGCGTGCTGATCCCCGTGCAGCCCAGCCCCTACGACCTGTGGGCCAGCGCCGAGATGGTGGCGCTGATCCGCGAAGCACAGGTGTTTCGGCCTGCGCTGCGCGCGGCCTTCGTCATCAACCGGCGCGTCAGTACCACCGTAATCGGGCGCGAAGCGCGCCAGGCGCTCGCCGACCAGCCTCTTCCTGCGCTGCGCGCGGAAGTGCATCAGCGCATCGTGTTCGCCGACAGCGTGGCCGCTGGCCGGCTGGCACGCGAGACGGCGCCGGACAGCGCCGCCGCCCGCGAAATCACCGCGCTGGTGGACGAACTGCTGCGGTGGCCGACATGACAGCGAAGCCGCAACCTCGCGCAAAGCGCGTCGGCATCGGCGCGCGTCCACCGGCGAATCCGCACGCCGAAGCGTGGATTCGCGAGGGCGATGCCGATGCGCTGGGCAAGGGCGACCTCTACACGGCTCGCCTGACCCTCGACATCACGCCCACCATGCGGGCGCGCATCAAGGTGTCAGCCTTCACGCAGGGCGTGACCGTGGCCGACCTGCTGCGCAGCCTGCTGGAGCGGGAGTTTCCAGAACACCGCAGGGAGAACACACCATGACCGTATCCGCTTTGCCTGCCGCTGACGCCGCCACGGCTGCAACGTCGCCGTCACTCTCAGCACACGCGGCGCTGCCTCTCTCAACGCCGCTGACGCGCGTTTCGCTGGCCTTCCTGGAGCAGCGCTTCAAGCTCTATCTGCGCTTTGGCGAACCGGCGTGCACGCAGCGGCTCGACCGCTGGCGCAGTCTTGCCGTGTTCAGGCCCAATGCCGTGTTCTGCCGCATCCGCTGGCAGGCCAACGACTACGGCACCGTGAGTTGGCAGCTCATGGTGATGCAGGCTTGCACGCCGCTGGACGCGGCGCAGCGCATTCCCGGCGTGCAGCCAGGCGCGCGCTTGCTGTTGCACGCCGAAGGTGAGCAATCGGTGCACGCCGTGCTGGAACGCATCGACGCCATCGAGGCCCTGGGCATCGCGCCCGCTACCGCCTCGCCCGCGTACTGGCGCACGCTGGGCAACCGGCTCGCGGCGCGCTTGCCGCTGCCCGAATACAACGCCGAGCGGCACGCCGCCTGGCTGACCGGGAGGGCGCTGCCATGACGCTTCCATCCACTGTCATTGGCGCAACCTGCATCCCGCCGCGTTCTCGTTCGCGCTTGCGCGCTCGCCTCGTGCTGGCAGGCCTGTCCGCCTGCGGCCTCGCTGCGCTGGCCTGGGCGTCCTTCGTGCAGCCGCTGCCGCGCCTGGTCTACAACCCGTCCGACAGCGTGGCGGTCGGCTGGTATCGCGTGGAGCCGCTCCACCAGCACACCGACTCGCTACCCCGGCTTTTGTCCGGTGGCAGCATCGTCCTGACCACGTTGCCGCCAGATGCCGCCGCGCTGGCCGCGCAGCGCGGCTACCTGCCGGCGCGCGTGCCGCTGCTCAAGCGTGTGGGCGCCGTCTCGCCGCAAACGGTGTGCGTGTTCGATGCGCTGGTCTGGATCGACGGCGTGCCGGTGGCCGCCGTCCTGCCCGCCGACCGGCTGGGCCGTCCGCTGCCTTCCTGGCGGCAGTGCCGCCAGCTTCGGCCGGGCGAACTGTTCCTCTTGAGCGTGACCAACCCGGCGTCATTCGACAGCCGGTATTTCGGGCCGGTCAGCACGTCCGCCGTGATCGGCGTCGCGCATCCGGTCTGGCTGGAATCCCGCCCATGATGGCCGCCGATTCGCTGCACGTCGCCGTGCATCTCTTCGTGCCATCGGGTGTGTCGTTCTGCTGTTCGTCCCCGTGTCGTCGCGCGTGCAGTGCGGGTGCCAATCCTGCGCATTGGGCTCCGCACTTCGCGCTGCCTTCGGCGCAGCTGTCCAACGTGCAGGCGTCTTGCCTCGAACGCGCCCGGCCTGCGGCCGTGTCCGCGTTCGCCGGCGCGCTGGCTGCTCGCGCAGCAGCGCCGCCGGGCCGCCGCTGCCCGGAGCGTCAGCGAGGGGCAAAGGCGGAAGGCAAGACAAAAGGATGCGGCACCGGGCCGCATCGAAAGCCTGTCTGCACATGGGGGTGGCGCGGCACGCAGCGGCTTCGCCGCCGTGCTGCGTGGGGTGCGAGGCCCACGCCAATACAGGCATGTCCGCGTGCTTCGCACGCCCGGACACGCCAGAGTTTGCAGGAAGCGCAGCCATGACCGACCGCCGCGACGACGATTTCCGTATGCGTCCCAGCGCCCCGAAGAACCGGGGCAAGGGCCAGGGCCAGAGCTTCGTTTCCAAGGTGCTCAAGCAGGCTGGCAAGGCCAGCGGCGGCAAGTCCTCGATGCGCCATTCCGCCGCGTCCGACGGCCAGGGCCAGCACGCAGGCCAGCGGCCCGGCTCGCGCCTGGGGCGCGGCCATACGGCGGCGCATTTCGCTGGGGCGAAGCTGACGCCCATGTCTCGGCGCGTGACGATCAAGACCCTGCTGGTCAATCAACGCAATGCCAGCCCGCAATCGCTCGCCAAGCATCTGCGCTACATCGAGCGCGACGGCGCCGGCCGCGATGGCGAACCGGGCCGGGCCTACGGGCCGCAGACCGACGAGGCCGACCTCGACGCCTTCAAGGAGCGGGCCGCCGACGATCGGCACCATTTCCGCTTCATCGTCTCCCCGGAGGACGGGGCCGAACTGGACGACTTGCGCACCTACACCCAGCATCTGGTGAACCGCATGGAAGCCGACCTGGGCACGCGGCTGGATTGGGTGGCGGTCGATCACTGGAACACCGATAACCCGCACACTCACCTGATCGTGCGCGGACGCGACGACACGGGCAAAGACCTCATCATCGCGGGCGACTACATCGCCCACGGCTTCCGCCATCGCGCCGCAGAGCTGGCGACGGAATGGCTCGGGCCGCGCACCGAACTGGAGATCCAGCAGACCTTGCAGCGCGAGGTGGAACAGGAGCGGTGGACGAGCCTCGACCGCACGTTGCAGCGCGAGGCTGGCGAGGATGGCCGGGTGCAGATCGAACGCTTCAACGAACCCCGGCTGCAACGCCAGCGCCTGCTGCTGATCGGCCGTCTGCAACGCTTGCAGCGCCTGGGCCTGGCTGAAGAAGCGCAGCCCGGCACCTGGGCTGTCCATGCGGACGCAGAGAAGACCTTGCGTGCCCTGGGCGAACTAGGAGACATCATCCGCACCATGCAGCGTGCAATGAGCTGACGACCGCGCGATCTGGAGGAGTTCGAGCCGGGCGAGGATGGCCGTACTGTC
>NZ_JBKDTZ010000069.1:0-3802 GCF_046339755.1 Acidovorax sp. | reverse complement strand
GTCCTTGGGCGGCTTTTTTTACGCCCCAAGCCGGTGCGAATTTTTACCAACTGGTGGCTTTCTTCTGGCAGACTGCATGCCAGCGCCTGCGATCCATTGGCGCACTAATTGCTTGAGACAACGCCAGATCCGATCGCCCATCCTCCATCCGAAGAAGGACCCACTCCATGACCTCACGCCGCATCTTCACCGGCCACCTGTTCTCCACCTCGCTGGCACTGTCGGCCATGATCGGGCTGGCGCCCGGCGCCGCGATGGCCCAGGCCAAGACCAAGGTGGCAGCGATCTACACGGTGCCCTACGAGCAGCAGTGGGTCAGCCGCATCCACAAGGCGCTCAAGGCGGCCGAGGCGCGCGGCGAGATCGAGTACAAGTCCAGCGAGAACGTGACCAACGCCGACTACGAGCGCGTGATGCGCGAGTACGCCACCGGCGGCAACCAGCTCATCGTGGGCGAAGCCTTCGCCGTGGAAGCCGCCGCGCGCAAGGTGGCCAAGGACTTCCCCAAGACCTCGTTCCTGCTCGGCTCCTCGGGCAAGCCGCAGGCTCCCAACTTCAGCGTGTTCGACAACTACATCCAGGAGCCGGCCTACCTGTCGGGCATGGTGGCGGGCGGCATGACCAAGACCAACAAGATCGGCATGGTCGGCGGCTTCCCCATCCCCGAGGTGAACCGCCTGATGCACGCCTTCATGGCCGGCGCCAAGGAAGTGAACCCCAAGGTGGAGTTCACCGTGAGCTTCATCAACAGCTGGTTCGACCCACCAAAGGCCAAGGAAGCCACCTTCGCCATGATCGACAAGGGCGCCGACGTGCTGTACGCCGAGCGCTTCGGCGTGAGCGATGCCGCCAAGGAAAAGGGCAAGCTGGCCATCGGCAACGTGATCAACACCCAGGACAAGTACCCCGACACGGTGGTCGCATCGGCCCTGTGGCACATGGAGCCCAGCATCGACCGCGCGCTCAAGCTGGTCAAGGACGGCAAGTTCACGGCCGAGGACTATGGCCCGTATTCGATGATGAAGCACAAGGGCTCGGAACTCGCGCCCCTGGGCACCTTCGAGAAGAAGGTACCGGCCGACATCGTGGCCAAGGTCAAGGCCAGGGAGGCCGAGATCCTGGCCGGCAAGTTCACCGTGAAGGTGGACGACAGCCAGCCCAAGTCCACGGCCAAATAAGCTGCAGGCGGCGCTTGCGTGCGCCATTCGGGGCCACCTACTTGACTGCGGTGGCCCTTTTCATTGGTACTGTCCATCGCTTACCCTGTTGCCCATGATCTTCACCGCATTGCTCTCCCGTCGCATCGCCCAACTGCTCGGCACGCTGGCCCTGGCCGGTGCCTTGGCGGGCTGCGCGTCCAGCCCCGCAGTCCAGGGCACTCGCCTTGACAGCACGCCGCGCATCGCCGTGATCTCGGCCTTTGCGCCCGAACTCACCGTGCTGCTGCCCCAGGTGCAGCAGCCCGCCAGGCACAGCATCAACGGCGTGGAGTTCACCACCGGCACGCTGCAGGGCAAGCCCGTGGTGGTCTTCCTCTCGGGCATCAGCATGACCAATGCGGCCATGAACACGCAGCTGGTGCTGGACCGTTTCAACGTCAGCCACATCGTCTTCTCCGGCATTGCCGGCGGCGTGAACCCCGGCCTGCATATCGGCGACGTGACCGTGCCGGCGCGCTGGGGCCAGTACATGGAATGGCTCATGGCGCGCGAGGACCAGCCCGGCAAGTATTCGGCCCCGGGCTGGATGCAGGCCGAACTCACCTTGCCCGCCTACGGCATGATGCACCCGCGCCCGGTGGAGGTGCGCTCGGCCGCCAACCCCGCGATCACCAAGAAGTTCTGGTTCGAGGCCGATCCGGGCATGCTGGCCGTGGCCAGCGGCCTGGCCACGGTACCCCTGGAACACTGCCACGCCAGCCACTGCCTGAAGGAGCGCCCGCGCATGGTGGTGGGCGGCAATGGCGTGTCGGGCCAGGCCTTTGTGGACAACAAGGCCTTCCGGGAGTATGCGTTCAAGACCTTCGAGGCCAATGTGCTCGACATGGAGACCGCCGCCACCGCCATGGTGGCGCACAGCAACGGCGTGCCCTACATAGCCTTCCGCTCGCTGAGCGACCTGGCCGGTGGCGGCGATGGCGCCAACGAGATGGACACCTTCATGCACCTGGCGGCCGCCAACTCGGCCAAGGTGCTGCAGGCATTTCTCGCAGCCTGGCGGTAGCCCGATCCATGGAGCCTGCAGAAACCGTCTTGCGCCTCACCGGCATCACCAAGCGCTTCGGCAAGCTGGTGGCCAACGACGGCATCGGCCTCACGCTGGCGCGCGGCGAGGTGCTGGCGCTGCTGGGCGAGAACGGCGCGGGCAAGTCCACGCTGATGTCCATCCTGTTCGGCCACTATGTGGCCGACGAGGGCCACATCGAGGTCTTCGGCCAGCCCCTGCCCCCGGGCCAGCCGCGCGCGGCACTGGCTGCCGGCATCGGCATGGTGCACCAGCACTTCACGCTGGCCGACAACCTCACGGTGCTGGACAACGTGCTGCTGGGCAGCGAGCCGTTGTGGCAGCCCTTTTCGCGCCGCAGCGCCGCACGCGAAAAGCTGCTGGCCGTGTCCGCCCGCTTCGGCCTGCCGGTGCAGCCCGATGCGCGGGTGGGCAGCCTCTCGGTGGGCGAACGCCAGCGGGTCGAGATCCTCAAGGCGCTTTACCGCGGCGCGCGCATTCTGATCCTGGACGAGCCCACCGCCGTGCTCACCCCGCAGGAGAGCGAGGCACTGTTCCACACCCTGTCGCAGATGGTGGCCCAGGGCCTGTCCATCATCTTCATCAGCCACAAGCTCGCCGAGGTGCTGCGCGTCTCGCACCGCGTGGCCGTGCTGCGCCAGGGCAAGCTCGTGGCGGAGGCGCCGGCCCAGGGTACCACCCAGGGCCAGTTGGCCCAGTGGATGGTGGGCCATGCCATCGAGGCCAGCGAGCGCCGCCCCGCGAAGAACGTGGGCGCACCTGTGTGCACACTGGCCAACGTCTCCACCGCGCCCACAGGCCGCGACCGGCTGCGGGACGTGTCGCTCACGCTGAACGCGGGTGAGATCGTCGCCATTGCCGGTGTCTCGGGCAATGGCCAGGTGGCGCTGGCCGACGTGCTGTGCGGCGTGCGCACCGCCACCGCCGGCCAGGTGACGCTGCTCGGCGCGCCGCTGCAGGCCCGGCCGGCCTGGGTGGTGAACCAGGGCGTGGCCCGCATCCCCGAGGACCGCCACGCCGTGGGCGTGGTGGGCGACCTGCCGGTGTGGGAGAACGCCGTGTCCGAGCGCCTGCGCAGCCACTGGTTCGCCCACCCCTGGTTCCGAGGCTTCTGGGTCAAGCGCGCCGCCGCGCGCCAGCATGCCCAGCGCGTGGCCACCACTTTCGACGTGCGCGGCGGCGGGCCCGACACGCCGGCGCGTTCACTCTCGGGCGGCAACATGCAAAAGCTGATCCTCGGGCGCGCCCTGCTGCCACCAGGCGATGCCCCGCCCCCTCGGCTCATCGTGGCGCACCAGCCCACCTGGGGCCTGGATATCGGCGCCGTCACCTTCGTGCAGCAGCAGTTGATCGCCGCGCGCGACGGCGGCGCGGCCGTGCTGCTGATCTCGGACGACCTCGACGAGGTGTTGGCCGTGGGGCTGTCCATCATGTTCATGAGACAGTTGCTCGGGGAGGTGCTGCGTGTCTGTCTCCGTGTGGGCGTGGTTGGGCAGGGCTAGATCGTGGGGGTGGCGCGGGCGCAGGGTTCGTCCCAGGGGCAGTTGGCCCTGTGGTT
>NZ_JBKDTZ010000068.1:0-17138 GCF_046339755.1 Acidovorax sp. | reverse complement strand
GATGTGAGGGCCCAACGGGCCGCGCCGCAGCAAGAAGACCGATAAAGCGGCGGCACTGCGTGCAGCAGCAGGGCGGTAAGCCCTCCGCGCGACCAGCGCAACCCATTCATCAAAAGCCGCAGCGCTCCGCGCTGCGGCTTTTTTCATTCCCACGCAGGCCAACCCACTGCCAGGCAGCAGCATCGGCGCCCTCCTACATCCTCACTCCCTCCCAGCCGACGAATCCACCCTGGGCACCCCGGTATCGTTCAGTCACACCCTTCCGCAGCCACCGCTGCATCCACTGCAAGGAACCACCATGCTCAAGTACGCCATCATCTTTGCCCTGATCTCGCTGGTCGCCGGCGCCCTGGGCTTCACCGGCGTGGCGGCAGGCGCTGCCGGCATTGCCAAGGTCCTGTTCGTGCTGTTCCTGGTGCTGGCCATCCTGTTTGTGGTGCTGGCCGCCGTCGGCGTGGGCGCCGCACGCAAGGCACTGAAATAAGAGCCCGGGGACCTGCACCATGAGCGACCAGAACATCTTCGAAGCCCTGCGCGAAAGCCACGAGCTCCAGCGCGATTTATACCGCCGCCTGACCGAGACCAGTGGCGATACGCCCGAGCGGCATGAATTGTTCACGCAGCTCAAGACCGAGCTGGCAGCCCATGAACTGGCCGAAGACCGCAACTTCTATGCACCGCTGATGCAGCTAGACGCCGGCATGGACCTGTCGCGCCACGCGATTTCGGAGCACCACCAGATCGATGAGCTGGTGGAATCACTGGAAAAGGCTGACCCTGCCACCCCTGCCTGGCTGCCCCTGGCGAAGAAACTGGCCGAAAAGGTGGAGCACCATCTCAAGGAAGAAGACCATCGCTTCTTCCAGATGGCCGGCAAGCTGCTGACGGACAAGCAGAAGACTTCTTTGGCCCGCGACTACCTGACCGACTACGACGAGGCCAAGGCTGCTACGGCCTGATGCCGCCGTGGCACGCCGGGGCGCTGGTTCAGACCGCGTCCTTGGCCTGCACCACACAGTTGCGGCCGCTCGACTTGGCCACGTACAGCGCCGTGTCGGCGCGCTTGATCAGCGCGTGCGCATCTTCCACCTGGTTCCAGGTGGCCACGCCGAAGCTGGCGCTCACATGGCCCACCGCATCAAACGGCACGCTGGCGATGCGCGCGCGCACCGCTTCCGCCATGGCCATGGCGGCGTCCACCGGCGTTTCCTTGAGCAGCAGGATGAATTCCTCGCCACCAAAACGCGCCGCGCAGTCGGAAGTACGCAGCAACTCGCGCACCCGCAGGGCGGTGGCCTTGAGCACCACGTCGCCCGAATCGTGCCCGAAGGTGTCGTTGATGCGCTTGAAGAAGTCGATGTCGAACATCACGACCGACAGGCTGCTCTTCTTGATGCGCGTGTCGGCCATCTCGGTTTCCAGCCGCTCGAAGAACTTGCGGCGGTTGACCAGGTCGGTCAGGAAGTCCTTGGTGGCCAGGTCTTCGAGCTTGCGGTTCAGGCGCGCCATGGGCTCAATCACCAGCGAGGACAGCGACAGGTTCAGCACCGCGAACAGCAGCAGAAAACTGCCGGCCAAGGCCGTCATCACGGTGTTGAAGGTTGTGCGCGCCTTCTCCAGCGGGTAGAACATGGGCACCCGCACCACCTGGATGCCGATGGTCTCATCCATCTTCCAGCCAAAGCCGTTCTTGTCGCCGTAGATCTTGAGCATGGTGGGCGGCGCAGCAGTGGGCGTGCTGTGGCAAGCCAGGCATTGAGACTGCTTGATGGTGATGGGGCGTGCCACGTACAGCGTGCGGTGCATGCCCTCGCCCACCTCGCCCGTCACTTCCTTCTTGAGGTCGGCCCGGCCCTCGCGGAAGTCCTTGACGATGCGCTCCTCCCACTCGTTGGCCCGGTCGCGCAGGTTGGTGGGGTTGAGCACCGCCTCCTTGTATTCATAGCCCGGAAAGCGGCTCTGCAGCCGGCGCAGCGTTTCGGTGGCCGCATAGGCCGGCACCGTCTGCGGCAGGAACTGTTCGGCCAGCGTCACGTCCAGGTGCGGCTTGACCAGCTCGGTGGTGTAGTCGCGGATGGCCATGGCCGCATGCATCATGAGCTGCGAGTTGTGCTGCACCTCCTCGATCGCCGCTTTCTGCAGGAAGCGGTGCACGTATAGGCCCGTGCCTGCCGCCGCCACCAGCAGCACGCAGGCCAGCACCAGATTGAATTTGAGCCGCAATGACATGGATATCCCTCGTAGCCGACTGTAGTCAGCATGTGTGACGGATGGCAAGCAAACCTTGGCAGCCAGCGGCGCACCCCATCGTGGTCGTGTCCTGCTTACTCCGGCCCCCCAAAGGTCCGTTGCGCAAGACACAAAGTTTTCGTTTGTGCCAGATTTCTCCCAAGCGGTCCAATGAATTAAGCCCGGCGGGTGCAGCGGCGGCGCTGGCCCACCGGCGATGCATGCCCTGCCCGCCAGTCCTCCACCTCGCGCCAATCATCTTAGTTGCATAATTAAATTAACTGATTTACACTGCGGCAACCGACAAGGAGAAGAGCCATGGCACTAAGCACCCAGCTTCTGGTGATCGACCCGCAAAACGATTTCTGCGACCTGCCTATCGCGTGGCAACCCACCAATCCGGCCACGGGCCTGCGCACGGCGCCCTCGCTGCCGGTCGCGGGCGCCCATGCCGACATGCAGCGAACAGCAGCCTTCATCCGCGCCCACGGCGCGGAGCTCGACGGCATCACCATCACCCTCGATTCGCACCAGCAGTTCGACATCGCCCACCCTGGCTACTGGCAGCAGGCCGACGGGCGGGCCGTGGCGGCCTTCAGCCCCATCACTGCGGCGCAGGTGCGCGCCGGCGCCTTCGCGCCCCGCAACGGCGCCCTGCTGCCAAAAACCTTGAAGTACCTCGACACGCTGGAGCAGCAAGGCCGCTATACCCTGATGGTGTGGCCGGTGCACTGCGAGGTCGGCAGCTGGGGCCAGGGCGTGCACGGCGAGGTGCTGGCCGCCTGCGGTGCATGGCAGCTGCAGCGCCAGCGCGCGGTACGCAATGTCTTCAAGGGCACCAACCCCTTCACCGAGCACTACAGCGCCATCGAGGCCGAGGTGCCCGATGCGGACGACCCCGACACGGCCCTCAACACCCGCCTCCTGGCGGCCCTGGGCACGGCCGACCGGCTGTTCATCGCCGGCGAGGCCAGCAGCCACTGCGTGCGCGCGACCACCGAGCACATCGTGCAGCACCTGCCCCGATTGCAACCGGGCTGGACGCCTGCGCGCATCACCTTGCTGACCGACTGCATGAGCCCCGTGGGCGGCTTCGAGGCCCAGCACACCGCGTTTCTCGATGCCATGCGCGCCCAAGGCGTGCAACTGGCCCGCAGCACCGACGATTTTTAGAACGTGTTTACGATCTTTTCGAAGCCGCGCAAGAGCCTTGCCGGGATGGGAGGCAAGGCGCGGTGCGCAGTTGATAGCCAGGCTATCAACAAGCGCCGCAACGCCGCAGACCGCCCGGCAAGGCACATGCCCGAAGGGTTGGGGCGAAATCGGGCGATTGGACGCCTCGGTCGCTTGCCTGGGCACCAGCCCATGCGGCGCACCCGAAGCATCCACTCATCCCGATTGCGCCCCAACGCGGCCCCGAAAAGATCGTAAACACGTTCTAAGGAGCTTCCATGTCCGACCACGTCATTCACAGCCTGCTCGATACCGACCTCTACAAGTTCACCATGTGGCAGGCCCTGCTGCACGGCCACCCGCAGACGCAGAGCGAATACCGTTTCGTCTGCCGCAACCAGAGCGCTTACCCGCTCACCGAGTTGCTCGAAGAGGTGAATGCAGAGCTCGACCACCTGTGCACGCTGCGCTTCAAGCCCGATGAACTGGCCTACGTGGGCGCCCTGCGCTACATCAAGAGCGATTTCATCGACTTCCTGCGCATCTTCCAGTTCCAGCGCGGCTTCATCGAGGCATCGGCCGAAGACGGTCAGCTGCACATCGTGGCGCGCGGCCCACAGGTGCATGTGATGGGCTTCGAGATCTTCGTGCTGGCCATCGTCAACGAGTTGTACTTCCGTCGCTTCGACCCCGCTACGGCGCTTGCCGAAGGGCGCAGGCGCCTCGCCGTGAAGGTACAGACGCTCAAGGACCTGGCACGGCAGGCCACGCACCGCCACCCCTTCGAGCTGTTCGACTTCGGCCTGCGCCGCCGCTACAGCGGTGCCTGGCAGCGCGAGGTGGTGCAGGCCTTCGCCCAGGAAACTCCGCAGTGGTTCAAGGGCACTTCCAACGTGCTGCTGGCGCGCGACCTGGGCCTGGTGCCCATCGGTACCATGGCGCACGAATACCTGCAGACCTACCAGGCCCTGGGCGTGCGGCTGCGCGACTTCCAGAACACGGCGCTGGAAGAATGGGTACAGGAATACCGGGGCGACCTCGGTATTGCGCTGACCGACACCGTGGGCATGGACGCCTTCCTGGCCGACTTCGACCTGTACTTCGCCAAGCTGTTCGACGGCCTGCGCCACGACTCGGGCGACCCGGTGGCCTGGGGCGAGAAGGCCCTGGCCCACTATGCGCGCCTGCGCATCGACGCGCACACCAAGCGCCTGGTGTTCTCCGACGGGCTGGACCTGCCGCGCGCGCTGGCGCTGTACCAGCACTTCGGCGACCGCACGCAACTGGGCTTCGGCATCGGCACCAATCTCACCAACGACATGGGGCAGACACCACTGAACATCGTGATGAAGCTCACACGCGCCAACGGCCAGCCCGTGGCCAAGCTCTCGGATACGCCCGGCAAGACGCTGTGCGACGATGAGACCTTCCTTGCTTATCTCCGCCAGGTCTTCAACGTGAAGGCGTAAGCAATCCCGAGGATTTCCATGCTCCGCATCACCCTTGCACAACTCAACTTCACCGTCGGCGACATTGAAGGCAACGTCACGCGCATGGTCGCTGCCGCGCGCCAGGCCGCCAGCGAGCAGGCCGATCTGGTGGTCTTCACCGAACTCGCGCTGTGCGGCTACTACCCGGGCGACATGCTCGACGAAAGCGCCTTCCAGCAGCGCGTGGCCGCCGGGCTGGCCGCGCTGCAGCAGGCATCGGCCGAGCTGCCAGGCCTGCACTGGGTGGTGGGTGCGCCCACGCCCGCACAAGGGCCCGGCAAACGCCTGCACAACAGTCTGCTGGTGCTGCAAGCCGGCGAGGTGCGCCTGCGCTACGCCAAGCAGCTCCTGCCCACCTACAACATCTTCGACGAACGCCGCCACTTCGAGCCAGGCCCCGACGTGGCCAAGGTGCTGCGCATCGGCAATGCCCAGGTGGGCCTGCTGATCTGCGAGGACGGCTGGAACGACAGCGGCGCCGACTACGCTACCAACCCTTTCGACCGCATGCGCGATGCCGCACCCGATCTGGTGGTGAGCATCAACGCCAGCCCCAGCCACATCGCCAAGCGCGAGCAGCGCCACCAGATCTTCGGCGACGCCTCGCGCCGCAACGGCCTGCCCATCCTGTACGTGAACCAGATCGGCGGGCACGACCAGATCGTGTTCGACGGCGCCTCGTTCGCGGTGGAGCCCGAGGCCGGCATCGTCTTCGAGGCCCGGCGCTTCGTGGAAGACGTGCGCACCCTGCAGTTCGACAACGGCCGCTTCCTCACGGCCGAAGGTGACAAGCCCGAACCCGTGCCCGCGCAGGGCCTGCCCACGATGGAGTTCTACCGCCAGCAGATCGTGCTGGGCCTGTCGGACTACGCCCGGCGCTGCGGCTTCAGGCAGGTGGTGGTGGGCAGTTCGGGCGGCATCGACAGCGCCCTGACCCTGGCGCTGGCCGCCCAGGCGCTGGGCCCGGAGAATGTGGTGGGTGTGACCATGCCCTCGCGCTTTTCGTCGAGCGGATCGGTCGACGACTCGGTGGCCCTGTGCCGCAACCTGGGCGTGCGGCTGCACACCCATCCCATCGCCGAGCTGGTGGCGGGCTATGCGCAGCAGTTCGAGGCAAGCTTCGGCCAGGCGCTGCAGGGCCTGCCGCTCGAGAACCTGCAGGCGCGCATCCGCGGCACCATCCTCATGGAGTATTCCAACGCATTCGGGCACCTGCTGCTCACCACGGGCAACAAGTCGGAAATCTCGGTGGGCTACTGCACGCTGTACGGCGATACCAACGGCGGCCTGGGGCTGATCGGCGACCTGTACAAGACGGAGGTGTTCGCGCTCTCGCGCCACATCAACGACCACGCCGGGCGCGAACTGATCCCCGAGGCCATCATCGGCAAGGAGCCCTCGGCCGAACTGGCCCCCGGCCAGCGCGATGTGGACAGCCTGCCTCCCTATCCTGTGCTGGACGAAGTGCTCAAGCTGCTGATCGAGGGCGACCGCCTGGCCCCCTCAGAGTACGATGCCGCACGCGCCTTCGTGCAGCAGCTGGAGCAGCTGGCCGATGGCCGCGCCCTGGTTCAGCGGGTGCGCATGATGGTCGCCCGCAACGAATACAAGCGCCGCCAGGCACCACCCATCGTGCGCGTGCGCGCCCGTGCCTTCGGCAGCGGTCGGCAGATGCCGATAGCGGCCCGCTACGTCTGATCCAATAGAGCCCCATGTACGACACCGCCATTTACATCGGCCGCTTCGAGCCGGTCCACCAGGGCCACATGGCCCTGTTGCAACGTGCTCTGGACAGCGCACGCCACGTCATCGTGGTCATGGGCTCGGCCTGGCAGGCCCGCTCACCCAAGAACCCCTTCACCGCCGCCGAGCGCGAACAGATGCTGCGCGCGGCCCTGCCCGAGGCCGACCGCGCCCGCCTCCAGGTGCTGCCCGTGCGCGACTACTACAACGAAGCCATATGGGTACAGGCCGTGCGCGAGGGCGTGGCCCGCATCGCACCCGAGGCCGGCCGCATCGGCCTGGTGGGCCATTTCAAGGACGCGACCAGCAGCTACCTGAGCGCCTTCCCGGGATGGGAGCTGATCCACATGGAGCGCCAGGGCAACATCGACGCCACCGCCATCCGCGACGCCTACTTTGGCGCCACGCCCGACACGGCGCGTGCGGGCCTGGCGGATCTGCAGGGCGAGATGCCTGCCAGCACCCTGGCTTTTCTCGACGCCTTTGCCCAGACGCCGCATTTCCCGGCGCTGCAGGAAGAATGGCGCATGCTGCGCCGCTACCGCAAAGCCTGGTCCGCAGCGCCCTACCCGCCGGTGTTCGTGACGGTGGACGCCGTGCTGCGCTGCCAGGACCATGTGCTGCTGATCCGCCGCGCCCACGCCCCCGGCAAAGGCCAGTTGGCCGTGCCCGGCGGCTTCATCGAGCAGCGCGAGACAGTGTGGCAGTCCTGCCTGCGCGAGCTGGTGGAAGAAACCCACTGCAACCTGCCCGAGGCCACCATGCGCGCCGCGCTGCAGGCCGTGGCCGTGTTCGACCACCCCGACCGCAGCCAGCGCGGGCGCACGCTCACGCACGCGCACTACTTCGACCTGGGCCAGGCACCGTTCCCCACCGTGCAGGCCGATGACGATGCCCAGCAGGTGCAGTGGACGCCGGTTGCCGAGTTGGCGGGCATGGAAGAGGAATTCTTCGAGGACCACTTCCACATGCTGGACCATTTTCTGGGGCTGACCGGCTCCGCCCGGCCCGCATAGCATCCGGAAACGAAACAGGCAGGGCGAACCCTGCCTTTGTGAGGGCCTGACCCGGATCAGGCCACGCGGAACTGGCCCACGGTCTGCGCCAGCGCCACGGCTTGCTGGCTCAGCGACTGGGCCGCCGCCAGGGCCTCCTCGACCAGCGCGGCGTTCTGCTGCGTGCCCTGGTCCATCTGCGAAATGGCCTGGTTCACCTGGGCGATGCCAGCGCTCTGCTCGGCGCTGGCAGAGCTGATCTCGGCGACCATGGTGGTCACGTTCTTCACACCGTCGACCACCTCGCGCATGGTGGAGCCGGCCTGCTCGACGAGCTGGGTGCCCACGCCGACCTTGGCCACGGAGTCGTCGATCAGGCCCTTGATCTCCTTGGCGGCTGCGGCGCTGCGCTGGGCCAGGCTGCGCACTTCGCTGGCCACCACGGCAAAGCCCTGGCCCTGCTCACCGGCCCGGGCGGCTTCCACGGCGGCATTCAGGGCCAGGATGTTGGTCTGGAAGGCAATGCCGTCGATCACGCTGATGATGTCCACGATCTTGCGCGAGGACTGGTCGATGGAGCCCATGGTGCCCACCACCTGCTGCACCACGTCGCCGCCACGCACGGCCATGTCGGAGGCGGCGCGCGCCAGCTCGTCGGCACGGCGCGCGTTGGCCGCGTTCTGCTGCACGGTGGAGGTCAGCTGCTCCATCGATGCCGCAGTCTCCTGCAGGGCACTCGCCTGCGACTCGGTGCGGCCCGACAGGTCGCCGTTGCCGGCAGCGATCTCGGCCGAGGCGGTGTTGATCGAATCGGTGCTGTCGCGCACCTGGCGCACCAAGTGGGCCAGGTTGTCGCGCATGGCGCGGATGGCATGCAGGATGCTGGTCTGGTCGCCGGGCTGGGTGATCACCTCCACGGCCAGGTTGCCCTCGGCGATCTGCGTGACCACGTCGGCCGCGTACTGGGGCTCGCCACCAAGCTGGTGCACCAGCGTGCGCAGCATCTGCCAGGCCATGAGCGCGATGACGAGCATCAGCACCGCGCCGATGGACAGCAGGATGGCCGTCTCGCGCCAGAAGGCGTGGTCGATGTCGTCGATGTAGTCGCCAAAACCGATGGTCCAGTCCCAGGGCTCGAACTTGATGATGGCGTAGAGCTTTTCCACCTCGTCCTTGGCGCCCGGGCGCGTGCCCTTGGCGATCACGGTACCGATGGTCTTGCCCTGCAGCGCCGCGCGGTAGCGCACGCCGGCTTCCTTGCCGCCTTTTTCATCGACGATGCCGATGCGCTTGGGGTTGGGGTGTACGTAGTTCACGTCGTTGGTGAAGCCGCGCACGAAGAAGTATTTGTCTTTCTCGACAAAGCTGCCGATGTTGCGGCGCGCTTCCTTTTGCGCGTCCTCACGCGAGAGTGCGCCGCTCTTTTCCTGCTCGTAGGACTTCTGGGCAGCCGCATGCGCGAGCACCACCAGGTTGGACAGTTGCTCGGTGCGCTCCTTCATCATCGACTGGTACAGCGTGGTCAGCGCCACAGCGGATAAAACGACCAGGCCCAGGAGGGTGGCCGCACACAGCCAAAGAATCCGGATTCGCAATTTCATGGGGCAGGCTTTCTCTTTCAGGATACGGAACAAGACGTAACCAGAAGATACACCCACGGTGCCCAATTTTTAATCAAAACCTCGATTTGTCACGGTTTTGTCACATTTGGGCGGTGGGCGCAGCAGCCTGCAAGGCCGCTTGCACAAAAGCGGCGACGCCAGGACAGCGTCCCAGCCTCGGCCAAAGCGGCAAATGTAAAAACCCCCTGGCGTGTCGCGCAGCCACAACGCCGGCGGGCATTGGGTGGATCAGGTACCCGCCCGCTCCAGCATCGCATGCAGCAGCACATTGCAGCCCGCGGTGATGTGCTCGGGCTTGGCGTCCTCGATCTCGTTGTGGCTGATGCCGTCCTTGCAGGGGATGAACACCATGCCGGCGGGCGCCAGGCGCGCCATGTACACCGCGTCATGCCCCGCGCCGGAAACGGCCGGCATGTTGGAATAGCCCAGCTTGGCCGCAGCGCGCGCCACGGCATCCACGCAGTCGGCATGGAACACCTGGGCCGGGTAGGCCGAGACCTGCTCGATCTTGATCGCCAGGCCAGTGTCGGCGCTGAGCTTGGCGGCCACGGCGCGGATGTCCTGGTCCATGCTTTCGCACAGTGCATCGGTGGCGTTGCGCAGGTCGATGCTGAACTTGACCTGGCCCGGGATGACATTGCGGCTGTTGGGGTGCACGTGCACCATGCCCACCGTGCCGCGCCCGTGCGGCGGGTGGCGGTGGGCGCAGGCCACCACCTCCTGCATGAGGTGGGTGGCGACCTGCAGCGCATCCTTGCGCAAGGCCATGGGCGTAGGGCCGGCATGGGCCTCCATGCCGGTGACGGTGCAGTCGTACCAGCGGATGCCGAGCACGCCGGTCACCACGCCGATGGTCTTGTCGTGGTCCTCCAGCACCGGGCCCTGCTCGATGTGGGTCTCGAAGTAGGCGCCGATGGGGTGGTCGCCCGGCACCTGGTCACCGATGTAGCCGATGCGTTCGAGCTCGCCCTTGACGGTCTTGCCCTCGGTGTCGGTGGCGGCATAGGCATGCTCCAGCGTGAAGGCTTTGGCGAACACGCCCGAGCCCATCATCACCGGCACGAAGCGCGAGCCCTCTTCATTGGTCCAGAAGGCGACCTCGATCGGTGCCTCGGTCTCGATGCCATGGTCGTTCAGGGTGCGCACCACCTCGATGCCGGCCAGCACGCCATAGTTGCCGTCGAACTTGCCGCCCGTGGGCTGGGTGTCGATATGGCTGCCGGTCATGATGGGCGGCAGGCTGTTGTTGCGCCCGGGGCGGCGCATGAAGCCGTTGCCGATCTGGTCGATGGTCACGCTCATGCCCGCTTCGCGTGCCCAGCGGGTCACCAGGTCGCGGCCCTGCTTGTCCAGGTCGGTCAGCGTCAGGCGGCACACACCGCCTTTGGGCGTGGCGCCGATCTGCGCCAGTTCCATGAGCGAATCCCACAGGCGCTCGCCGTTGATGCGCAGGCTGTCGATGTCGGTCTTGACTTTGGTATCCATGGTGCTCTCCATCGGTTAGCGGGCGACTGCGGTGGGGGCCAGGTCCTGGGCGCGCTTTTGCACAGCCTGGAACTGGGGACCGAAGGCCGGGCGCTTGAGGTAACGGCCCTTGCCCTGCTCGGCGCGCAGGTCTCCGTTGGCAAAGACCACCCGGCCCTGGCTTACCGTGTGGCTGGGGATGCCGCGCACGGTGCGACCCTCGAAGATGTTGAAGTCGCCCTTGCTGTGCTGGGTCTTGGCCGAGAAGGTCTTGGTGCCCTCGGGGTCCCACAGCACCAGGTCGGCATCGGCGCCCTCGCCGATGAAGCCCTTGCGCGGGTAGATGTTGAACAGCTTGGCGGCATTGGCCGAGGTGATGGCCACGAACTCGCTGGGCGTGAGGCGCCCGGTGTTCACGCCGCCATCCCAGATGGCTGCCATGCGCTCTTCCACGCCGCCCGTGCCGTTGGGGATCTTGGCAAAGCTTTCCTTCCCCATGCCCTTCTGCGCGGCGCAGAAGGTGCAGTGGTCGGTAGCGGTGGTGTGCAGCTGGCCCGACTGCAGGCCACGCCACAGGGCCTCCTGGTGGCCCTTGGGGCGGAATGGCGGGCTCATCACGTAGGCGGCGGCCGTGGCGAAGTCGGGGTCGCGGTACACGCTCTCATCCACCAGCAGGTGCCCCGCCAGGACCTCGCCGTACACGCGCTGGCCGCGCGCGCGGGCGCGGGCAATGGCGTCGGCCGACTCCATGCAGCTCACATGCACCACATAGATGGGCACGCCCAGCACGTCAGCAATCGCGATGGCACGGTTGGCGGCCTCGGCCTCGACCATGGGCGGGCGCGACAGGGGGTGGCCCTCGGGCCCGGTGATGCCCATCTTGGCGACCTCCTGCTGCAGCAGGTACACCAGCTCGCCGTTCTCGGCGTGCACCGTGGGCATGGCCCCCAGCTCCAGCGCGCGCTTGAAGCTGTTCACCAGGGTCTCGTCGTCGCACATGATGGCGTTCTTGTAGGCCATGAAGTGCTTGAAGCTGTTCACGCCCTCCTCCTGCACCAGGGTGCCCATGTCGGCGCGCACCTGCTCGCTCCACCAGGTGATGGCGACGTGGAAGCTGTAATCGGCCGCGGATTTTTCGGCCCAGCCGCGCCACTTGCGGTAGGCATCCATGATGGGCTCCTGCGGGTCGGGGATCACGAAATCGATGATGCTGGTGGTGCCGCCCGCCAGGGCTGCGGCGGTGCCGGTGAAGAAGTCGTCCATGGTGACGGTGCCCATGAACGGCAGCTGCATGTGGGTGTGCGGGTCGATCCCGCCGGGCAGCACGTACTGGCCGCTGGCGTCCAGCGTCTGCGCGCCTGCCGGGGCCTGCGCAGCCGCGTCCTCCCCGACGGCCACGATGCGGCCATCCACGCACAGCACATCGGCGCGCTGTTCGCGGTCGGCGTTGACCACGGTGCCACCGCGGATGACAAGGGTTTGGCTCATGGGGACTCTCCTTCAGGGGTTGCAGGAAGCCCCGCCACGCGGGCGGGGCCGGTCATCACGTCATTGCTTCTTCGCGGTCAGGTAGTAATAGGCACCGGCGACGGCCAGGCTGAAAAACCAGCCAAAGTCGAACAGCGACTGCAGCAGGCTAGGCACCGAGCCCTTGTCCACAACGCCCGACACCGCCAGGTAGCCAGGCAGGCAGGGCAGCACGCCCAGAAAGAAGGCTACCAGCGCATGCACGTTCCAGCCATTGCTGTACTCGTACTCGCCGCCACGGCGGTACAGGTCGTCCACCTTCAGGTCGGTCTTGCGCACCAGGTAGTAATCGACCAGCAGGATGCCGGCGATGGCCCCCAGCAGCGTGCCGTAACCGCCCAGCCAGGTGAACAGGTAGCCGCCCGAAGTGGCCAGCAGCTTCCAGGGCATGAACAAGAGACCGATGAGCGCTGCGATCAGCCCCCCCATGCGAAAACTGATCTTCGACGGCGCGATCTGGCTGAAATCGTACGAAGGAGACACCAGATTGGCAGCCACATTGGTTGTGAGGTTGGCCAGCAGGATCACCAGCAGGCCGATGCCGGCCGCCACGCTGCCCATCTGGGTGAGCAGGCCATCGGGGAACAGCTGCGCCTTGCCATAGAGGATGGCGGAGGCGGAGAAGCCGATCACGCCCACCATGGAGAACAGGGCCATGGGAATGGGCAGGCCGATGGCCTGTCCGATGACCTGGTCCTTCTGCGAACGCGCAAAGCGCGTGAAGTCGGGGATGTTGAGCGCCAGCGTCGCCCAGAAGCCCACCAGGCCCGTCAGGGCCGCCCAGGTCTTGGGCCCGCCCTCCACCACCTTGGCCGGCAGGTTGAAGAGCTGGCCGGAAGGCACCTTCATCATCAGCACCACGACGAGCAGCACCGAGGCGCCGATCATCAGCGGCGCTGCGATCACTTCGAGCAGGCGGATGGATTCGGGCCCCTTCCAGATGAACCAGATGTGCACCGCCCAGAAGGCCAGGAAGCACATGAACTGCGAGGTGCTGATGGTCTGCCCATCGGCCGGCCCCGCCAGGCCCATGCCCAGGATGTTGAGAAAGCCGTGCAGCGCCAACGCGCCGAAATAGCAGTTGATCGAAAACCAGCCGCAGGCCACCAGGCCGCGCAGCACAGCCGGCAGGTTGGCACCCTTGACGCCGAAGGAGGCCCGCGCCAGCACCGGGAAGGGCACGCCGTAGCGCGGCCCCACGCGGCCGATGAGCACCATGGGGATGAGCACGATGCAGTTGGCCAGGAACACCAGCCACACCGCCATCTGCCAGGTGAAGCCCTGGTCCAGCATGGAACTGGCCATGGTGTAGGTGGGAACGCAGACCACCATGCCCACCCAGAGAGCGGCATAGTCTTTCCACGTCCAGTGGCGCTGGGCCGCCGTGGTGGGGAGCAGATCCTCGTTGGCGAGCGGATTGGACGCTGCGCCGGGCGGATGCCCCGCCATATGGGCGGCGCTGCCGGTACTGTGGTTCATATGCCTGTACTCCTCTGTGAAAGATTTACTTCGGGGGGGTTGCACACAAGTCATTGCCAGTTCCGGCACTCCGGGTCCGGGCAGATGGCGGACGGGAACGTGGTCACCACGCTCCGGGAGAAGCGAGCGATGCTATCGGCGGGCAGCATGCCGCGCCAGATGCAATGCAACACCGCGTTGCGATTGCGCACACCGCCCCGTCCCTCTTTTCAAGCCGCCACGCGCTGGGGATTGTTCGGGTGCGTGGTCCAGTTCGCATACTCGCCCGTAACCACTTTGCCGGTGCGCGCATCGACCTCGCCCGGTTCCAGGCTGCGCAGCGTGATGCATTCAGGCACGGGGCAGATGGAGACGCACAGGTTGCAGCCCACGCACTCGGCGTCGTTGACCTCGAACCTGCGCACGCCGCCCTCCTTGCTGAAGGTGATGGCCTGGTGCGAGTTGTGCTCGCAGACAACCTGGCAGCGGCCGCACTGGTTGCTGGCGTCCTGGTTGATGACGGCCTTGTCGATGTGGTTGAGATTGAGGTTCTTCCAGTCCTTGACGGTGGGAACGGCCTGCCCCTGGAAGTCGGCGATGGTCGCGTAGCCATGCTCGTCCATGAAGTTGGAAAGGCCGTCGCACATGTCCTGCACGATCTTGAAGCCGTAGACCATGGCCGCCGTGCACACCTGCACCGTGCCGCAGCCCAGCGCGATGTACTCGGCCGCGTCGCGCCAGGTGGTGATGCCGCCGATGCCGCTGATGGGCAGGCCGGCGGTCTGCGCGTCGCGCGCGATCTCGGCCACCATGTTCAGGGCGATGGGCTTGACGGCCGGGCCGCAATAGCCGCCGTGCGAGCCCCAGCCGTCGGTGCTGGGGCTCATGACCATGCGGTCCAGGTCCACGCCCATGATGGAGTTGATGGTGTTGATCAGCGAGACCGCGTCGGCCCCGCCGGCTTTGGCAGCGCGTGCCGGGTGGCGCACATCGGTGATGTTGGGCGTGAGCTTCACGATGACCGGCAGGCGGCTGTAGTGCTTGCACCAGGCCGTGACCATCTGGATGTACTCGGGCACCTGGCCCACGGCGGCGCCCATGCCGCGCTCGCTCATGCCGTGCGGGCAGCCGAAGTTGAGCTCGATGCCATCGGCCCCGGTGTCTTCCACCATAGGCAGGATGTTCTTCCAGCTCTGCTCCTCGCAGGGCACCATGAGCGAGACGATCATGGCCCGGTCGGGCCAGTTGCGCTTGACGCGCTTGATCTCCTCCAGGTTGGTGTGCAGCGGCCGGTCGGTGATGAGCTCGATGTTGTTCAGCCCGATCACGTGCCGGTCCTGCGACATCAGCGTGGAGTAGCGCGGGCCGTTGACGTTGACGACCGAGGGGTCCTCGCCCAGGGTCTTCCAGACCACGCCGCCCCAGCCGGCCTCGAAGGCGCGGGTGACATTGATCTCCTTGTCGGTGGGCGGCGCCGAGGCCAGCCAGAAAGGATTGGGGCTGGTGATGCCCAGGAAGTTGCTGCGGATATCGGCCATGGTGGGGTGCTCCGATGGATAGCGATGGGGGAGGAAAGGCTCAAGCGCCGATCAGCGTGGTGTGGATGGAGACAGCGGCCACCTTGCCGTGCTCCACGGCCTCCACGGTCAGGTCACGCCCGCCAGCGCGGCAGTCGCCGCCGGCCCATACACGCGCCAGACTGGTGCGGCCCTCGTCGTCGGTGGCGATGCGGCCACCCGTGAGTTGGATGGCCCGGCCCACGGGCTCGGGCACATAGGTCTGGCCGATGGCCTTGAGCACCATGTCGGCCGGGATCACAAAGGTCTCGCCCGTCTCCACCAGCCGGCCGCCCTCCATCGCCGTGGCGGCAAAGCGCACGCCGGTGACGGCGCCATCGGCGCTGAGCACCTCCTTGGGCGCAGCGAAGTGGCGGATGGTGACGCCATTGGTCTGCGCCCATTCCTGCTCCACATGGGAGGCGGACATGCCGTCCGCCCCGCGGCGGTAGGCAATGGTCACCTCTTCGGCACCGAGCTTGCGCGCCTGCACGGCGGCGTCCACCGCCGTCATGCCACCGCCGATCACCACCACGCTGCGCCCCACGGGCAGGGTGGAGAGGTCAGCCGTCTGGCGCAACTCTGCAATGAAGTCCACCGCATTGCGCAGGCCCGTGGCCGTGGGTTCGGCGATGCCCAGCGCATTGACGCCCGCGAGGCCCAGGCCCAGGAACACCGCGTCGTGGCTGGCCAGCAGGCTGTCGAGCGTGATGTCGCGGCCCAGCAGCTGGTGCGTGCGCACCTCGATGCCGCCCACGGACAGCAGCCACTCGATCTCCTTCTGGGCGAAGTTGCCGGTGGTCTTGTAACTGGCCAGGCCGTATTCGTTGAGGCCGCCGAGCTTGGGGCGGGCGTCGAACAGCACCACGTCGTGCCCGCGCACGGCCAGGCCATGGGCGCAGGCCAGGCCCGCAGGGCCGGCGCCGACCACGGCGATGCGCTTGCCCGTGGGCGCGGCGCGCTGGAACAGCGGCGCGCCGGGCTTGGCGAAGAAGGCGTCGGTCGCGTAGCGCTGCAGCGAGCCGATCTCGACCGGCTTGTCCTCGTTGGTGTTGCGCACGCAGGCCTGCTCGCACAGCACCTCGGTGGGGCAGACGCGGGCGCACATGCCGCCCAGGGGGTTGGCTTCCAGGATGGCGCGGGCCGCGCCACGGTTGTTGTCCTGCGCGATGCGGTGGATGAAGGAGGGGATGTCGATGCCCGTGGGGCAGGCCGTGGCGCAGGGCGCATCGTGGCAGTAGTAGCAGCGCTCGGCCTCGATCAGCGCCTGCGGCCGGGTCAGCGGAGGGTGGGCGTCGCCGAAGCGCACGGCATAGTCGGCCAGGTTCAGGCGTGCGGCATGAATGCCGCAGGCATGGCTTGCGGGTGTGTCCATCAGGTTTCCTCCGGAAGGGTCGGGGTGGGGTGTGCGGCCGGGGCATGGCCGTGCCGTGCGGGCGCCGGGCGGGTGCTCCGCCAGCGCCAGGATCCTGCGCACGGGGTGTGCGCGGCGCCTGCCAATGCAGGGCGCGGGCGGCATGCACCAGGGCATGCCGCCGCCAATTGCCGAGGTTTCAGCGTGGGCCTCGCTAGGGGTGCGGGTGCCCGGGCCTTGCTCGGCGCCGGTGCCCCGCGTTTGCCATTCAATTTACCAACCGGTAAAAATTTACCAATTAGTAAAATCCCTACAGCAAACCGCATGCCAGCTATCTGCCAGCCACATTGACACACAATGGTGCAATGACCGATGCCCGACAGCCCCCTTCCGCCCCACCTCGGCGGCGCCCGGACGCCACCGGCCTGCCCGCCCCGGAAACCGCCGCCAAGGCGCCCACAGCGTCGCGCCTGCTCAAGGAACAGGGCATCCTGACCGAGGCCGAGAACCATTTCGCGCAGTGCGGC
>NZ_JBKDTZ010000067.1:0-13589 GCF_046339755.1 Acidovorax sp. | reverse complement strand
GCCGCGGCGCTGGCCTCGCTGCTGCTGCCGATGATGGTGGCCGCAGGCCACGACAAGGCGCGCTCGGCGGGCCTGATCGCGTCCGCGGGCATCATCGCGCCGGTCATTCCGCCCTCCATCGGCTTCGTGATCTTCGGCGTGGCCGCCAATGTGTCCATCAGCAAGCTGTTCCTCGCCGGCATCGTGCCGGGCATCCTGCTGGGGCTGGCGCTGGCCGTCACCTGGTGGTGGCTGGTGCGCCATGAAAAGGTGAAGCCGCCACCGAAAGCCAGCAGGGCGGAGCTGATTCTGGCCCTGCGCGAAGCCGCCTGGGCACTCGGCCTGCCGGTCATCATCCTGGTCGGCCTGCGCATGGGCGTCTTCACGCCCACCGAGGCCGCCGTGGTGGCCGCCGTCTATGCGCTGTTGGTGGCCATGTTCGTCTACCGCGAGATCAGCGTGCGCCAGTTGGCGCAGATCTTCCAGGCGTCCGCCCGCACCAGCGCTCTCGTGATGGTCCTGGTGGCCGCCGCCATGCTGTCGGCCTGGCTCATCTCCGTGGCCGATCTGCCTACCAAGGTCATTGGCATGCTGGAGCCCTTCATGGGCAACCAGACCCTGCTGCTGATTGCCATCATGGTCCTCGTCATGGTCGTGGGCACGGCCATGGACATGACGCCCACCATCCTCATCCTGACCCCCGTGCTGATGCCCGTGGTCAAGGCCGCCGGCATCGATCCCGTGTACTTCGGCGTGCTGTTCATCATCAATAACGCCATCGGCCTGATCACCCCGCCCGTGGGTACCGTGCTCAACGTGGTGGCCGGCGTGGGGCGCATCAGCATGGACCAGGTCACCCGCGGCGTGCTGCCCTTCATGCTGGCCCAGTTCTTCGTCATGTTCCTGCTGGTGCTGTTCCCGTCCATCGTGATGGTGCCCCTGCGCTGGCTGGCCGGCTGAGGCGCCTGCCAACGATCTGCTTTGCCCGCTCAACCCCAAGGAGACAAACCATGAAACTCTTGAAGACCCTGCTTACCACGGCCCTGGTTGCCGCCTCGCTGCTGCCCGGCGCCCATGCGCAGGAGCGCACCATCAAGTTCGCCTTCCAGAACCAGAAGGAGCACCCGCAGGCGCAGGGCGCGCAAAAGTTCGCCGACCTCGTGGCGGCCAAGACCAATGGGCGCATCGCCGTCAAGCTGTTCCCCGGCGGCACGCTCGGAGGTGATCTGCAGACCGTCTCGGCACTGCAGGGCGGCACGGTGGAGATGACGGTGCTCAATGCCGGCATCCTCTCGGCCCAGGCCAAGGAGTTTGGCATCTACGACTTCCCCTTCCTGTTCGCCACGCCGCAGGAGGCCGATGCCGTGACCGACGGCCCTTTCGGCAAGAAGCTGCTCGACAAGCTGCAGTCCAAGAACCTGGTGGGCCTGGGTTACTGGGAGCTGGGCTTTCGCAACCTGACCAACAGCAAGAAGCCCATCACCAAGGCCGAGGACATCGCCGGCCTCAAGATCCGCGTGATCCAGTCGCCGATCTACATCGACATGTTCAACGCCCTGGGTGCCAATGCCGTGCCCATGCCCTTCCCCGAGCTGTACTCGGCCATGGAGCAGAAGGCTGTGGACGGCCAGGAGAACCCGTTCTCCACCATCCTGTCGTCCAAGTTCGCCGAGGTGCAAAAGCACCTCACGGTCACGCGCCACATGTACAACCCCCAGGCCGTCATCGTCAGCAAGAAGTTCTGGGACAGCCTGAACCCCGCCGACCAGAAGGCCGTGACCGAGGCCATGGCGGAAGCCACCACGTTCCAGCGCAGTGTCTCGCGCTCGCAGGCCGACGTGGCGCTGGAAGACCTCAAGAAGGCCGGCATGCAGGTGACCGAGTTCTCGCCCGCCGAGCTCGACAAGCTGCGCGCCAAGGTCAAGCCCGTGGTCGACAAGCACAGCGACAAGGTCGGTGCCGACACGGTGCAGGAGGTCTACGCCACGCTGGCCAAGCTGCGCGGCGGCAAGTAAGCAGTCCTGTGGGGCGCTTCGCTGAGGCCCTGCACCCATCCCCCATGAGCCCATTGCTTTCCGAGCCGCCTTCCGCCATGTCTTCCACGAGCCCCCGCAAGGTACTGATCGGGCTGATCGGTGCCGGTATCCAGCAATCGCTGTCGCCCGCGCTGCATGAAGAAGAGGCGCGCCACCACGGCATGCGCCTGCACTACCAGCTGATCGACCTGGACCGCTCGGCCTCCTCGCCCGAACAACTGCCGACCTTGCTGTCTGCCGCGCGCATCATGGGGTACGCCGGCTGCAACGTGACCTACCCCTGCAAGCAGGCGGTGATCCCGCACCTGGACGATCTGTCCGAGCAGGCCCGCGCGATGGGGGCCGTGAACACGGTAGTCGTGGAAAACGGGAGGCTGGTGGGCCACAACACGGACGGTTCCGGCTGGGCCTGGGGATTCCAGCGTGCACTGCCGGAGGCCGACCTGGGCCGCGTGGTGTTGCTGGGTGCCGGTGGCGCCGGTGCTGCGATTGCCCATGCCGTGCTGCGGCTGGGCGCGCAGCGCCTCGCCATCGTCGATGCCCAGCCCGAGCGCGCAGCGCAGCTCGCGGCGGATGTGAATGCGCTCTACGGCATGCGGGCCGAAGCCTGCGACATTGCCGGCGCCATGGCCCAGGCCACGGGACTGATCCACGCCACGCCCACGGGCATGGACAAGCTGCCGGGCCTGCCGCTGGACGTGGGCCTGTTGCGTCCTGCGATGTGGGTCTCGGAGGTCGTTTACTTCCCGCTCGAAACGGCCCTGGTGCGCGCCGCGCGTGCCCTGGGCTGCCCGGTATCGGACGGCGGCGGCATGGCCGTGGGCCAGGCTGTGGGCGCGTTCGAGCTGTTCACGGGTGTGGTACCCGATGCGGCGCGCATGGACGCTCATTTCCGCCGGCTGGTGGCCGCCCGCTGATCCTTTCTTCTTCTGGAGCACATGCCATGAGCACACCGATGGCGGCTGACCGCGAATCCCTGGGCACCCTGCCCAATCCTCTGGGCCTGCAGGGCGTGGAGTTCATCGAATACGCCACCGCCCGCCCCCAGGCGCTGGGCCAGGCCCTGGAGCGCATGGGCTTCAAGCCCGTGGCGCGCCACCGCTCGCGCGATGTGCTGCTGTACCGCCAAGGCGGCATGAACATCATCGTCAACGCCCACCAGGGCGAGGGCGACAACGGCCCGGCCCCGGGCGATACCCCTGTGCTCTCTGCCATCGCCTTCCGCGTGGGCAATGCCGCTGCCGCCTACCGCCGCGTGCTGGAGCTGGGCGCCTGGGCCGTGCACACCGAGGTGCAGGTGATGGAGCTCAATATCCCGGCCATTCATGGCGTGGGCACCAGCCGCATCTACTTCGTCGACCGGCACCGCGAGTTCTCGATCTACGACGTGGACTTCGTGCCCATCCCCACGGTGGACCCGCACCCGCCCGCGCAGCACGGCCTGCACCTGTTCGGCCTGGTGCAGTACATCGGCCTGGATCGCCTGGCCGACTGGACCGCCTTCTATGGCGCGCTGTTCGGCTTTGCAGAGCTCCCGCCGGGACAGACCTTCGGTGTGCTGACCCAGGGGCGCATCCTCGCCAGCCCCTGCGGCACGCTGTACTGGCAGCTCATCGAGCCGCTGATCGACGCGCTCGATGCCGATCCCGGCGAGCTGCTGCAGCGCGTGGCCTTCGGCACCGGCGATGTGCTGGCCACCGTGGCAGCGCTGCGTGCCCAGGGGGTGGACTTCGTCGAATCGCCCACGGGCGTGCACAGCGAAGTGCGTGGCGCGCTGACGCGTGCCGAGGCCGGTGGCGCCAGCTTCGAGCTGGTGCTCGACCCCCGCTGAAGGAGCCCGCCATGCGCAGCCAGGCCATGCAACGCAACGTCGCCGATTTCGGCATGGACACCATCAGCCTCGCCGGCCCGCTGGAGGCCAAGCTGGCGGCCGTGAAGGCGGCCGGCTTCGGCCAGATCATGCTGGCCGCACGGGACATCGTAGGCCATCCACAGGGCATCGACGCGGCCGTGAGTGCCGTGCGCGGCAGCGGCCTGCGCGTCACCGGCTTCCAGGTGCTGCGCGACTTCGAGGGGCTCTCGGGCCACCTGCACAGCTACAAGCTGGGCATCGCCCAGCAGATGATCCTCATGGCGCGGGCCCTGGGCACACGGGTGCTGCTGGCCTGCAGCTCCACCTCGCTGCACGCCACCGACGATCCGGACGCCATTGCACGCGACCTGCGCAAGCTGGCCATGCTGGCGCTGCCGCACGGCATCCGCATCGCGTTCGAGGGCCTGTCCTGGGGCCGGCACATCAACGAGGTGCACCAGGCCTGGGCCGCGGTGCAGCGGGCCGACTGCCCCAACCTCGGCCTGGCCATCGACTCCTACCACCAGTTCGCCACGGGCACACCCCTGTCGGCCCTCGACGGCATCGACCCGGAGCGCATCTACCTCGTGCAGTTGTCGGACTTCATGTGGCAGGAGACGCGCACGGTGCAGGAGCGCATCGACACGGCGCGGCACTTTCGCGTGTTCCCGGGCGAGGGCGTGCACAGCCAGGCGCTGGTGGAGCTGGTGCGCAAACTCGACGGCATGGGCTACCGCGGCGACTACAGTTTCGAGGTCTTCAACGACGACTACCAGCAACTGCCTTTGCCCTACGTGGCCGGCCGGGCCTGGAACAGTGCCGTGTGGCTGGCCGAAGGGGTGCTGCAGCGCGCCGTGCCCCTGCCCGGCCACTTGCGCCTGCGGGATCGCGCGTGACAGGCTTCAGCTGTTGGCGCGTTGCTTGAGCCAGCGCATCAGTCCACCCACTACGGGCAGCTTTTCGTACAGCTCCTCGGCCGCGTCCCAGTAGTCGCGGTGTAACGTGACCAGGCCCTGGTCGTCGAACACCAGGTGCGAGGCGCCGCGCACCGTTTGCGCCACGCCCTTGTGAAAACTGCGGAAGGAGAACAGGAACTCCCAGGTCAGGAAGCACTGCGACCCCTGCACCACACGGCCGGTGACCACGAAGCGCGGCCCGTCGAGCGCCACGAACATGTGCTCGAAGATGTGCCGGATGGCGGGAAGCCCCTGCACCTCGTTGAACGGGTCCTTGAAGCGCGCATCGGCCGCATACAGGTGGCCCAGCGCCGCCACGTCGGCCGGGGCCAGGGTCTCGAAGAAGGCGATCACGCGAGTGACGGCTTCTTCGGTGGATGGGGGAGTGTCTGGTGGCGGCATGGGCGCTCAAAGGCCGGTGAACTTGCGGATGGCCGGAAAGTACCACCCATACGGCAGCACGCGCAGCATCTTCATCACGCGCGTGAAGCGCTTGGGGAAGTGGATGTCGAACGCGCCTTGCCCCCAGCCCTTGAGGATGGCCGTGGCCGCCTCTTCGGGGGTGATCAGCGCGGGCATGCGGAAGTCGTTGCCCTCGGTGAGCGGTGTCGCCACGAAGCCGGGGTTGACCACGCTCACACCCATGCCCAGGCCATGCAGGTCCAGGTACAGCGCCTCGGCCAGGTTGATCAGTGCCGCCTTGGTCGGGCCGTAGGCCAGGCTCTTGGGCAGTCCGCGAAAGCCGGCCACGCTGCTGACCAGGCTCACGTGCCCGGGGCGGCCCGACTGTGCGGCGGCCAGCATGTCTGGCAGCACGGCGGCCAGCAGGTGCAGCACGCCCGTGTAGTTCACCTGCTCGTGGCGCAGCATCACGGACAGGTCGAACTCCGTGGCGCGCATATGGTGGTAGGTGCCAGCGCAGTAGCACACCAGGTCCAGCGGTCCACCCGCCAGCACCTGGGCTGCGGCCGCCTTCACGGCCTCCGGTACCGCAGTGTCCAGCGGCAGGGCGACGCTGCCGGGGTGCTGCACGGCGAACGCGTTGAGCGCCGCTTCGCTGCGCGCCGAGACGATGACCTCGGCCCCGCGCGCATGCAGGGCCGAGGCCGTCGCCCGGCCAATGCCGCTGGAGGCGCCAACGAGCCAGGCTCGGCGGCCCTGCCAGTCGCGCAGTCGGGGGTTCAGGCTCATGGTGCCCGCCGGGTGAACGACAGCGTGATCTCGCCCAGCCGCACGCCGAACTTGCTCATGGTGGCGCGGTTGAGCATCACGCGCTCGTCCATGAGGTACATCCAGTCGTCCAGGTCCACGTGGTAGACCGTGCCATCCACGGGCAGGGCCAGCGTGTAGTTCCAGCGGAAGGCGTTGCCGCGCACCTGGCCCACGGCCTGGCCGATCACATCGCCGGCCGTGCCGGTGTAGCGGCCATCGGCTTCTCGCGTGAGGCGCCAGATGCGCCGCTCCGTGCTGCCGTCCGAATAGGTGAAAGCCTCGTCCAGAACGCCCTGGTTGCCGGTCCACTGGCAGTTCATGACCACGGTGAAGCGTTTGACGATCTTGCCGCTGCGGTCCTGGAACATGCCGTGGGCATCGATCACGCCATTGAAATACTGCGCGAGGTCGAGCACGGGCTTTTCGGCCGCGTAGTCGGCCAGATTCTGGCCCGCGCAGCCCGACAGCGCCACGGGGGCGCCCACGGCTGCTGCCGAAAGGAGTAACAAGCGTCGCTGCATCATGGTTTGCCTTGGAGGGATGGAATGGCTGCAGCAACGGGTTGCCGCAGGATCAGGAAATACAGAACTGCAGCGGCCACCAGCTTCAACACGCACGGCAGCACGGCATAGGCCAGGCCCAGGGTGTGCAAGCCCTCTGCGCTGCGCGTGCCGGGCGCATAGCCCAGCGCGCCGAGCAGGGGCAGGGCCAGGCCTGCGGCGAGTGCCAGGTTGAGCTTGGTGGCGAAGTTCCACCAGCCGAAGTACGCGCCTTCGTGCTGGCCGCTGTCGCCTTCGGCCGCCACCACGCCGGCCAGCAGGGCGCCGGGCAGGGCAAGGTCCGTGCCCAGGGCCACACCCGAGAGCGCGCACACCGCCAGGAAGGGCATGCTGTCGCCCGTGCCGAGCGCAGCCGTCCAGCCAAACACCGCTACAGCCAGCAGCATGCCTGCCAGCCACGTTCGGGCCAGGCCCCAGCGCGCCACGGCACGCAGCCACAGCGGGATCGAGAGCGCCGCGCAGAAGAAATATGCGGCCAGGAACATCGGCTCCTGGCCTGGCGGGGCCTGCAGCCGGTCCTGGATGAAGAACAGCACCAGCGTGGCCGGTATGGCGCTGGCGATTCCGTTGAGCACGAACACCGCAAGAAGGCGGCGAAAGGCGGGCCGCGTCCAGGGCCGCCACAGGTCTGCATGGTCGGTGGCGTGTAGCGCCACTGGCGCAGGCCGGGGCGCGCGCAGCCATGCCAGCCAGCCCAGCACCAGGGCTGCCGCGAACACGCCCAGCATCACCGGCAGGCCCAGCAGCGCGGGCAGCACCGAAGCGAGCACTACGCCCACCAGAGCCGCGCCCTCGCGCCAGGCGACGATGCGGCTGCGCTGCAGCTCGTCGCCGCCCAGGCGCGCGCCCCAGGACTGGTGCGCAATGCCGAGCTGGCTGTAGGCCAGGTAGGTGACCATTAGGCAGGCCAGGGCCCAGGCAGTGAGTGCCCCCTGCCCCTGTACCCGCGGAAAGAACAGCGCCGTCAGCCCGACGGCCAGCACCACGGCCGACACCGCGCCCGTGGAGAGAACGGCCAGGGGCGAGCGCGCGAACAGCCGGTCGGCCCAGCGCCCGAGCAGCGGGTCCGACACGGCGTCGAACAGCCGCGCGGCCAGCAGCACGCCACCCAGCGTGGCCAGTGGCATGCCGAATTCGCGCGCATAGTGGTGGGGCAGCAGAACGTACAGCGGCAGCGCCACGAAGGCCAGGGGCAGCCCGAGCAGGCCGTAGGCCAGACCTTGGTGCCAGGGCAGCGCCGAGCCGGGGGTCATGGGGCCTCGGCGGTGGGTGGCGGGCCGATGAGCGCCTGGCGCAGAGCGGGCTCGGAGGTTTGCGGCGACAGCCAGATGCCGAAGAACAGGCGCGAGAACTCGGGGTCCTTCACCTCGCCCACAGTCTGCCCGCCCATGCGGAACACGGCGCCCGCGCCAGGCTCGTAGAGGCCCATCAGGCGGTCGCCTTCCTTGACGTCGGGCAGGGCCGCCTGCAGGGCCTGCTGCCAGCGCACTGCCTGCTCTTCGCTGAAGCGGCCCACGCGGCGCATCTCCTGGATCGAACGGGCCGCGATGGCCTGGGCCGTGAAGTCGCGGTGGTAGTGCAGCTCCAGCGCCAGGGGCCGCGCCGCATAGTCCGACGCCTGGAAGCCGGGGGCCACCCAGAGCCTTGCCTCGTAGATGCGAAGCCCCAGGAACCGCAGCGGTCCCTGTCCTGCGGGCTGCAGCCCTTTTTGCGAAACGGCCCCGGCGGGCGCGGACTGCGCCATGGCCTGCCCGGCCGGCAGCAGCAATCCACCTGCCAGGGCCAGGGTGAACGCGAGTTGAGGTGAGGGCATGGAGCGCTTTCGGGTCAATCGCGCACCAGGGTGTACTGCACCAGATCGATGTTGTTCATCGCGAAGGCCGCCTCGCAGTAGGCCAGGTAGAACTCCCAGATGTGCAGGAAGCGCTCATCGAACCCCAGCTGCAGGATCTGCGTGCGCTGGGCCAGAAAGCGCTCGCGCCAGCGCCTGAGGGTCTCGGCATAGTCCTGGCCGAAGGCGAACTCGTCCACCACGCGCAGGCCGGCGTCCTCGGCCTCGCGGCGGAACTCGCGCGGGCAGGGCAGGCAGCCGCCCGGAAAGATGTACTGCTGGATGAAGTCCGTGGAGCTGATGTAGCGCTCGAACAGGCCGTCGTCGATCACGATGCTCTGGATGCAGGCCTTGCCGCCGGGCTTGAGCAGGCGCCGCACGGCCTGGAAATAGGTCGGCCAGTATTCACGGCCCACGGCTTCGACCATCTCGATGGAGCAGATGGCGTCGTAGGGCCCGTCGGCGATGTCGCGGTAGTCCTGCAGGCGCAGGTCTGCCCGGTTGGCGGCACCGCTCGCTTGCATGCGCTGGCGCGCGAACTCCAGTTGCTCGGTGGACAGCGTCACACCGGTGAGCGCGGCACCGAATTCGACAGTGGCCATTTCCGCCAGGGCGCCCCAGCCGCAGCCGATCTCCAGCACCCGGTCGCCCGCCTGCACGCCGGCCATGCGCAGGGCGCGGCGCACCTTGGCGAGCTGGGCCGTGCGCATGTCGCCGCCTGCGTCGCCCTCGAACCAGGCCGATGAATAGTTCATCGTGTCGTCCAGCCACAGCGTGTAGAAGGCGTTGCCCAGGTCGTAGTGGGCGTGGATGTTCTTCTGGCTGTTGGCGCGCGTATTGCGGTTGAGCAGGTGCTTGATGCGGTACAGCAGGCGCCCGGCCCAGCTGCCGTAGATCACGCCTTCGACCTGCTGGCGGTTGGCGATGAAGACCTTGAGCAGGTCGGTGAGGTTCGGCGTGGTCCAGTCGCCCGCGATATAACTTTCGGCAAAGCCGATGTCGCCGGACTTGAGCGCTGCCTTGCAGACATTCCAGTTCCTGAGCGTGATGGCCGCGGCCGGCCCGCCGCCCTGGTGGTCGCCGAAATGCTGCAGCGTGCCGTCGGGCAACTGCACGGTGAGACTGCCATGCTGCAGGCGCTGCATCAGGCGCAATGCCGTTCGGGCGGCAGCCGGGGTGCCTGGCGGCAGGGTGGTTGCGATGGTGGTGCTGTTCATGGCGGGCCAGGATGTAGAAGGGATTTCAGGTCGTCGGCGCTGAGGACTCAGCGGGTGACGGCGGATGCCGGTGCGTCGGGCTTGCGGTGAAAGCGCACCCGCTTGGCCCACAGCCGAAGGGCCTGCCAGTGGATGCGCGAGATCAGGGCCAGCGTCATCGCCGGATAGCCCCACAGGGCGTGGCGCAGCGACGCGCGGGTGATGGGTTCGAGCGTGCCACTCACGCTGGTCTGCAGCAGCGGGCCCTGGGCGTCGTCATGGTCGATGCGCACCACGGTGCGTCCCGGGCCTGTGCCGGCCGTGCGCAGGAAGCGAAAGCGGTAGCCCCCGCTGATCTCGCAGAACGGGGAGACGTGGAACACCTTGCGCGCATGCTGCTCGGCGCCGTAGCGCGGCGTATCCAGCAGATAGCAGTGGCGCTCGCCGAAGGTGTTGTTGACCTCGACCACGATGGCGCGCAGGCTGCCATCGGCACGGTGGCAGTACCAGAAGCTCACCGGCTTGAAGGTGTAGCCCAGCACGCGCGGGTAGCAGTGCAGCCAGACCTCGCCGGTGGCGTCCACGATGCCTTCGGTGCGCAGCAGTTCGTCGACCCAGGCAAGCGCCCCGCCCTGTGCCGGGCCGCGGCCATCGCCATGGTCGGCGTCGTGAAAGCTGATGGCGCCGGGCCGGTTCACGGCCAGCAGGCCTGCTGGCTGCGCACGCAGTGTGCGCAGTGGCAGCATCAGGAAGAAGGTGGGGTAGGCAAACGCATGCCGCCTGGGGCGCAGCCGCGTGTGGCGCACCTGGCCAAAGCCCAGCAGCGGTTCGGCGGCGCGCGGGGCGGCGGTCATGCATCCTCCGCCAGGGGGGCCGGCATGCGGGCCAGCAGCTGCTCGGCCACGGCCAGGCCCGACTTCAGCCCGTCTTCATGGAAGCCGTAGCCTGTCCAGGCGCCGCAGAACCAGGTGCGCTCGCGCCCCTGCAGTTGGCCGACCTGTTTTTGCGCGCGGATGGCCGCCAGGTCGAAGACCGGGTGGGCATAGTCGTAGCTGCCGATCACCGCAGCGGGCGCGATCTCGCCCACCGGGTTGAGCGAGACGATCACCGGCCGCGCGAAGGGCACGGGCTGCAACTGGTTGATGAGGTAGTGCAGGCACACACTGGCCTGCTCGCGGCTGCGCAACTGGGCGCGCTCGTAGTTCCAGGCCGCCCAGGCGGCGCGGCGTTCGGGCAGCACCGAGGTGTCGGTGTGCAGCACGGCGCGATTGGCCTGGTAGCGGATGGCGCCCAGCACCGTGCGCTCCTGCAGCGTGGGCTGGGCCAGCAGGGCCAGCGACTGGTCGGAGTGGGTGGCCAGCACCACCTGGTCGAAGCGCTCGGTGTTGCCGGTGGTCACCACGCGCACGCCCGCGGCATCGCGCTCGATCCGGCGCACGGGGGTGGCGAGGCGCTTGTCCGCGATGCCCGCGACGATCTTCTCCACATAGTGGCGCGCACCGCCGGCCACGGTCCACCACTGGGGCCGCTGGCTCACCTGGATCAGGCCGTGGTTGTGGCAAAAGCGGATCATGGTGGCCACCGGGAATTTCAGCATCTGGTCCGTCGGGCAGCTCCAGATGCAACCCAGCATGGGCAGGAAGTACCAGTCGCGAAACGCCTCGCCAAAACCGTGCTGCTGCAGGAAGTCGCCCAGCGGCTGCGTCAGCGTGGCGTCGCTGCCCTCTTCGGCGATGCGGGTGCACAGCTTGTTGAAGCGCAGCAGATCGCGCAGCATGCCCAGAAAGCGCGGGTTCACCAGGTTTCCGCGCTGGGCGAAGACGGTGGCCAGGCTGGTGCCGCTCCATTCCAGCGCACGCCCCCCGCTCAGGGCGCGCGGCACCTGCACGGAAAACGACATGTCCGATTTGGCGGTTTCCACGCCCAGCTCGGCCAGCAGGCGGATGAGATTCGGGTAGGTGCGCTCGTTGAACACCAGGAACCCGGTGTCCACGCCACATTGCACGTCCTGGCCCTGGGGCCCGGGCAGCGTGACGTCCACCGTATGCGTGTGACCGCCGAAATAGCTGCCGGCTTCGAAGAGGGTGATGTCGGCTTGGCCGCGCAGCTGGTGGGCCACTGCCAGGCCGGAGATGCCGGAGCCGACGATGGCGACCTTCATGGCCGGCTCCCTCTGGCCGGCTGGCTGAATAAAAAAGTTGCGAAGCGTCCCGAAACGAATAAGAGAGGGAGGGAGGAGAAGCGCTCCAGGAGGACAGTCGGAACCCGTGGGACCGAAAGGCTTCGCAACGTTAAAACGGAGGGACGCTCATCACGTCCTTGCGATGGATAGAGTAAGGGCGTTATGCAGAAGTTCCAGTACTTCCCCTGCATTTTTTTGAAGAAATGTAAAGAAAACATGCGCTTTCACCGGGTTGGTGCGGTCGCCAGCTGTTGTTCGATGGCACGGACCAGGCCTTTGCTGTCCGGCGCCGTGAGGCTGGTGTAGCTGTCCACCAGCTTGCCGTCGCGGCCCAGCAGGTACTTGTGGAAATTCCAGCGTGGCGGGCCGGACATCTGGGCGAGCTGGCGGAACAAGGGCGAGGCGTCGGCGCCGGTCACCGCGCTCTTGGCGAACATGGGAAATTTCACCCCGAAGGTGCTCTCGCAGAAATCGGCGATCTGCTGGTTGCTGCCGGTTTCCTGCGAGAAATCGTTGCTGGGAAAGCCCAGCACCACCAGCCCCTTGTCCTTGTAGCGGGCATAGAGGTCTTCCAGCCCCTTGTACTGCCCCGTGAAACCGCAGAAGCTGGCGGTGTTGACCACCAGCACCACCTTGCCGCTGTACTGGCACAGCGATTGCGGCTTCTCGTCCTGCAGGCGCAGGTAGGTGTGCTGCAGCGTGGCGGGGCAGGATTCGGACGGCGCCGCGAAGGCGGACGGCATGGCGCCAAAGCACAGCAAGGCTGCCACCGGGGCCAGGGCGAAAAGACGCGAAAACTGGATCATGAGGACACCTCCCGTGTTGTTGGGGGTCAATTTAACCAGTGAATCATATTTTGTCCACATAAGTTTTTATTTGCACTGATCGGTTGCGGTGGGTGGCAGCGCGCGCCGCCGTCCCCTGCCGGCAGGCGAGAGGTCTTGTCAGAGGAATACGCAGCCCAAAGGCTGCCGGATGCGCAGGACATGGCCCCCCGGTGCCGGGAGCCCTGGCAGATCCAAAAAAGGAGAGGCGCCCGCACAGCCGCGGGTGCCGGGTGCTCAGACCAGCGGCAGCAGCCGGTTGAGCGAGAGCTTGACGCGCACGTCCTTGTGCGCGACCACGCCGACGATCTTCCACTGGGGCTGGGCGGTGTCGCGGGGGATCAGCTCGCCCGTGGGCATGCCCAGCCGGTTGGTGACCACGGCCACCCGGGGGGTGGTGCCGCTGGCGCCGCGGCGCAGCACCACGGCGACTTCCTGGCTGGCAAGCTTCACGAAGGCGCCCGGCGGGTAGATGCCCAGGGCCTTGACCAGGGCGGCACCGGCCTCGTCGACCTTCTGCTCCTCGTCGTAGTAGCTGGCCTGCATGGCGGCGGTCACCGGCATGGGCGAGCGCGCGGCGCGCGGCGCCAGCCGGGCACCGAAGACGTCGGCACGCTGGATCAGCCGGGCCATCTGCAAGCCGGGGCTCTTCTGGCTGAACGCACCGGGGCTGCGGTGGTGGTGGTGGCGCACGGCCTCCAGCCACAGCTCGCTGTGCACGCCCAGTTCGCGCAGCAGGGCTTCGGAGCGCGCGGCGTGGTCCTCCACGGCGGCGATCTGGGCCGAGGTCAGGGGCTGCATCTGCTGGGCCAGCTGGTCCTGCAGTTCGGTCATGGCGATGTTCATGGACAGGGCTGCCTGCCCCACCACCTGGACATGGGCTGCGGGCCAGCGCAGCATCTCCCGGGCCACCACCATGCAGACGCAGGCCACCAGCATCGAATGGGTGCCGCTGTACATG
>NZ_JBKDTZ010000066.1:0-3870 GCF_046339755.1 Acidovorax sp. | reverse complement strand
CACGTCCTTGCCGGTGAGGATTTTGGATTTTTCGACCGCGCCGACGCAGAAGCCGGCCAGGTCGTATTCGCCGGCGGGGTACATGCCGGGCATCTCGGCGGTTTCGCCGCCGATCAGGGCGCAGCCGCTCAGCTCGCAGCCCTTGGCGATGCCGCCGACCACGGCAGCCGCCGTGTCCACGTCGAGCTTGCCGCAGGCGAAGTAATCCAGGAAGAACAGCGGCTCGGCGCCCTGCACCAGCACGTCGTTGACGCTCATGGCCACCAGGTCGATGCCCACGGTGTCGTGCATGTTCCACTCGAAAGCCAGCTTGAGCTTGGTGCCCACGCCATCGGTGCCGGACACCAGCACGGGCTCCTGGTAGCGCTTGGGCACCTCGAACAGCGCGCCGAAGCAGCCTATCCCCGACAGCACGCCTTCGCGCACGGTCTTCTTGCCCAGGGGCTTGAGGCGTTCGCCCCGCGCGTCGCCCGCGTCGATGTCAACGCCGGCGTCTTTGTAGGAGAGGGGGGTGGGGGTGGCGGAGGAGCTCATGGATGGAATGGTGCTGCGGGTAGGCCCGCACGGCGGGCTGGAATCCGGGGATTTTAAGGGGCATCGCCGCGCCTGCCCCTCAGCCTTGTTGCAACGGGGGCTTTGCGGCGGGCCCGGCCCGCAGCAGCACGCGGGCCAGCACCCGGGCGGCAAGGAGCATGCCTGCCTCGGAGACAGCCCCCACTCCGGATTGGTCCCACAGCCCCTGGGTGCGCGGCGCGGCGTGGCTTGTCCTGTCGGACAGCGCCCGGCCCTGGGCCGTGGCCCCTGCAATTCTTTCGACCATAGCCCGCTGAAAAGAGGGCCATGGGCAGGCCATGAATCCAGGGGCCCGGATGCCGGCGGGCAGGTGCTGGGAGCGGGGTGGTCAAGGGCTCGTGCCAGGGGGCCGCTTTCGGTGGTGAACAGGATGCGGCGGCACGGCACCGGCAGCAGACTAAAATCAGGCGTATTGTCGCTGCCGGGACTTTCCGCAAACTGCCCTTTGGCGCTGTGCGACAGGCCCCGTGCCACCTTGTTTCGCCGCAGTCACCTCCGGCCAGACCCCTTTCAATGCCACCTGTGATGCCGCTGCCTATTCTCTTTCCGCCCGCCGCCCGCGCTTGCGTTGCCATGGGCCCGTCTGCGCTGCCCGGAGGGCGCGCATGAAGCAGTTGGCGCTCGACATCGGACTGGCCACGGGCCCCACGCTGGCCCGCTTCTTCGCCGGCCCGAACGAGGCGGCTTTGCAACACCTGCGCCTGGCGGCCGGCGTGGGCAGCAGCCCGGCCACCCGCTCGCCCGTGCCCACCTACATCTGGGGCGAGTCGGGCAGCGGCAAATCGCACCTGCTCAAGGCCGTGCGCCAGGCACTGCGCGACGAGGGCGACGCCGTGGGCTGGCTCGACCCGTCCGAGGGTGAGCCGCCCGAGTTCGACGAGGCCTGGTCCGCCGTGCTCATGGACGATGTGCACCTGTACAGCACCTCCCAGCAGGCCATGGCCTTCAACTGGTTCGTCAACGCCATCAGCCCCGCCAGCGGCACCCAGCGCTGGGTGCTGGCCGCCGGCGAGCTGCCGCCGGCCGACCTGCCGCTGCGCGACGACCTGCGCAGCCGCCTGGGCTGGGGCCATGTGTTCCAGCTGCAGCTGCTGGGCGAGCCCGAGCGCCGCGCCGTGCTGCGCCAGGAGGCCGATGCACGCGGCGTGTTCCTGAGCGACGACGTCATGGACTACATGCTCAACCGCTTCTCACGCGACCTGGGCAGCCTGATGCAGTTGCTTGACCAGCTCGACGCCTACGCCCTGCGCGCCCAGCGCGCCATCACCATCCCGCTGCTCAAGGCAATGCTCGAGTCCGAATGATCCTGCGAACCTGCCGGCCCCCTTGCTCCCTCTGCACCCCCGGCACCTGATTGAATGACCACCCCTGAATCCCCGGCCACCCGCCCCCGGCTCGCACTTTTCGACCTGGACCACACGCTGCTGCCGCTCGACTCCGACTACGAATGGGGCGAGTTCACCATCCGCATCGGCTGGAACGACCCGGTCGAGTTCGCGCGCCGCAACGGCGAGTTCTACGCCCACTACCAGGCCGGCACGCTCGACGTGCACGACTATGTGCGCTTTGCCACCGAAGCCGTGCGCCTGCGCGGCCCCGAGGCGGCGGCCGCCGCGCACGAGCAGTTCATGCGCGAGGTGATCGGCCCGGCCATCAAGCCCCAGGCCCTGGCCCTGGTGCAGCAGCACCTCGATGCCGGGGACGAGGTGCTCATCGTCACTGCCACCAACGAGTTCGTGACCACGCCCATCGCCAAGGCGCTTGGCGTGCAGCAGCTGCTGGCCGTGCAGCTGGTGCGCGATGCCAACGGCTGGTACACCGGCGAGATCGACGGCGTGCCCACCATGCGCGAGGGCAAGGTCACGCGCATGGAGCAATGGCTGGCCGAGCGCCGGCTCGCCTGGGGCGACGTCGAGAGCACCTTCTACAGCGACTCGATGAACGACGTGCCCCTGCTCGAAAAAGTCGACCATCCCGTCGCCACCAATCCCGATCCGCGCCTGCGGGCGCTGGCCCAGGAGCGCGGCTGGCGCATACTGGACCTGTTTACTGCACACCCATGATCAAGAAGTTCATCGACAAACTGCTGGGCAAATCGACGCCCGGCACCTCGGGCGTCAAGCCGCATTTCGGCAAGCGCGAAGAGGTGCCCGCCACCGTGCACGGCATCAATCCCGAGCTGGTGGACCGCCGCGCGGCCGAGGTCGTGGCCACGCTCAAGCAGGCCGGCTACGAGGCCTACATCGTCGGCGGTGCGGTGCGCGACCTGCTGCTGGGCCTGCGCCCCAAGGACTTCGACGTGGCCACCAATGCCACGCCCGAGCAGGTCAAGGGCCTGTTCCGCCGTGCCTTCATCATCGGCAAGCGCTTTCGCATCGTGCACGTGGTGCACGGCCGGGGCCGCGAACACGAAGTGATCGAGGTCTCCACCTTCCGCGCCGACCTGGACAATGCCGCCGCTGGCCAGGTCGCCGGCAACGAAAAGACCAGCAAGCAGCAGCTGTCGGGCATGCAGCATGCCGTGGACGCCAGCGGCCGTGTGCTGCGCGACAACGTCTGGGGTCCGCAGGACGAGGACGCCACGCGCCGCGACTTCACCGTCAACGCCATGTACTACGACCCGGTGAGCCAGGTGGTGGTGGACTACCACAAGGGCATCCAGGACGCCAAGAAGAAGACGCTGCGCATGATCGGCGACCCCGCCACGCGCTACCGCGAAGACCCGGTGCGCATCATCCGCGCCGTGCGCTTCGCCGCCAAGCTCAGCGCCCTGGGCTTCACCATCGAGGCCAAGACGGCCGCGCCGCTGGTGCAGTCCCAGGCCCTGCTGGCCGACGTACCGCAAAGCCGCATGTTCGACGAGATGCTCAAGCTCCTGCAGACCGGCCATGCGATCGCCACAGTCGCCCAGCTCAAGAAGCTGGGCATGGCCAAGGGCATCTACCCGCTGCTGGACGTGGCGGTCGAGCGTGCCGACACCCCCTTCGTGAGCGCCGCCCTGGCCGACACCGACCGCCGCGTGGGCGAGGGCAAGCCCGTGGCCCCGAGCTTCCTTTTGGCCTGCGTGCTCTGGGAAGACGTGCGTACCGGATGGGAAGAGCGCCTGAAAAACCCGCGCCAGCATGCACTGCCCGCGCTGCAGGAAGCCATCGACGAGGTGGTCGACAAGCGCATCGGCGACGTGTCGGGCCGCCACCCCCTGCACCCCCACATCGCACCTGGCAGCGACGCCGTCAACCACATGGGGCTGGGGGACGCAGCTACGCCCAACCACGACGTCGCGCTGCGCCAGCTGCG
>NZ_JBKDTZ010000065.1:0-4632 GCF_046339755.1 Acidovorax sp. | reverse complement strand
GACGTCTTGTCCTCGGCGCTCGAGCCCTTGAGCGCCGGACGCACCAGGCCCAGCAGCACCATGGCCGCGAACAGCAGGGCACCCACGGGCCAGGCAAAGCTCTTGGCGATGTCAATCACTTCCGGCTGCTTCCACAGCGGGATGTCCGTCGACGAGGCCGCCTCGACCTGGAACGGCGTGTTCATCAGGTTCACCGAGTCGCCGCGCTCGGCATTGAAGCCTATGGTCTCACGCACCAGGGCCTTCATCTGCTCCAGTTGTTCGGGGGTGAGCGCCTTGGTGACGGTCTTGCCCTTTTCCTCGGTGGACTGGTAGTTCACCACCACGGCAGCGTTCCGGCGCTTGACGGCCCCGTTGTTGCCACGCGTGACCCGACCGGTCTTGGGCACTTCGGAGTTGGTGGTGGCCTCGCGCTTGCTCGAGGACTCTTCCGAGCCCTGCTGTCCGGCGGCCTGGGGGGCAGGATTGGCACCGTTGATGGGTGCAGCCGAGGGTGCAGGCGGTTGATTGGCAACGGCACCGGGCACGCCCGTGGCGGTCTTCTGGGCCGTACCGGAGGTCTCCAGCATCTGCTGGCTGCGCACGGCCTTGGCATCGGGGGTCTGGTTGGGGCGGAACTGCTCGGACGTGGACTCGGTGCGGCTGAAGTCCAGCTCGGCCGAGACCTGGGCCTTGACGTTGTTGCGGCCGACCACGGGTTCCAGGATCTCCTGGATGCGGCGCGTGAGCTGCTGCTCGATCTGCTGCACATAGAGCAGCTGCTGTGCATCGACCGCATTGGCGGAGGTGCCATCGGGCGACTGCGAAAGCAGCTTGCCGGTGTCGTCGAGCACGCTGACGGCCGAGGGCGCCAGTTCCGGCACGCTGGAGGCCACCAGGTGGACAATGCCGGCGAGCTGGGCCCGGTCCAGGATGCGACCGGGGTGCAGGCTGACCAGCACCGAAGCCGAGGGCTTTTGCTGTTCGCGGAAGAAACCGTTCTGGTTGGGCAGCGCCAGGTGCACGCGGGCGCTCTGCACCGAGGACAGGGCTTGGATGGAGCGGGTCAGCTCGCCCTCCAGGCCGCGCTGGAAGTTCAGGCGCTCCTGGAACTGGGTCATGCCGAAGCGGTTGGTTTCCATCAGCTCGAAACCGGTCACGGAACCACGGGGCAGGCCCTGGGTGGCCAGGCGCAGGCGCACGTCGTGCACCTTCTCGGCGGGAATCAGGATCGCGCCGCCGCCTTCGGCGTACTTGTAGGGCACGTTCATCGTGGTCAGCTGGGCCACGATGGCGCCGCCATCCTTGTCGTTCAGGTTGGCAAACAGCACCTTGTAGTCGGGCTGGCGGCCCAGCACGATGGCGGCGACCGCCATGGCCACCAGCAGCGCCACTCCCACCCCCAGGCGCATGCGCTGGGCCCGGTCGAGGCTGCTCAGGCGCTGCAGCCAGTTGGGGGTGGCGGCTGGCGCGGCTGTGGGTGCAAGCGGAGCGAGTGGGACTTCGGCAACTGCAGACATCGTGCTTTCCAATAGGTGAGGCCCGGCAACGGACCTTTGGCGTGGGCTCGATTATTTGGCTCAAGTCGCGGCCATGTTCTGCCGATAAGGCGCCTCTTTGACCATCTATTCCCCATGATGCGCCCCGGGCGCCTGGCTACTATCACAGCATCCCCTCTCCCCCAATGGACACTGCCATGGACCTCCGCATACCCAGCTCCACCACCCCCATGACGGGTGCCGGCATGGCGCGCCGCGCAGCGGCCATGCCGCAGGCCGAAGGCAACGATGTGGGTTTTTCAGGCGCGCTCAAGGGGGCCCTGCAGTCCGTCAGCGCCGCCCAGAACAAGTCGGGCGACCTGCAAAAGGAAGTGCAGCTGGAAAACCCCTCGGTCAGCCTGGAAGAGACCATGGTGGCGATCCAGAAGGCCCAGATCGGATTCCAGGCCACCTTGCACGTGCGCAACCGCATGGTGCAGGCCTATACCGACATCATGAACATGCAGGTGTGAAGACCCCTCTGAGGCGCTTTGCGCCATCCCCCTCTCTCATATTGCTTCGCAATCTGGGAGCGGGACGCACCCCGGCGCGGCGGGGCGGCCCTTGCGCGGGGGCGCTGGCTTGGGGCGCGCCAGTTGCATGCACCACGGGTAACTGATACACCCGTGTTTGTTTTCGATTTCAAATCAATTCCACCAGTCAAGCATCATTCGCCGCATTGACGGGGTCATTGACCATCGCAGCGGTGCACTCGGCCAAGCACCTTCTGCAACTCCCAGCAGGCAGCAAAAAGCCACCGGCCGTCTTGCGACGTGCGGTGGCTTTTTTCTTCCCGGCGGGAAGCCGGCCGAGAGCCGGGATGCCGCTCGGCAGCCCTACCCTGATCAGTGCATCATCTGCGGCTGGCCTTCGAACAGGTGTTCGAACTGGGCCAGCCAGGGCTCGGCCAGGCAGCGGATCTGGGCGTCGTTGCGCAGGATGCGCTGCATGATGCGGGTCTTTTCGCGGCGGTGCTCGGGCAGCAACTCGTGCTCCTGGGACTTGAAGCGCAGCTGCTCGATCAGCACGGCGCAGGCGCCCTCGTAGCGCACCACGCCATCCCAGTCCTTGAGCTTGGCGGCCTCCAGCATCTTGGCGCTGCTGTCTTCTATGGCTTTGTAGTAATCAATCAGCATGTGGGACATGGTTCATGCCTCCACCAGCACAGGCTGGCCCGAAGCGGTGGCGGCAGCCGGGGCTGCGCCGTTGTTGCTCTTCTTGATCTCGTTCCAGCCCAGGGCGATGGGTTCGATCAGGCGCATGACTTCTTCCATCATGGCGTCGTCGTTGCGGGCGTTGGCCAGGATCAGGCGGCGGATGCAGTAGTCGTACAGGGCACCCAGGTTCTCGGCCAGCTCGCCGCCGTCGACCTTGTCCAGGGCCGTGCTCAGGCCCTCTTCGATGATGCGCACGGCCTTGGAGACCGCGTTGCACTTGCCCAGCACGTCGCCGCGGGCCATGGCACCGCGCGCCGTGGCGATGGAGTTCAGAGCGCCTTCATACAGCAGGCTGACCAGCTGGTGCTGGTCAATCGTGTGCATGCTGGTTTCCACATTGATGCGCTGGTAGGCGTTGGCTGCACGGGGATTGTGGGCGCTGAACATGGGGTGGTCCTTACGGTGTGATGCTTTATTTATCGGCCGGCGCCGACAAAACTGAAGGCTTTCCGTCAGGTCGACTTGTTCCAGGTGGTCACCTGCTGGGCGATGTAGGCATTGAGCCCGTTCAGCGATGCCATCTGGGTGTCCAGTGCGTTGTAGAGTGCCGTGATGCGCTTCTCGAAGGCATCGATCTTGTCCTGGGCCGTCACCTGGTCCTTGGCATTGCGCTTGAGCGACAGCTGCAGCGTATCGTCCTTGGATTTGAAGAAGCCATTGGTTCCCAGCAGGTCCGTCGTCAGCGCCTTGACGCGCGCCGCAACACCCATGGACGTTCCCGGCCCCGGGTTGCGGAACAGGTTCTTCACGTCTTCCATGTTCTCGTTCATGGCCTTGGTGAACTTGGTGGAGTCCACAGCCAGGTCACCGCCGCGCTGCAGCGTGATGCCCACGTCCGCCAGGCGCTGGAAGCCGGCCTTGTCGCCCGTCATGGCCTGGATGGCCGAACGCAGGGAGTTCTGCAGCGCAACGGCCGTCGTATCCCCCTGCAGCAGGCCCGCGCTCTTGTTGGCCGCATCGTATTTGGTGGCTTCGTTGAGGATGCTGTTGACCGCGTTGTAGGCGGTCACGAAGTCATTCACGTTCTTCTGCAGGGCCGTGTTGTCCTTGGCCACGCCGATCTCGATCGGCGCCGTGGTGACCTGTTCGGCCTTGAAGGTGACGCCGGAGATCGTGTTCTCGAAGGTGTTGGTGGCCGAGGACACGGGGATCCCGTTGACCTTCGCCGTGGCGTTGGCCGCCACCTGCGTCACGGTGCTGCCCGCCACCAGGCGCGACAGGCCGGTCGCATCGGTGTTGCCGGCGCTGGCGATGTCCGTGTCGCCGCCTTCCATCACGCTCAGGCGAAAGCCGGACTCCAGCCCCGTGCTCTTGCTGCGCAGCAGCAGGCGCTCCCCCGATGCATCCTTGAGCACCGAGGCCGTGACACCGGCATTGGTGCCGTTGATCTTGCTGGCGATGTCGTTCACGGTATCGCTGGCGGAAATGCTGATGTCCACTGGCGCACCGGCTCCGGGCGTGAAGGAGGCCGGGGTCACGCTCCATTGGCCCAGCTCCAGGCGCAGAGTGCCTGCGCCCAGGGCACCGCCCACGGGCAGCAGAGCCGCCGACGCGGTGGCCTGCGCCTTGGCCAGCCCCTGGACCTCCACACTGAAGGTGGTTGGCAGCGTGCCGCCAATGGCGGTGGCACTCACATACTTGCTGTCGGAAGAGGTCGTGGCAACGGCGTTCCAGCCGGTCACGCTGGTGAGCTTGCCCGCCGCATCGGCGAGCGTCGAGACGAGGGATTTGATCTGGCCGAACGCGGAAATCTTGGTTTCCACCGTGGCTTTCTGGACCTTGAGCGTATCCAGAGGCTTCTCTTCCAGCTTCACCAGCTGGGCGATGATGCTCTTGACATCCAGGCCGCTCGTGGCGAGGCCGGGTGAAGAAATGGTAGCCATGAGATCCTCCTGAAC
>NZ_JBKDTZ010000064.1:0-24856 GCF_046339755.1 Acidovorax sp. | reverse complement strand
CTTCTACAATCACCGCAGGCTGCATTCCTCGCTGGGCTACCTCAGCCCGATGCAGTACGAACAACGCTGGTACGAGGCACAGCGCAAAAAGGCCGCGTGAATCGTGGGTTAAGAACTACACGAAACAGGGGCAAGGTCATTCTTCGGCGTTGGAGTCGTAGGTAGAGAAGAGGAGCTTTTCGCGAACCCAAGCCCTATGGTTGCTGATGGTCCGGTCGGCATTCGAGTACAGCGACTTGAGGGAGGCAATCGCGGTCGAGTGGATGCCCAGTTGCTCGCACAGCATGCTCAACATAGCACCTGGCATCTTGAGCGCGGCATCGGCATTCCTGCCTGTCAGCGCGAGGAATGACAGCTGCACCGCCAGTCCCAGGTGATAGCGTTTCGCGTAGCCACTGTTCCTGATCTCCCTGACCAGCTCATCTGGCAGCCGACAGTGCAGTTCCACGTCACCTGCATTCAAGCCGGACGGCAGTTTTTCGTAGCCTACGAATCTGTATCGGTAGCTCGACATCAGCGTTCTCCTTCGCTCCAGAGAACACTATAAAGCGCAGCTAAGTAGTTGTCGCCAGTGGCTTATTCGGAGATGGATTCCGAAATTGCACGGAAACCGAGATCACCCCCAATGGGACTGCTGGGAAACAAGCAAGTCGACGCAGACATCGAGTTCTTGGTGAACGTCCGTCCATCTATTAGAGGCCCGCACCACCTCAGCGCGAGTGCAGAGCTGTTCATAGTTGACCGCCGCCATCCACGAATGTGCTGTCGCGAAGTCAGTGCAATAGGTATAGATCTTCTCTCCGGCGATGAAGTCAGAAGTGTTGGAGGACACCGCCCAGCCTTTCGCTATCGCCGACATCCGTTCCAGGAAGGCTTGCGCCGATCTACTCGCGTTAAAACGGGATTCAAGGTTCATATGAAATCGCTCCGAAGAGAGTTCTGGGGGGCAATTCAAGATTCATCCTCGGCCGAGGCAGGGTCGTCGTCAAGGATAGGCTGATTCCGCTCAATCAACGTAGCATTCTTCATCGCCATGATTGCACGTACAACGTGATGAGCTTGTTTGCGGATTGAAGTCAGCTTCTTCTCAGTATCCTGAATGATAGGGATTTCCCATTCCTTTGCGTATGGTGCAAGCTTAGCCATCGAATACGTCAATTCGACTCTCGATCTTGGGATGTTGACCTTCACCTGCTTTCGTGCTGCTCCTTTTCCATACCATTTGATGGCAATCCATTTGGCTTGAATGTGATTTCCCTGTCTGTGGGCAGCTGGTCCAATGTTGCTTCTGTCTTCGTACCCAGTGGTCCTGGCCTCGTGGGCCTTGATCTTCTCCCAGTGCTCGTACACAACTGCTGCCGCAGAGGCATGCAGGTCGGCCATGCACTCTTCAAGCGCGTGCAAGGCTGTTTGGTAGGGGGTCATGCTTGTCATAGGTTAACGGATCATTTACTTGGTTCCATTGAGGTACCGAAACGGAGCACTAAATGTGGTGCACCCCTTCCCGGTGGCCGCAGACCCACTACAGAGGGCCGGGGGACAAGATCGTGAAGAGCTAGCGTGCTCTTTTTCGCCACGGGAACGGAGCACTCTAGCTCTCTCAATTTTCGAATTGTAGTCTCTGACGGGGGGTGAACCATCCTCTGCAAGGGCGCGCATCAGATCACCGTGAAAACTGCCTGAGCTACAGTGCTCCGTTTCGAGCCCGAAAAAGAGCACGCTAGCTACGGCCTGATTCTACATACATGGCGTACCTCGCCTCAGGCCAGCCAACCAGGCCAACTACCCGCCGCCGATGGACGGGTTGGATGATCACTAGCGGGTCAGTAGAGAATCACTGGCCGTTCACAAAAATAGCCAGAAACTGAACTAGAATTACCGAATCAATTCACTCGATAGGATGCAATTCATGGAATCAAAAGGTCTCAACGTTGTCGGTCTCGACATTGGCTATTCGAATCTGAAAGTTGTTGCTGGCAATTCGAATGGTGAGATGAGGAAGATGCTTCGTCCTGCTGGGGCTGCACCGGCAGATCGCTTTGGGACCAGATTCGATGGAAAGTCGCAGGACGACTTCCTGAACGTGCTGGTCGATGGCATTCCGTTTGTCGCTGGTGTGTCATCTGATCGCGCCGAGATGTGGGAACGGTCTCTCCACGCGGAATATTCCTCGACGCAATCGTACAAGGCTCTGATGTATGCTGGATTGCTACTCTCAGAGATGTCGGAGATTGACGTTTTGGTGACCGGCCTTCCAGTGTCCCAGGCCCTGAACGCGGATCGGTGCAAGCAATTGGAGGCCCAATTCGTTGGAACCCATCAGATCACCCCGAAGCGTTCTGTGAAAGTAAAGGAAGTGAAGGTCATCCCTCAACCAGTTGGTGGATTGTTGGATTTCATGAATCAGCAGGAAACGCAAGGTCATGAGAATGATTTGGAGATCGATGACGACACGCGCGTGTTGGTTGTAGATCCGGGGTTTTTCTCCTTGGATTGGGTAATGGTCAGCGATGGCCAGTTGATCCGTCAATCCAGCGGCACAAGTTTCAATGCCTCCTCCGTGCTCTTGGAGCAGGCGGCAAAATTCATTGCGGCCGATTATGGAGCGAACCCAACCACTGAGAACCTTGAGAATGCGATCCGAAACGGCAAGGGTTCGATTTTGGTCATGGGGCAACGTATCGAATTGGCACCCTACATCGAGAAGGCGAGCGAGTTGCTTGCCGACATCACCATCACGTCCATTCAAAAGTCGTTGCGGGTCGAAAAGACTTCACCGGACATTGTGGTGGTACCGGGTGGGGGCGCTAATTTCTTTTTGAAAGCAATCTCCGAAGCCTTTCCTCGATTGAAGACCGTGGTACCTAAGGAATCCGTTTTTTCCAATGCCACTGGCTTCTGGTTGATGGGTGCTGCGGGATGAGTGACATCAGGATTGTTGTTGTCCTTACGGACGCGAATCCTGAATTGGTCGCGGAGTTTGAGAAAATCTCTCCGCGAGCTAGGGCGGAGCGTATGCGGGTGCTCGCGACGCTGGGCCAGCAACTAGGGAATCAGAGAAGGGCGTCCGGTTTGGTGAATAGTCCATCCCAGGCGCCGAGCCCAGCCAGCGCTGCTCAAAAATCAACTTCGGAGAAGGCTGCACTGCCTCTAAAATCTTCGCCTACGCCTGCGCCAGCCACGGGTTCTGAGTCGACTCGTACAGACGAAGTCGAAGTCGGGAGTAGCAAGAGCGATTCGGTTTCGGCAAGGCCATCGAGACCTCAAGTCGGCTCAAGGGTGGCAAGGTTTGCGGCCTCCCTTGGTAAGAATCAATAATCTGGGCTAGATCAGAGATGAGTTTTACACTTCCAACCTGGACAGCAGGCTTGCCTCCTGGACCATTTACTGTTGCTCTAGCTTGCAGAAAATGGGCGGGCTTCCACAACGACCAATACATCGAAGTGGTGGCCGGTGACCCGTCCGTTTTTCTCGAAACCATAGGGGCAAGCGTCGTTTTACATCCGGGTGTGACGGTGTTTACGGGCAAGGTCATTCACAGGGGAGATATACCCTACATACTGAATGAGTATGGAGCTCCGGCCGGATGCTACCCTGACTCCATCATCGCTTGGTCGCATATGCCCGACGGGCTGAACGATCTGAGTGCCGCCGCCACAACCAGCATGATTGTTTCCAAAGCCAAAACCAACTGATAGCAGGGTTCCAAAAAAAAGCCGCACTTGGTGCGGCTTTTCGTTTTTTGCTGCTGAACCTCTTAGTGCAGAACTATTGCCCCTACGGTAGCGCTGATCCGTATTACGCTCCCCAGTGGTGCTGCAACCGGCTCCGGTGGAACATCCCATTTCCTCGAAGTAATTTCACACGCGTCGATTACGAGATACTCGCCGTGCTGCTCTGCCTTCAACTGTCCGTTCTCGATCAAAGCCTTGACCCAAGCTGTAGGCACTGCCATACGGTTTGCTGCCTCGTCGATGGTCAAATGAGTCGAATCCATTGCGTGCTCCATTTTGTTGGTAGGTAGATTATCCATGCATCTGTTTGGAAAATCAATAATTTGAGATTTCGGATGATATGAGCGTGGCGGCAGTCTTTTCTAATTCCATGTCGGGATTTGATGTTGTTAGTATGCGGATCAGAGTCGGGCGCTACTCCTCGTCGCCGAGCCGTGGCAGCATGACTGCTAGGTGGATGTGGAAGATCGACTTTAGGGAGTGCATGAGGGAATGGGCTCCATGGCAGGAATCTGCCGAGGGGTTGATCCCAGGTAGGCACCTCATTGGTTGCCCGAATGTGCCACCGGTAATTTTGTTCTTGCCAAAAGTGGCCAGCGACTCGAAGATGGATCGAGCTTGACCCGCGGACCATCAGGCAGCTACCACTCAAACAACGTGACTTTCAGGGAGGGGACCACCATGTTGAAAATCTTGGCCTTCTGCGTGGCCGTGCTGTCATTAGTCGGGTGCGGTGACACCCGACAGGCGATCGAGCAAATGCATCGAGAGGCTGCTGAGGGAAGGGTTGCCGGAGCGAAAGCTCTGGCCACACGTCTAAAGGCGGATCCCAACGTGTCGGGCCAAGGGGATATACAAATCTTTCTCTCATCAGACCTGCTCCGCCAGATTCTGGGAATAGTCTCCGGATTCTCGATCCAGCTGCCGGAACACCCAGATGTCACAGTCACTTTAGTCTCGGCCGTGCCCGCATTGTCAGAGGGTGTAGCGGCTGTAGATCTAAAACTCCAAGCGCGAAGGGGTGACGTCCAGTTCGACGTCGAGGGTGTGGCGACATTGCTGCCGGAGCCTCTGAAGCCTGGACGATTGGAAGTTCAGATAAGGAATGTGGAAGTCCTAAGACTCTTTGGCTCCGTAATCACTGTGCCAATGCCTGAAACCAAATTCATCAAGCCGGAGCCGATGAAGTTCAAACTCATCGTAGAGCGGCTGGCGCCCAACGCTCGTTGGGGCCCCTTCTCGTCGGAGATAAAGGGTTTTGTGGCCGAGTTTGCTCAGCTCAAACTCAACCAGGAGCTTGGCAAGCGATTGCCGCCCATCGAAGTCCCCATCGAGAATCTGATCAAGATCGACCAAGGCGCACAGCAGAAGAACTTCGAAATCGCCGAGGGGGCATATTCGGCAGTGATGACGACGCCGCCGGTGGCCTGGGCTGTCACTTTTGGACTGCAGGATTTCATTGTGCTGCCCAGGGGCATTCACTTGATTGGGAAGTTTGAGAACCCTAAGGGAACGCTATGAGCCGGCGCATACCAACTCTCTGGGCTGCACTCGCAATTCTCGGCTTGCTGGCTTGTTCGCCGCCGAAGCCAGAAGTCGACCAGCTCGAACCAGACCTCCAGGCGGTTCTGGACAAAGTGAAGTCTGATACGGCCTTCAACGACGCGGATGTTGCGCTTGTTGTTAGGGGGGCCAAGGTCGCTGAGATTCTGAACTCCATCAATTCCATCCCTGCCGCGAACCGCCAGGTCGCCGTTCACGTGGTTCGCGAAAATCGCAAACTCAAGAATGAAGCTGACTACTACTTGGAGCTCTATGACCTGCCCGAGAACCGTGCAAGCGGTGAGATCAAGCAGGTCGCTGCGAATTGGACCGGAGACGGCAAGCTGGCCATCGATGCGACGCTGGCTGTGTCAGGAACTGCCAAGATCCACGGACACTACAACCCCGTAAAAGTTGGCGGTCGAGTCGGCGTCAACATGAACGCGAGCACTACGCTCCGCGGCCGCCTGGCATTTGTGGCGGACCCGAAGGAGTTGCTTGCGGTCACGTTTGAGTTGGACCCTGCAGTCATTTCCTACCATCTTGGTTCGTCGATCAAGGATCAAAAAGACTTCTGTTGGAGCTTCAACTATCCCTGCGGCGGCACCTGGAGGGAGCCAATCCGAAGTTGCGAGGCACGGGATTGCAAGCGCCTTTGGCAGTATGAAATTCCAATCGGGATTCGAGACGACGTGAAGATCTCTGGGAACATGGTACGGCTGCCCGTTAAAGTCGGTCTCCCTCGGGAGTTCACCGTGGATACAAAGGTCGGCGAAACGGTCTTCAAGAAAAGGCTGGCAATTGACATCACCCCGAACGGGTTTACCTCAGACTCCCGCGGGCTGTTTATGAAGGCCAAAGTCTCAGTGAAGCCGTCTACGTCTGGCGGGTAGACCACAACGGTCGCGTCGAAGCTAGAACGTCCAGGTCCATGCGGCTGGCCCATTGGACTTCTGGCAAAAGCCAATGCGGCAGGGGCCCAGGCCGTCCGCCACGCGGAAGTCAAGCTGACCAATCCCGATCACTGTGATCCCCTGTACCCCGGAGAGACGAATTTACTCGCCCCGGGGTTTCCCGGAGGCGTTGATGCCCATTCCGGCCAGCACCCGCCATTTGGGCGGGCAGGCCACTAGGTATGTCGCGGTAGCGGTGCTGGGGTGCTGACATCAACATCTGGCGCGCTCTAACGAACGAACTTCAGCCCTGCGGTACAGCCCTCGATGGCCAGATCGCTCAATTCCACCAGTGCTGCGGGCAGCCGAGGCGCAGCATCGTCTTGATGCAAAACGGTCGACGGCCAACCAAGGCTTGGTGTGCACCAAGGGCAAACGGGCTCTTAGAGCTACCTGCGTTGCCCGGGGCACCACCTGATTCGTCTCGTCGAGGAGCACCTCCCTGCAGGGCTTCTTTGGAAGTGGGGCCAGGTATTGAGCCGTGGCTCCACTGTCTTGCACGCCTGGTGCTGGGGAGGAACATGCCGGAGGTCTTGCGAACCTTTGCTAGCGGGTCACTGGCGGACTACTGGCTATTCAAGCTTCGCGGGCTATGTCACTAGCGGGTGATTGGCGGGTGACTGCCGCGGTGTTTACCCAGTCGTTCATAGACAGCACGTAGCGCTGGCTATTCAAGAGAAGTTGGCACTCATGGCCCGCACCTCGTACAGAGCGAGTCTCACGCGGCGCCGGTTTTCAAGAGAAGTTGGCTCTCATGGCCCGTACCTCGTGCAGAGCGAGTCTCATGCGGCGCCGGTTTTCAAGAGAAGTTGGCTCTCATGGCCCGTACCTCGTACAGAGCGAGTCTCATGCGGCGCCGGTTTTCAAGAGAAGTTGGCTCTCATGGCCCGTACCTCGTGCATGACCAGTCCCTTGCGGCATCGCTTCGCCATTGAAGTTGTTCACATCAGGCCATGGGAGTGAGCGAACTGCCTTCGACCCACGACTTTTCCGGGGCCCTCATGTTGCGCGCGACGCGTGGGCAATTGGGAAGCAGAAGTTTCGAAATCACAAATGAAATCAACGACTTAGCGCGCGAGCCCTCGGCTTGATAGTTCCACGGCCCGCTTTTTTGCACCCTTACGGAATCTACATTTAATATCTGTATCATTGAAATTAGAGTTATCGAGATAGTAAAATGAGCAAAAAAAATTGCCGCGTTTCGAATTCGACAATTTTTGTCTGCCCTGCTGGCGCCTGGTAGCGCTTCGGAGCTGCGTCGGCGGTCTGATGGCGCCGAGTTGGATAGGCAGTTGGATCTCAGTTCATAGGCATTTCGATGGTTTTGAGAGGTGGGAAAATGAGTCTCGTCTACTGTGGATACTCAGGCAAGTGCCTGTCGCGCTTCACTTTTTCCGCAATCTACGCCGATCTTCGCCGGGCGTCAAGCACCGTCGGCCTCGCCGCCTGGAGAACGCGATCTGTGCCGCGTCCAGCTTGCATCCTATGTCCCTGGGAGTCTCAAAGTGGCAAGTAACGATCCATCCACGCAAGCCCGCGAAGTGCGCGTCCACGTCCCAGTCGGCACCGAGGACGCGGTGATCGAGGCTGGCCAGCCGTTGGCCACGTTCAAGCGCGCACGCGGGCGCCCGAAAGGCTCAAAAACCAAAATCGTCCACGGCCACGTGTCTGCCGATGAATTCGCTTTCCTGCGCGCCGTCGCCCAGGGCGTAGACCTTGCGGTTGCGTCGCGGACCTACATCATGTGGCCGAACCGCCACCCCGAGCGCGCTGGGCTCGAAGCTTTCCATCGCGAGCTGCTGCTGCGTGTTGCCAGCGGCGCTCGGGCGTTGCCCGACACACGAACCGCCAAAGCGATGGTGTCGGATCTGCTGACCCTGCAGACCATCCCAGTGGAGGCCGTCGCCGCCGGCACCGTCGCCTGCGTCCAGGTTGGCCAGACATCGCCAATTGTCCCGGTCTCGGCTGAAGTGGCCATCCCGGCAGTCGCCGTAGTGGCCCAAAAGCAGGCGCCGACGCTGGAGGAGTTCGCGTCCCAGTTCGATGAGGACATGTACACCGAGTCGGAGTTGGTGGAGCTTTATCAGGAGGCCTACCCCGTAAACCCCGAGCTACCAGGCCTGCTCCCTTCCGGACAAGGGCCGAGCTGTGGCGATGCCATTGCATCTCCGGGCTCTGCGTCCATCGCATCGGTGGATCTGCGGGAGAGCCTGGCCCGCAGGGTGGAGCGACTGCTTGCGGCCATCGACTGGCTCGACCAGCGTCTGGGCCTGCGGCCGGAACGCGACCAGGTCGTCGAGCAGTGGATCAAGCTCACGCAGAGCCAGCGCGTAGCGATGAACGAAGCAGGGGTGATCACCCTAGGTGACCTAGTGGACTGGATCTCGCTGCAGGGAAGTGAGTGGTTCGAAAAGGTGCCACGGTACGGCGTAGTCAGGGCCCGCGCGCTGGAGTTTTGGCTGCTCAGATGGGACCTGCAGCCGCGCCAGGGGCTTCGCCCGCTGGGCCAGCTTGCGGTCTTGAACTCGACGACCCTCGCCCCATCACGCTCATTCTCGCTGAGCACGATGAAGTGGCCTGAGGACCTGCGCGGGCACAACGGGGTGTTTCGCAGCACGCAGCCCAACATGTTCGATGCGCACGATGACCTGCAGGCGATACAGCGCTGGTTCGACCTCATTCGCAAGAAAGCTGCCGGCACGCAGGCCGCCTATCGGCGCGGCATCGAGCGCCTGGTGCTGTGGGCCATCCATGAAAAGCGAAAGGCCTTGTCTTCGCTCACCACGCCGGATCTGCAGGAGTTTGAAGATTTCCTGCGAAACCCGCCTGCGCACTGGGTCCAGAACACGAAAGGCAACCAGGCAGGTGATAGTCCGGACTGGCGCCCGCTGCGGGCGCCCCTCAAAGACAAAAGCGTCAACCTGACATTCGCGGCAGTGGGGGCTATGTTCAAGAGTTGGCACTCGAAGAACTACATCATCAGCAACCCTGCCGAGGGAATATCGGGCCCCAAGCGCACGGAAATCACTCTCGATGTGTCGCGCTCGTTTACCACCGCAGACCTTCTGCTGATCCAGGAGACGTTTAACGCGATTGAGGATTCCCCGACAAAGCGCCGCCTCAGGGCCATATTGCGGCTGTTGGAATCTTCCGGCCTTCGTCGCGAGGAGTTGGAGAATGCGCGATGGTCTGACCTGGAGTTGGCCAGGGTAGAGGGCACTACGGTGGATGGCTACGTGCTGAATGTGGTGGGAAAAGGCAAGCGCCAGCGCAAGGTGCCCATCACACCAGGCGCTCTGGCTGCGCTGGAAGTGCACCGGCAAGACCGGATTGCGCTGGCCAAGACCCGCAAACTCAGCATGTTTTCGAGCGTCAAGCCTGAGGACATGCCCTTGATTGGCGTCATCGACGACCAGTGGATCAGCTCGCACGACAGCATCCTGGCCAAGAGACGCGATGCCCGGCGCCAAGCCGCTGCGGGAGGGGATCTCGCTGCTAGAACCGCTCTTGCGGAGGAACGGTTCACAGTCAACGACCATGGCGGGCTGTCCAGCGCGGGGATTTATTCAGTGTTGCGAGCATTCTTCAAGAAGTGCGCGAGCCGCGATGAGCGGCCCACCAGTGCTTTTGAGCGTGCATCGACGCACTGGCTGCGCCACACCTTTGCACACCACGCCCTGAAGTCGTCCGGCAAAGATCTCACTGTGGTGCAAGCATTACTCGGCCATGATGCGATCACAACTACCGCAATCTACCTGAAGGCGGACATGGCACGGCGGATGGAAACCTCAAACGGCTTCGACACTGCGGTTTAGAGACCGGCAACCGCTTGGGATATAAACGGAGGCTATCAACTGACTGCCATATCGCAATGAACCGCTCTGATCTCATTGAAGTGCTCGCCCAAAATAACAGCCTGACGAAGGTTGCCGCCTCCGAGGTGTTGGACACCCTCATCGAAACAATACAGACCGCGGTGAGGAAGGGCGATACGGTGCAGCTCGTAGGCTTCGGGACGTTCAAATCCTCCAAGCGCGCCGCACGAAGCGGGAAAAATCCTGCGACCGGAGAAGCGATCAAGATTCCGGCCACGACTGTCCCGAAGTTCGTACCTGGTGCCAACTTCAAAGCCGCCGTGGATCCGAAGGCTGCACAGCGTAAAGCAGCCAAGGCCAAAACTAAGTGAGCGGTAGAGGCCGGGGTACCTCCGGTAGCTGCTATTGAGAAATAGGCCTTGGCGTGGCCCGCTGCGCCAAGGCATCAAGAGAGGCACACGATGGCCGCATTCGCAGATACTTTCAAAGCCGAAGTTGCGCGCATTGCACGCAAAGAAGGCAAGGATGACCTGACCCATCTGCGCAAGGCAGTTGCCGCTCAGCGCAGCGAAATTGCCGGATTGAAGAAAGAACTCAAGGCTCTCTCTTCTCAGGTGAAAGGGCTGGCAAAGTCCATGTCCAAGTTGCCTGGCGCGTCGGCGCCAGCCGCTGGAGCTACCGGAGTGGAGTTCACTCGCCGCGGCGGTCGCAAGTTCGTCTTCCGGCCGGAGGCGCTTGCCGCTAAGCGGGCAAAAATTGGAGTCACGCAGCGCGAGATGGGCGTACTGCTCGGCGCTGCCCATATGACGGTTAACAAGTGGGAGACGGGAAAGGCAACTCCGCGCGCGGCACAGCTGGAGCGCATTCGCGCTGTCTTGGCAATGGGCCTACGAGAGGCGCGGGTCGCCCTGGCCTCATCTGAGGACGCCGGCGCCGCGGAGTAGCTGGCTGGGCGAGCCGTGCTTGCGAGGTCTTACGCGGGGCGTAGGAGCAACTGGTCCGGAGGCGCGTCGTCGCGCACATTGCGCAGGGTGAGACGGACCTCTGGATCGACGTGAGCGCGTAGGTGGTATAGCCCCTTCACGTTCTTTAAACCTGCGCGCAGCGCGACCTCCGGCGCCGGCACCCCAGCTTCCAACCAGCGAACGAGGCATGTGTTGCGCACGACCTGCGGCCCCATTCTTACCGGCATGGCCTGGCCCGACTTCGCAGCAGCCACTTTGAGTATTCCCTTGACCAGGACGAACAAGTTGTCAGGACTCATGTTCGCATTCTTTTGCGAACAGAAGATCACAGAGTGCCTGGATGCACCAGGGAAGGTCGGGCGCAAGTCGAGCCAAGCGTCCAGGCAATCGGCAACGTCGTCGTCCAGAAGCAATCTGCGCCGCTGATTTGGACCCGGGCCGTCAAGTTGCAAACTCGCCACTCGACCAGCCCGCCGTGAATGTTGCCGCGTCTCGCGCAGAACCGCACTCGTCGTGAGCGTTCGTGCCTCTTGCGGCGTAATCCCATAGCGGAACAGCAACATGAGGAGAGCCTTGTTCCGCATCAACACAGGCTCGGTGACGTCCAGCTGCGCCACAACTTGAAGGGCGGCCTGCCACAGCCTATCTTGGATGATGGCTCCTTCAGGGGCCTCGGGCGCCGGTTTGTCCTTTTCGGCAAGTTCCGACACCGGGTTTAAAGTGACCCATCCACGCGAGAGTGCGAATGAGTAGATGCGTTGAAGCAGGCGCCAATAGCGGCGCCGCGTGATATCGCTGACGCCCTCCTCCTCTTTTTTAGCATTTGGTCCGTCACGCAAAAAATGCGCGACGTCTTCTGCTGTTACCTCGTGCCATTCAATAGGAAGCCGAGAAGCATCGCCCTCCCCTACTCTGCCTTTCTCTAGAAAACTCAACCAGGTATTCCAGAAATGGCGGTAGAACGGCTCGCCCTTTTTGCTGATCGGGTCCATCTCACTCGCTGCGCTCACCAACAGCCACACCTCAAGAAGTTCTTGGGCACTCGGGCGAGAGGCGTTCGGGATTAGGAGGGATGTAGAGATCATGGAGTACGCTAGCCTTCGAAAATCCAATCAGATGGCGCGAATTGGCATGATATTCGCTCTTCGTGAGATTGGCAAACAGGCTTTTTTGTTATTCATACGAGGTCATGTAATACGAATACTTATATTCGAGCGAGCCGACAAGTGTGAACACTTCGAGATCGTTGCAATTCGGCTTCTCAATACTGAGCCTCCCAGCGCCCGGTAGCTCAAGAGGATTGCGCGCTGAAACACGCCAGGTTGCTCTAAGTCTCCCACTTAGCCCTGGCAAGGCAGTGGGAAAAATCAAACACCTGGTGTTCTTTGGCGCTCGACCGGGTGATTCGATCAGGCAGGCACCGAACTGCTAAAGATGCGCTCTCCAGGGAACACTTCGTGCGCAACGCTGAGTGAGGAAGCGTCTGGCCAGTCGTCCTGTGCGCGGGATGGCGGCACGCTCGAAGCTCAGAGTACAACTCAATTGTCGAAGACCAACAGTGAGCGCCCTGCCTCACACTTGACTCGCTTCAACCCCCGAGCGCGATTGGAGTGGCGGGAAGCCGCGCCTCGTCGGCGGCCTCGGTGTGGACCTCACAGGCGGCGGATGATGCAGAGCAGAGTCAGGTCTCGCCGCACGCCTCTGGAGAGCACTCCCCTCCTCGCTACCACATGAAAGTGCGAACTCCAGCGGCACCTAAGTTGACATCTCGGACGCTGCAAAACCTCAAAAAACGGTGACTTCGTCGAGATACGGCATTTTTGGATGTTTTTTGACCCCGCCCTGCAGGTTCCCGAATGCAACACTCTGTCACCCGAATGAGATTGCGTAGTGCAGCGTTCCGGGGCCAATAAACCCATTCTACTCCTTCACCGTGTTTCAACATCCAACGTCAAGTAGCCGACTTGCAGTTATCGGAGTTGTCCTATTACTTGCCAATGTAGGCGCCCACGCGGTGGATGTGTTCTCTCCACCCTCGGCCGCATTTGCTGCAGCTGCTGAGCAGGACGCCCGTATTGCGAAACTTGAGGACGGGCTAAAAAAGACATTGGAACGTTTGGAAAAAGCCCAGAGCGAAGGAATTTCGCCTGACGGGATGAAACTCAAATCGCCCAGTGGGGCCACACTCCCCCCTGCTCCTTTGAAAGGCGGTTCTGCTTATGTCAAATCTATTGACTTGGCAAATCTTACAAATGAAGCCGCCGATGAGGAAAGAATTCTTGGCGTAATGAATGGGGTTGAGATTTTCGTACTAGGCGGCATGGTTCGCCAGCGCCCCGTTAAAAACGCATCGTTTCCTCCAGCTTTCATGGGTGGGAAACAATGAACCAATATATCGCGCGCGGCATCACCGTGGCCATAGCAGCTCATTTGCTCGTTGGATGTGCGTCCTTCCCGAAGTCAGCGGATACGCTGCCCGCGAAGGACGAAGTCAGCGCTGAGATGTCAAAGGCCTGGGCCTCCCTGCCTTCCCTGAGATATGTCGCAGCCCAAACCGGGAGCAGCATCCGGAAGCGCTCTCCGCTCCCGCTTGCGATCGCAAACGCGCCGCTGAAGTTTTCACTCTCCGCGAAGACGACTGTTTCCGAGATCGTCGGTGCCATGGAAGCACAAGGCATTCGGATCGTTCTGCGAGCCTCCGCAGAGAAGCGCGACGAAAAACTGCAACTGCTTGGGTTTGATGGAAAAGTTGGCGAGTTCCTGGAGGCGCTTTCGATTTCGCACGACTTGGACTTCGAGTGGATGGACGGCGTGATCCTGGTGCGCCAGGGCGTTCGCTATATGGTTTCCGTTCCTCAGAATAAGGAGCTGATGGGTCGTATTCCGGCAGCAATCGAGGCTCTCGGTGCGAAAAACGTAAAGGCCGACCTCGACTCGGGCCTAGTTACCTACGAAGCAGCCGCCGGTATCAGCCGGGATGTGGACCTCTATCTCAATCGAATGGCCAGCAACGCATCCATGGTGGCGTTGCAGGTGGCTGTGATCGATGTGCGGCTCAATCGCGACCGCGGCTTCGGGTTCGATTGGAACGAATTCACCACCAAATGGGGGACTGCACTGGGCTCCACGCTGGGCACCCCCTCGGTTACCCCCGCGCCACCCGGAGCCGTGGGCCCGACCACTCCGGCAATCCCTAGTACCACGCGCATTCTCGGTAGCTTGGCCAAGCTTTCAGGCAATGGCCTCTCCCTGCAGGTCGAGGAAGCAAAATTCTCGCTCGCCGCCGCCGTGAAGCTGCTGTCGACATATGGCCAAGCTAAGACAACGCAGGATGTACTTATCAGTACCCTGGGCGGCGCGCCCGTCAAGATCAGCTCCGGCACCCAAATCCCCTATGTCAGCGGTCTGGGTGCGGTGACGGCCGCCGGCGGTGCCGTCTCCGGATCGGTCAACACCAGCACGGTCAAGTCCGGCCTTTCCCTGGACATCACGCCACGCTACGACGCTGCCGAGAACCTCGTCATTACCGACGTCAAGGCTAAGCTTTCGTCGCTAGTCCGTTTCCGAGAGTTAAGCGCAGGCAACTCTGTTGGCACTCTTAGCCAACCAGAGATTCAAGAGCTGGAGTTCGAGAACATCAGTCGGCTTCGACCCGGTGAGATCGTGATGCTGGGCGGCATCAGCTACGACATGGTCTCCGAGAACTACACCAGCTTGGCGGGTATGGAAAAGGCGAAGGTAGGGTCCGAGGTCCTGACTACCAACAGGCATGCGATCTTCATCGTCATTCGCCCTTCGGTCACGGTCTTCACTGAAGCGGGAGGTGCGGATGGCGCTCAAGTTGCTGTTCAGTAAGGGCACCCGCGAAACATCCGGTGTATCGGGCTCGCAGGCCATGCGGCCGATGCTGGTGCATATCGCCACGCTAGACGCGTCGAAGAAGTCTGAGGCACTTGCTTACGCACGCGGCCTTGCGGAGTCCATCGTCGACGCCAAGGATGTCTGTTACCTCTACGTCGTCGACCTCGGCGGCGAGCGGTGGCTTTACGAGATCCACGAGGGGGGCGGCGGGCGCAGCCTGGCCAAGTGGGCGCTGTCGCAGCTAGAGACGCGCGAGAAGGTCAGTATTGCCCTCGCTGGCAATCGGGCATCCGTCGTCACCAAGCACGACGGGCATATCGTCACTCTGCTGGTCCAGGAACATTCGCGTGACAACGCGAACGTATTGTCCGTGGATGAGCCGGTTCCGGAGGGTGACTCTGACGTCACGATGGAGCACTTCTACGGGCCAGCACGGGTGCAGCGAGACATTGCTCTCTCGGCCTTTTGTGTGAGTTCGGTCGTGCTCAGCGTTGCAGGCGTCCTTGGCGTATTGCGGAGCAATGCCATTGACCCTTTGCGCCTCGTCAACCGCTATGCCGAGTCTGCAGAAATGCGCCGTACCGAGCTCAAGAATCTCCCGTCGGTGCAGCTCTCCCAGGCCATCAAGGGGCTTGAGCCAAAGGCCGGGTACCTATCCTCCCTGCGCTTTAAGGACGGGAAGTGGACTTGGGCTCAAGCATCGGCCCCACCGACTACGGCGCTTGCGAATGCGAGCGTCCCGGATCCACGCCCGGAGCTTGAGTCGATGCGTGGAGCGACAAAGAAGGGAGCCCCGAAATGAACGAGCGGCGACTGAACCTTCGGCTCGCGTACGCGCTCTCGGTGGGCGCAGCACTGGTGCTTCTGATATCCGCCCTTTTGCTCATGCGCGGTGGGTCAGCGCCGAAGCAGCAGACACAAGAAGCGCTTGCGGCGCAGTGCGTCAAGGAATTCGAGGCCGTTGGCATCAAAGCCAACATGCGGCCTGACGATCATTCGATCTTCTCGCGCCAGGGCGACCTGGACGCGCTGCAGGATCGCGTGAATGCTCTCTCAGTCGTCATGGGCCGGTGCACCGGCTATCGCCTGCGGGAGTTCTGTGCCGGTGTCGGGTGCGAGAAGCCTGGCATCACTTTTCTTCTTTCAATCTCTCAATAGGAACCCACTCAATATGTATTCCCTCCTCATTTCGGTGATCGCGATCGCCCTGACGGTTGCTGTGGCCGCTGCAAGCATGTACTACGGCGGCGATTCCCTGACGCAAGGTCGCAGCGCAGCGGACGCCACCGCCTACGTGACGGCTGCACAGCAGATCAGCGGCGCCGCGGTGATGTACCAAACGACCGAGTCCGCCGCACCAGCCGATGTCGCCGCGCTGGTGACCGCAGGCAACCTGAACGGAGTTCCTTCCGTGAAGAGCCGCTCGGCAACCAACGAATGGACTCTGGTTGCAGCAGTGGCCGGCACCTCGCCTCGCATGCTGAGCATCAACCTGGCCGGTGCACCAGCGACAAACCAGAAGCTGTGCGACACGATCAACAAGAACGCTGGCGCAACCGGCATGGATGCCACCACCGGCACCGTGACCGCCATCGCCGCGAACCCCTACGCCTGCGTTCCCGGCGCTTCGGGTACCGACCCCCAAGTCTTCCAATACAAGTATTGATCGACTCGACCCCCACGCATTTCAGGATGCGTGGGGGGGCGTCAAACGCACACCCTAGCCAATGCGAAATCTGCTACTCATCGCGCCGAAGATCGACGGCGCACTAGCTGTCCTGGCATTGTTGGCCGCCCTCTACTGCGCGTTCCACAGAGACTGGGCGACTGGTGCCTTCTGGCTAATGAGCGCCCTCATCAGCGGTATAGCCTGGAAGTACCGGCCGCTGCAGTTGCTGGCCATCAAGATCATCAGCGGCAAGAAATCAACCCCTAAGGGCGACTCGAAATGTACTCCTTGATTACCGTGATTGTGGCCTTGGCGATGCTGATCAGCCTGTCCGCGGTCGGCATGTATTACGGCGGCGATACCTTCGGCGAAGGTCAGCGCCAAGCCGAGTCCGCTGCAATCATCAACCAGGGCCAGCAGATCGCCGGTGCTATCGAGATGTATGCAGCCGATACGCAGACAAACACTTTCTCCGACATGACAGCGCTGGTGCCGGCGTACCTCACCTCCCTACCCGAGGGTTGGGAGTTGACCGGCGGCAGCAGCGAGGTTCCGGAGGGGTTTCTGGCCTTTCCAATCCCAGGCACGTCGGCACAGAAACTCTCGACGTGCGAGGAGGTAAACAAGAAACTCGGCCTTTCCAGCGTACCCGCATGCGGCGCGGTGGCGGCCAACTTCGCTGGCTGCTGCACCACCGGCTAAAGGATCGCGCTTATGCAACTTGGAGCACTCTTGCTTGAGAGGAAACTACTCAAGCCGAACCAGCTGGACGCCGCACTACGCGAGCAAGAGGTGACCGGGGCGCGTCTTGGCCGGATCCTAGTGCGCAATGGCTTTTTGCGCCAGCGTGTCCTGATGGAGGTGCTTCACGAGGTCGCCCCCCAGGCGCTACACGAAGAGTCGGTGATCGTGCCATCGATCCCCCCTCGCGTGCTTCGCGAGTCGCGCAGCATGATCACCGCCGACGTAGGCCCACAGATCTATGTGGCTTCTATGCGGCCCGCTCCCGTCGTCAAGGCGATGCTGGCGCCCTACCTGGCTGGCCGAGATATTGTCTTCACTCCGTGCAACCCGGCGCGCCTGCAGGACTACCTGGACTCCCTGGTTGAAGAGTCTCCCGGCCCGCGGCAGGGGGGCGGATGGGAGCGCCTGATCCGCGCCGCCATGGACAAGGATGCCAGCGACATCCACATCATTCCGCGCCACGCCAGCTACACGGTCATGCTGCGCATCCAGGGCGTGCTGCACCTGGAGCACGAGGGCGAGATCGAGGAATACACCTCTCTCGCGTCGCGCATCAAGGACCAGGCCCGGATGGACATGGCTGAGCGCCGGAAGCCCCAGGACGGCGGCTTTTCGGTGGAGCACAACGGTCGCATCGTCTATCTTCGTATCGTCGCGCTGCCGACCACTGACGGCGAGCGGATCGTGGTGCGCTTGCTCGATCCAGACAGCATGAACCTGGGTCTCGATGACCTAGGTATCACCGGACTGAGCGATTGGCGCAAGGCAGTCTCTCGCCCCCACGGCCTGTGTCTAATCTGCGGGCCCACTGGCTCGGGGAAGACGACCACGCTGAACGCCACGGCGCGCGAAATGGACTTCAATGAGCGGGCGATCTACTCTGTAGAGGACCCGGTGGAATACCGCATCGCGTATGCCGGGCAAGTGAACATCAACAATTCAGTTGGTCTGGATTTCTCGCAAGGCGTCAAGACCTTTATGCGCGCGGACCCCGATGTGATCATCGTTGGCGAGGTTCGGGATATCGAGACGGCGCGCAATGCGATCAAGGCTGCCGAGACCGGCCACCTGGTGATCGCGACGATGCACACGGGATCCATCCTGGGGGCGGTTGGCCGCCTGAGGGACATTGGGGTCGACGCACACGAGCTCGTCCACCTCCTGCGAGGGGTGATGGTCCAACGTCTGGTGCGCAAGGTCTGCAAGGCATGTGGGCGGGCTGGATGCGCGCTATGCCGCGGTACCGGGTACAAGGGCCGGACCATCGTATCGGAATGCACCTATCTCCCCAATGAGGCTTCTGTTGGGCGACTCTTGGAAGGCAGTCGCACGTGGAAGACCATCGTCGAAGACGCCGTCGCGCAGATGGAAAGAGGCGTTACCGACCACAAGGAACTGCACCGAGTATTCGGCGCTGAAGTGGACGACGCCATCGACGAGGCCAGGTCGAGCGCCTCAACTACGAATGCCAGCAGGGAGGTCTTATGTACAGCGTCCTGACGATGGTGTTCAGCATCGTCCTCATGTCGATCATTGCCACGATGACCGTGAACCACATCCCTATCGACGCGCTGATTGCAAAGAGGGCCCGCGAACAAGCAATTGAGGGCTACCAGGCACTCGGCGCTGGCGCAGGGCGGTACATCCTCAGCGTCAAGGATGCCGAGGGGGTCATTCACTTGCCACCGCCGGGCCAGGATCTCGCGAACGTGCTTGCGCCAGGCTTCGTCTTCATTCCGCAGCCGCCAAAACGCATGGATTGGTCGATCCAGACCTCCAGCTACCTGGGAATGCAGGCGATCGCGATCTGCCTGTTTCCAAAGGACGAGGCCGAACAGCCCGAAAAGGCCGCCGTGCTGGGAGCCACTCAGGCCCGAAATTTCTTCCCGCCGGCGGCCATTTTCGTGAGCAGCCACTGCAACGCAACTAGCAACTCCGACGGCGGTCGGTACACCACTTACTGGGTGCTGGCAGCTCACCACTCCTAACCCTCAGGCTGACGCTCCAATCTATCGAACTATGAAGAAGCTCTCTGCCCTCTTGTTGGCCACGCTGGCTATGTCAGCGCTCCCGGTATCTGCTGAGCCCCAATACTGGGTACTGAAGCCAGTCCCCGTCCTGCGCACGGTCGGCGCTGGCGGGCAACCACCAACCCCTCCCGAGCTGACCATGGCGGTCGGGGTGCTGCCGGAAGGCATGCTGGGCAAGGTCTATAACTTCGACTTTCGTACTGTCACATCGATCCAGGGCGCCGGCCAGGACTGGGGCGCAGTGACCTGGTCGCTTGGAGGTGGCACGCTCCCTACAGGTCTGAGTCTCAGCAACGATGGCAAGCTCACGGGCAGACCGACTGTGAAGACCGAAACTGAAGGTGCGGGCTTCACGGTGTTGGGCAGCTACAAGACCGCCAGTGGGCAGCAGGCCTACACCATCAAGGTGGGTGAGGCCATGTTGAGAGTCACGAAGATGGCCCTCGGCTCGCTCCACACCTGCGCAGTGACGACTGCAGGTGAGGCGAAATGCTGGGGTGCAAATGGTTCGGGGCAACTAGGCACCAACAGCACCACCGCTAGCCTGCTTCCAGTCACTGTCCCTGGACTAGGTGTCGGGGTCAGGTCTATCGCAGCTGGATCAACGTTCAGCTGCGCAGTGACCTCAGCGGGCGCCGCCAAATGTTGGGGTCAGAACCTCAGCGGTCAGCTTGGCAACAACAGCACGACCCAGAGCCTCACTCCAGGTAGCGTGGTAGGTCTTGAGACCGGGGTCGTTGAGATCAAGGTCGGTGGCTCGCATGTCTGCGCCCTTACAGGGCAGGGCGCAGTGTTGTGCTGGGGCAGCAACAGCAGCGGCCGGCTGGGCGATGGAACCACGCAGAACAGGTTGGTACCAGTCAACGTGACAGGTCTTGGGTCGGGGGTCACCTCATTGTCCGCAGGTAGTACGCACACTTGCGCGGTGACCGCCGCCGGCGCTGTGAAATGTTGGGGCTTCAATGGTTCCGGCCAACTGGGGACAAACAACACAACCTCCAGCTCAGTGCCTGAGGACGTGGTTGGCCTCGGCTCTGGCGTTGTCTCAATCGCGGCTGGTACCGCCTCTACCTGCGCGAAGACTGCGGCAGGTGGTGCGAAGTGCTGGGGCTCCAACGGCAGCGGCCAGTTGGGGAATGGAGGTTCGACTCGGAGCACGATCCCAGTGGACGTGGCTGGACTCACGAGCGGAGTTCGATCGCTCGCAGTCGGAGACGCAACAGCATGTGCGGCGACCGCAGCTGGTGCTGCGAAATGCTGGGGACAAGGCGTCTTTGGCCAGCTCGGCACAGGTAGCTGGATTGCGCAGAGCAATGTCCCAGTGGATGTCCAGGGGCTGGCGACCGGCGTCGAGGCAGTTCAACCGGGCCTGAATCACGTCTGCGGATTCATGACGAACGGGGGCATGAAGTGCTGGGGGTCCAACACCGATGGCCAGCTCGGCGACAACTCCAAGACGAACACCCTCGCCCCCGTCAACGTTTTTGATTAGTAGTGCTCCCTCACCGGACCGTGCGCTTTGCAATCCACTTATTCGAATGACGAACATGAGATACCTGGCCACCCTGGTAGTCGCGGCAGCGGCGGTGCTCGCCACCAACGCTACTGCTGAACCCGCCTATTGGGTGTTGAAGCCTGTCCCGATTCTTCGCGCTTCTGGCAATACAGGCACGCCCGCACCACGGCCCGCCGAAATTGCCTTAGCTCCCGCCCAGCTGCCAGAGGGGAAGAGGGGCAAGGCATACATCTTCGACTTCCGTGCCGTAACCTCCATCCAGGGCGCTGGCCAGGATTGGGGGGCGGTAACCTGGTCGTTAGGAGACGGGATGTTGCCGACGGGCCTGAGCCTGAGCAACGATGGCAAGCTGGCTGGGACGCCTACCGTGAAGACCGCTTTAGCGGGATCGGAGTTCACGGTAGTGGGCAGCTACAAGGGGGCAACGGGGCCGCAGGTGTACACCATCAAGGTCGGCGACGCACTGCTCGAAGTAACGAGTATTGCGGCTGCGTACGGAAGCCATACCTGTGCAGTGACCAAGACCGGTGGAGCCAAGTGTTGGGGCAACAACTCCATAGGTCAGCTCGGAAACGGCAGTAACACCTCTAGCCCGATTCCTGTAGACGTTGCAGGGCTCCAGTCCGGGGTTGCGGTCGTGGCCACGGGTACCAATCACACATGCGCGGTCACCACGGCGGGCGCGGTGAAGTGCTGGGGCAACAACACCAGCGGACAGTTGGGGAATAACAGCACCACCGCCAGCGCCGTGCCAGTGGACGTGCTCGGGCTGTCATCAGGTGTTTCGGACGTCGGTGCCGGCGGTGCGCACGCTTGCGCCTTGACCGTCGCTGGCGGAGTTCAATGCTGGGGCTCGAACACCCAAGGTCAACTTGGGGACAACGGTGGAACCTCGCGTGGCGTCCCCGGCGCTGTGCAAGGCCTTTCCGCCGGGGTAGCAAGTCTGGCTGTCGGTAACGGCCACAACTGCGCCACCACCACCGCCGGCACTTCGATGTGCTGGGGAGCCGGTGCCGCTGGGCAGCTCGGCAACGGGGGGGCCGCAAATAGCCCAGTTCCCGTCGAAGTTCAGGATGGGTCGGGAAATTCCATGGCATTTGTGTCGATCTCGGCAGGCGCAACCCACACCTGCGGACTCGCAGATGGAGGCACCGCTTTGTGCTGGGGTAGTAACGCCAGCGGACAGTTGGGCACAAACAGCACTTCCAACTCCTCCGTGCCCGTCACCGTGCAGGGACTGGGATCCGCCAGAGTGATCAGGGCCGGGGGCGGCCATACCTGCGCAATCACCTCTGGCAATGCTGCGAAGTGCTGGGGAAGCAGTACCAACGGCCAGTTAGGTGACGGCAGCACGAATCAAAGCTTGGTGCCTGTAAACGTCGCTGGGCTCGCGTCTGGGGCAGCGAGTATCGCGGTCGGGAACTTCCACACTTGCGCAGTGCTGTTCGCAGGTGGCGCACGGTGCTGGGGGAACAATGGCGGCGGCCGGCTCGGCAACAACAGTGGGACCCACAGTTCGGTCCCTGTGGATGTGCTGGAGTAACCGTGCGCACTTTCCGGGTCACCATCAAAACGGCCAAAGGCATCGAATCCGCACTCTTCACCGGGGAGTCGGAGGCGGCGGTACGCAAGACCGCTTCGCGCAAAGGCAGGGTCATTTCCGTCAAGCGGGCAAACAGCCTCGTGTTGGGGCGCAGGATGTCCGTGGCTGATCGCACAGTCTTCTTCCAACGTCTTTCATCAATGGTGGCCTCGCGCGTGAGCATGAGCGAAGCCCTCAAGATAATTCATGATTCCTTCGGGGGCATGGTTCGAGAGGCGGCGGCCCTGCTGCTGCAGCACATTGAGCAAGGCGCGACACTCACGGACGCCATGGACCTGGCAGGCGACCGCTACTTTCCCGAGACAGTGCGCGCATTGATCCGAACTGCATCCCATGGCGGCGAATTCGCGAGTTCGCTGCGCGAAGCGGCCCGTTTCGAACTGGAGCTCGACGCGGTGAAGAGTGAGTCCGGCAAGGGACTCTGGAATGCCGCCCTGGGCTTCTTGGCTGGCGTGGCGACCCTCTTTGGAAGCACGTTGTACGTCGGGCCCCAGATGATGAAGTCGGACCTGATGCGAGCGGCCAAGTCGTCTGTGGACATCGGCTGGGTCCTGACCCTCTCTTCGGTCCTGAACTGGAGTGTGGGGTTGATCGTAGGGGTTGCGTTGATAGCGCTCGCGTCGTTGTACATCGTCAAGCCATTCAAGCCCGCCGCGGTGGACCGCGTGATCCTCAAGATTCCCTTCTATCGCGACCTGGTCCTGGCCAAGCAGAACTACATCACCTTTTTCGGCCTTGGGATCCTCCTATCTGCAGGCCTGCGCCTAGAGGAGTGTCTGCGCCTCTCGCGCGATAGCGCACCAAGAGGAGAACTCCGCGAGGACCTGGAGCGCGCAAGAAAAGTGATTGTTGAGGGAGGAACGAGGCCATGGCCTTTCGTGATGACATCGCTGCACCCAACCGACAAGGCTGCGCTGGCCACTGCGCAAGATCGCTCGCAGATTGCCTTGACGATTAGCGAACTCAGCATTCAGTATCGCAACATGTACCGCCAGCGCCTGTCGGTCTTCGTGCCTACCGCACAGACGTTTGCAGCCCTTTTCCTATCGCTTGCCGGGGTCGTTCTCTTCGGGGTTGCCATCATCCCCATGATGCAGATGACGAACGGGCTGCTCAGCGGAATGTAGGCGAGACTTTCATCCTTCTCCTGCAAGCGCAACGTTCCGTACATGCACAACTTCACCAAGCTCACCGCAGCAGCCTTTGCTGCACTCGCAGTCAATGTGTCCGCCGAAACGATGCACTGGGTGGTTAAGCCGGTGCCCGCACTGCGCACATCGCGATCGGCCCCTCAAGTCCAGCTGGCCTCTGGCACGCTACCCAGGTTCGCGCTTGCCGAGAACTACATGTTCGACTTCAAGACATTGACGTCGGTCGTCCGGGGGCCTGGAGTGGGGGATGTGCAGTACGCACTGAAGAGTGGAACCCTCCCAAGCGGGCTATCAATCAGCAGCGACGGCTTGCTGAGCGGAAGACCCAACCGCGGCTACCTGAATGAGTACGCCATAACAATCCAGGCTTCCTATCAGGGCGTGGGAACAGAGCACACGTATTCCCTGAAACACGTGTCCGCGCGATAGAATCGCGTGAGCGCCCAGTCGGACCACTTTGCGTTAGGCGATCGGAGGTCTTTTGCCGGCTACCAACGACTGGGCCGTAGATCCTCAATGCGGCTGATGAGTTGGGTCGGAAGTGACTGAAATCCTTCGCTCAGGTTGGCCCAGGGCTCGCGGCCAGACATGTGGGCCGACTGCACCCACCCATTCCCACACCCGGGCGTTGCCGGCCCAGCTGACTGCCCAAGGAAATCCAGACCTTCCACCCCCTCGCCTGAAGGTCCTTGGCGCCACCTAAGGGGCTAAGCCTGAACAAGAGGTCCACAAGGAGCAAGCAAACCCACGCGGCAAGCTGCTGCAACGTGGACCTGGAGGCCTAAGAATCGGCTGCTGGTTCTTCCTTCCATCGGAATCCCAGCTGATTATCAACGCTGTTAGGGCGTTGTCTTTCTCACGTTGACGCCATCCCTGCCCACGCCAACGGAAGTATTTTTATCTACCTTCACCCTATTGTCGTGGGACTTATCTCTCATACGTTCTCGATCTGCACGCTGCTTTTCCTCGTTCGAGAATTTTTGGTAATCCTTGAAATTCTTGTCGAACTCCTTGCTTGCCTTGTCATTGGCCCACACCGCCTGACAGAGCAGAGCCGAGATCCCGATAGCTGAGAATAAAAAACGAGTCTTCATATATCCTCTCTAAGGTCGATTTACCACGAACGTAGATAGCTCGGAAACACCCGCTGACCTCGCAGCGGCCAACAATTAGGCGTTTGAGTTGGACCGGGTTGCAAGAAAATTTTGAGATGTTGAATCATGGGGCGCACGCGCAAAGCCAAACCAGAGCACCCGCCAGGGTGCGGGCGGGG
>NZ_JBKDTZ010000063.1:0-2594 GCF_046339755.1 Acidovorax sp. | reverse complement strand
GAATCTGATGGTCCATCTCGAAATTCATGAAGGTCATGGCCCAGGCGTCGCCTGATCGCGAGCGTTGCCGGTGCCCCAGCAACTGCCGCTTGGCTGCCTCGACCTCCGACGCACTGAAGCCCTCGAGCACACTGCGCTGCAGCTCCTCGCGCAACGCGGCCTCCGCTTGGCTCGCGTTGGCCGGCGCCACATCGGCCGACAGGCTCAAAAGCGCCGACGCGTCGTAAAGGCTGGCGTTCCAGCGGGCACCCACGCTGTAGCTCAGGCCGCTCTTCTCGCGCAGGCGGTTGTGCAGGCGGGAGCCCGGGCCACCGCCCAGCATCTGCACCGCCAGCTGCATCGCAAACTCCTCGGCCTCCATGCCCAGGCCCTGGATGGGCAGGCCCAGATAGGCCTGGATGGAGACATTGGCCTTGTCCGGGGTGTCCAGCACCATGCGGGTGGGCGTCTTGCTCACCAGCGGCCGCGGCACGCGCTGCGGCACCTGCGCAGCGCGCCAGCCGTCGAAGGCCTCTGCCACCAAGGCCTGCGCCTGCGCATGATCGATCGGCCCCAGGATGCTGACCCGGGCACCGTGTGCGCCATAGAAGCGCTGATGGGCCTGAACGATCTTGTCGCGGGTGAGCGCCTTGAACTCGGCGAGCGACTCCGCACGGCCGTTGTAGTACCGGATGTCACCTTTGGGGTACGGGTTGCCGTAGCGCGCCCAGGTGTCGGCAGCCAAGGCGGCCTTGTCGGCCAAGGCACCTTCGGTGGCCTTGATGCTGGCAGCCAGGCCTTCATCCACCACCGCCTGCGGGACCGTCGGGTTGCGCAGGAGTTCCGCCAGCAGCGCCAAAGCGGCCTTGAAGTTCGCTTTCTTGACGCGCAGGTTGACCGTGCCGTCTTCACCCGTGAAGGCCAGGTTGAACGCCGCACCGAGCTTCACCGACTCGTCCTGGACCTGCTGGCGGCTGTACCGGGCCGTTCCGCCCGTGAGCAACTGCCCGGCCATGAAGACCGCAAACTCCTGGTCTCGAAGGGACACCTCGTCGCCCAGGCGGAGCCGCATCTGCAGCTCCACCACGTCGCCCCGCACCGGCTTGTTCAGCACGGCCATGCGAATGCCACCGGGCGTGGTGCTGAAGACAGCCTGACGGTGCAGCGAGGCCGTGCTGAAGTCAAAGGCCACGGACGCTTCGGTGGCATCTGACAAGGCATAACCCTTCAGGTACGCCTGCACGTCGGCCAGCGCCGGCTGGGGTGCGCGCTGGGGTTGCGGGGTCGGAATAAGGTGCCCCAAGGTGCGGTTGCTGGGCAGAAGGTAGGTTCGCGCCACGCGGTTGACGTCATCCAGCGTGACCTGCTGGAGGCGTTCGCGGCTCACGAAGGCCGCCCGCCAGTCACCCCAGACCTCGTATTGCAGGGCGCCCTGGGCCACGGCTGCGGCATTGGCAAAACCCAGCGCCAGGGTCGCCTTCATCTTCTGCTGGGCTCGCTCGAACTCTTGGGGCGTGATCGGGTTGGCCGCCAGGGTTTCGGCGGCGTCAATGAGCAGCTTCTGGCGCGGCACTGCGTCGTCAGCGGGCGCCAGCGCGGCGCCCAGCAGAAGCTGGCCGGCCTCGCGCTGGCTGTGGATGCCGCCGAAGGTCGCCATGGCCTGCTGGCTCTCCACCAGGGCCTTGTGCAGCCGGCCCCCGGGCACATCGGCCAACGCCAGGGCCAGCAGGTTCAGGGCGGGGGTGTCGGGGTGCAGGGCCGGCGGCACGTGGTAGCTCAGCACCAGCGCCTGGGCCTGGGCCGGACGGCGCAGGACGACGCTGCGCTCACCATCCTGGGCGCTGTCCACGGTGTAGGTCATGGGCAGCGGCTGGGCAGGTCTGGCCACCGCCCCCAGCGTGCGCTGGATGCCAGCCAGCGTGCGCGCAACGTCGAAGCGTCCGCGCACCAGTAGCACGGCGTTGTCTGGCCGGTAGAAGCGACGGTAGAAGGCCTGCAGCCGGCCGATGTCCACACGTTCGATGTCGCTGCGGGCGCCGAGCGTGTTGCGCCCGTAGCCGTGCCAGGTGTAGGCGGCGCGCGCGACGCGCTGGCTCAGCACTTGGAAGGGGTTGCTGTCCGCCTGCTCGTATTCGTTGCGAACCACGGTCATCTCGCGCTCCAGGTCCTCGCGCGCGACGTGGCTGTTGACCATGGCGTCAGCTTGCCAACTCAGGTACCAATCAAGGTCCTCGGGACGGGAGCTGAAGGTGGCGAAGTAATCCGTGCGGTCAGGCGACGTGGTGCCGTTGAAGGCAAAGCCACGACGCAGGAACTCAGTCTTCGGGTCGGGGGTGGCGGGCGTGCCCTTGAAGATCAGGTGCTCCAGCAGGTGGGCCATGCCGGTTTCACCATTGCCCTCATGCCGTGCGCCCACCTGGTACGTCAGGTTGATGCTGACCTTGTCGTCGGCAACGTCGGGTGCCAGCAGCACCTTGAGGCCGTTGGCCAGCCGGTATTCGGGGATGCCCTCCACCGACTGCACACGCTGCACGCCCGCCGGCAGGGCCAGCGGCTCCGGGGTGGCCGGCGGGGCCTGAGCGTTGGAGGCCTGGGCCTGCGCCTGCGCGTTCACG
>NZ_JBKDTZ010000062.1:0-35551 GCF_046339755.1 Acidovorax sp. | reverse complement strand
CCCCGAATACAAGCCTTGCGCCGAGTTCGGCGTGTCCGGACTCAAGCAGGCCCGCGGCCGCGGTTTCGGTGCGCGCCTGTTCGAGCGGGCCGTGATGCATGCCCGCAACGAAGGGGTGAACATGGTGTTCATCCACGCGCTGTCGGAAAACACCGCCATGCTCAAGATCGCCCGCAATGCCGGTGCGCAGGTGCGCCGCGATGGCTCGGAGTCCGAGGCCTACCTGCAGATCGCACCGGCCAGCCTCGACACCCGCATGGCCGAACTGGTCGAGCAGCAGTTCGCCGAGGTGGACTACCAGCTCAAGCGCCAGGCCAAGCAGTTCTGGGACTTCCTGGCGGGCGTGCAGGAAGTGCGCAGCGGTGTGCAGCGCGCGCGCCACCAGTCGGCCGAATAGGCCCCCGGCGCTGCTGTCAGGCAGGCGTGCCGAGGGCTTGTGCGCCCTGGACGACAGGCCCTGTCACAACAATCCGCTATCCTAGGGGCCTGTTTCACTACCGCACGTCCTGCACTCTAAGACAGTGTCTGACCCGCACCCCGGGCGATTGCCCGAAAAGGAAGACAAGCGCACCTTCCTGCAGAAAGTCGCCGAGTTCATCCACCCTGGACCGGACTCGACCGAAGAGCTGATCGAAACGCTGGCCGAGGCCGAAGACAACGACGTCATTGGCGCCGATTCGCGCGTGATGCTCGAGCGTGTGATCCGCATGGCCGACATGACGGCGGGCGACGTGATGGTGGCCGCGCCCCGCATGGACCTCGTCAACATCGACGCGCCGTTCGACGAGCTCCTGTACCTGGTCATCAATACGGCGCATTCGCGCTTTCCGGTGTACCACGGCGAGCGCGAGAACATCATTGGCATCCTCATGGCCAAGGACCTGCTCAAGCTGCAGCGGGCGCCCGAGCTCAATATCCGCGCGCTGCTGCGGCCGGCCGTGTTCGTGCCCGAGAGCAAGGGCCTCAATGACCTGCTGCGCGAGTTCCGTGGCAACCGCAACCACCTGGCCATCGTGATCGACGAATTCGGCCGTGTGGCGGGGCTCATCACCATCGAAGACGTGCTCGAGCAGATCGTGGGCGAGATCGAGGACGAGTTCGACATCCCCGAGGACGCAGGCGACATCTTCGCCCTGGCCGACCGAACCTACCGCGTGAGTGGCGACACCCCCATCGAGCGTGTGGACGAGTCTTTCGGAGTCACGCTGCAGGGCAGCGACCGCGAGGAAGCATTCGACACCATTGGCGGCCTGATCGCCCACGAGATGGGCCATGTGCCCAAGCGGGGTGAACAGGTGGAGCTGGGTGGGCTGCATTTCGTGGTGCTGCACACCAAGGGCGGCGCCGTGCGCTGGTTCAAAGTGTCGCGGATCGACGAGAGCCAGGCTGGCAATTGATGGGGCTGGCTTTCCGAACGCGGGGCCCCGGGCTGGCCTGGGCATTGTTCATTGCCGTGCTGGCGGGGCTCGCGCAGGCGGCCTCGCTGGCCTTGCCCTGGAATGGGCAGCCCCAGTGGTGGCTGCAGATCGCATCGCTGGCCGTGCTGGCCTGGCAGGCGCGCGCAGGCGCCCCCACCTGGCGCCGCGGGGCGCTGCTGGGCCTGGTGTTTGCCACGGCCTGGCTGTGCGGCACGTTCTGGTGGCTCTACATCTCCATGCACACCTACGGCGGGCTGGCGGCACCGCTCACGGTGACCGCCATCCTCGGGCTGGCGGCGTTTCTGGCCAGCTACTACGCGCTGGCGCTCGGCGTCTTCTGCGGGTTGGCGTTGGTGCACCGCGCCGGGGCGGCGCTGCTGTTCGCGGCCCTCTGGATGCTGGCCGAGATGGCGCGCGGCTGGCTCTGGACGGGGTTTCCCTGGGGGGCGGGCGGATATGCCCATGTGGACGGCCCGTTGGCAGCGCTGGCGCGCTACGTCGGCGTCTACGGCCTGTGCTTTGTCACTGCCTTGATCGCCATGCTGCTGGTGCAGGTGCGCACCAGCGACCTGCGCAGCCCGCGTGCATGGGCCCTGTTGGCGGGGGGGCTGGCCTTGCTGGGCCTGGCCGCCGTGGACCGCCACTGTGCCGTGGAGCAATGCCACACCCCCGCGGCGCGCGCGCCCGCGCCGCTGCAACTGGCGCTGCTGCAGGGCAATATTCCGCAGGACGAGAAATTCCAGCCCGGCTCGGGTGTGCCGCTGGCGCTGCAGTGGTACCGGAAGCAGTTGGAGGAGGCCAGCGCCTCCCTGGTCGTGGCCCCGGAGACCGCCATTCCCCTCCTGCCGCAGCAGTTGATACCGGGCTACCTCGAAGGCATCGCCCGGCGCTACACCAGCGGCTCGCAAGCCGTGCTGCTGGGCATTCCCATGGGGGACGAGCGCGAGGGCTATACCAATTCGGTGCTGGGTGCGCGGGCCGGCCTGACCGCGCCCTACCGCTATGACAAGCACCACCTGGTGCCGTTTGGCGAGTTCATCCCGCCCTTCTTCAAGTGGTTCACGCAGATGATGAACATCCCCCTGGGGGATTTCAACCGGGGTGGCCTGGACCAGGCACCTTTTGTCTTTGCCGGGCAGCGCATCGCCCCCAACATCTGCTACGAGGATCTGTTTGGCGAGGAGCTGGGTGCGCGCTTTGCCGACCCGGCTGGCGCGCCCACGGTGTTCGTCAATTTCAGCAACATCGGCTGGTTCGGCAACACCGTGGCCATCGACCAGCACCTGCACATCAGCCGCATGCGCGCGCTCGAGTTCGAGCGCCCGATGGTGCGCGCCACCAACACCGGCGCGACGGCCATCATCGACCACCGGGGCGTGGTCACTCACCAGTTGGCGCGCCACACCCGTGGGGTGCTGCTTGGCTCGGTGCAGGGCCGTGGGGTGGATGCGCAGCAGGGATGGTTCATCACGCCCTACGCCTGGTGGGTGTCGCGTTGGGGCTTGGTGCCCCTGGCCGGGCTGGCTGCCACCATCGTGCTGGTGGCAGCCTTCGGGGCGGGCCGGGGGGCCCGGGGCGGGCGCTCCGCCAGCGGTGGTTTCTGACCGGTGCTGCGCTTGATCCTGGTCAGCTGCGGCAGGGGTGCCCCAGTGCCCTGGCAGGCCAATGCGCGGCGCAGGCCTCGCGTGGCTTGATAATAGAGCCCGCAAGCGGGGGCTTGTGTTGCATACAACGATGATTTGAAGCGGTGTGGCCGCTGTTCTGGAGCACGACTGAAAATGGCAGATTCCTTTTCCTACGAACAACTGATCGCCTCGGGCGAGGGCAAGCTGTTCGACGCAGACAGCGGGCGTTTGCCGCTGCCGCCCATGCTGATGTTCGACCGCATCACGCACATCGACAGCGATGGTGGCGAGCACGGGCTGGGAAAGATCCGCGCCGAACTGGACGTGCGTCCCGACCTCTGGTTCTTTGCCTGCCACTTCCAGGGCGACCCGGTCATGCCCGGCTGCCTGGGGCTCGATGCCATGTGGCAGCTGATCGGCTTTTACCTGACCTGGCTGCGCCTGCCCGGCAAGGGCCGTGCCCTGGGCGCGGGCGAAGTCAAGTTCACCGGCGAGGTGGGCCCGGACGTCAAGCTCGTCACCTACGAGATCGACATCAAGCGCGTGATCAAGCGCAAGCTGGTCATGGCCATCGGCGATGCCCGCCTGTATGCCGACGGCAAGGAAATCTACGTGGCCAGCGACCTGCGCGTGGGCCTGTTCAAGCGCGAGGAAGCAGGCGCAGCCGCTGGGGAGGCCGCATGAAACGCGTCGTCATCACGGGCACGGGCATCGTCTCGTGCATTGGCAATGACAATGCCACCGTCACCCAATCCCTGCGCGAAAGCCGTCCCGGCATCCGCGCCATGCCGCAGTTCACCGAACTGGGCATGCGCAGCCAGGTGGCGGGCGTGCCGCAGATCAACCTCGAAGAGCGGATCGACCGCAAGCAATTGCGCTTCATGGGCGATGCCGCGGCCTATGCGCACATCTCCCTGGCCAACGCCATTGCCGAAGCGGGCCTGACGCCCGAGCAAGTCTCGCATCCGCGCACCGGCCTCATCATGGGCTCGGGCGGCGGTTCGCCCGCCAACCAGATCGAGGCGGCCGACATCCTGCGCAGCAAGGGCATCCGCCGCGTCGGGCCCTACCAGGTCACGCGCTGCATGAGCTCCACCGTGTCCGCCTGCCTGTCGACCAACTTCGGCATCAAGGGCATCAACTACTCCATCACCTCGGCCTGCAGCACCTCGGCCCACTGCATCGGCGCGGCCGCCCAGCAGATCGCCTGGGGCATGCAGGACGTGATGTTCGCCGGCGGTGGCGAGGAAGTCAGCTGGGGCATGGGCCTGCTGTTCGACGCCATGGGCGCCATGTCCAGCGCCTACAACGCCACGCCCGAGAAGGCATCGCGCGCCTACGACGCCCACCGGGACGGTTTCGTCCTGTCGGGCGGCGGTGGCGCCGTGGTGCTCGAAAGCCTGGAGCATGCGCAGGCGCGCGGTGCCACCATCCTGGGCGAAATCGTCGGCTTCGGCGCCACCTCGGATGGCGCCGACATGGTCGCCCCCTCGGGCGATGGCGCCATCGCCTGCATGCGCCAGGCCATCGCCACGGTGGACGGCCCCATCGACTACATCAACACCCACGGCACTTCCACGCCCGTGGGCGACGTGCCCGAACTGCGCGCCATCCGCGAAGTCTTCGGCAACGCGATTCCACCGTTCTCGTCCACCAAGTCGCTCACCGGCCACTCGCTGGGCGCCACCGGCGTGCAGGAAGCCATCTACTGCCTGCTGATGCTGCGCCAGGGCTTCATCGCCGGCTCGGCCAACATCGAGACGCTGGAGCCCGCCGCCGAGGGCATGCCCCTGGTGCGCGAGACGCGTGACGCGCCGATCCGCACCGCGCTGTCCAACAGCTTCGGGTTCGGCGGTACCAACGCCAGCCTGGTGCTGCGCCGCTGGGATAACTGACCCATGCGGTCTTCAGACCAGCCCGCCATCCTGCAAGGGATGGCGGGTTTTTTCATGCCGTTCGTGCGGAGAGGGCCCGGTGCAGCAGCCCCGGCAGCATGGCCAGCATGCGCGTGGCGGGCAGGCCCGGGGGCAGGGCGCGTGCGTGGTAGCTGTACAGCGACATGGGCGGTAGTTCGTGCAGCTCCACCGCCACCATGGCCTCTGGGTCGAGCTGGGTCGCGGTGAGGAAGTCCACCACCGTCCAGCCCATGCCGCGGCGCACCAGGTCCAGCGCCAGGCGCGAGGTCTGCACCTGCAGGCCGGGCCCTGCGGGCGTGCCCAGGCGCTGGGCGATCTCGTCGATGGACTGGCGCATGGGGTCATCGCCGACGAGCCGGATCACCGGCACCTGGGCCAGGCGGGCGGCCGGTGTCACGGCGCGCGGGGCGCGCGTCCACACCGACTGCGCCACGGCCAGGTACATGCGGCCGCTGACCAGCAGCTCGCTGCGCACCTGCGGGTGCGGGTGCTTGTAGAAGCCCAGGCAGAAGTCCACGCTGCGCGTGAGCAGGGCCTGCGTCATCTGGTCCTGGTGGATGGTGCGCACCTCCACGCCCACCTGCGGGTAGCGCAGCGCGTGCTCCTGCAGCACCAAGGGCAAAAACTCATGCGTGATGGATGGAATGGCGGCCAGGCGCACATCGCCCGTGTCGCTGGTGCCCAGGTTGCGCGCAGTGCGGCGCAGGGCGTCGAGCTGGCGGTGGATGCCGGTGGACTCGGCCGCGAGCACCTGTGCTTCGGGCGTGGGCGTGAGGCCCGCCGGCGTGCGCACGAACAGCCGGTAGCCCAGCTGCAATTCGGTGTGGGCGACGGCCTTGCTCACGGCGGAGGGCGTGATGCAGAGCAGTCGCGCGGCGGCGCTCATGTTGCCGGTCTGCAGCACGGCCTGGAAAACCTCGAGTTGGCGCAGGTTCATGGGTGTGAGTGAAATTCACAAGGAAGGGCTGATTATTCCCTGTGAGTGTGCGCAAGTCTCTCATACGATCCGGCACCGCCAACGAGCGGGTGAGGGCAACAGCAGCACAAGCCGCATGAGCCCTCGTCAAAACAACTGTTTGGAGATTCCTGTCATGCGCATTTCCCATCCCATGCACCGCTGGCTTGCCGGCCTGCTGCTGTCGGTCGCGTCGGCCGTTGCCATGGCCCAGGCCGCCCGTCCCCATGTCGTGGTGCTGGCCACCGGCGGCACCATTGCAGGTGCCGGCGCCTCGGCCGCCAACAGCGCCACGTATGCTGCGGCCAAGGTGCCTGTCGACAAATTGCTGGCCGGCCTGCCCGAGCTGGCCAGCGTCGCCCGCGTGTCGGGCGAGCAGGTCTTCCAGATCGCCTCGGAAAGCTTCACCAACGACCACTTGCTCCAGCTCGGCAAGCGCGTCTCGGCCCTGGCCAAACAGTCCGACGTGGACGGCATCGTCGTCACCCACGGTACCGACACGCTGGAAGAGACCGCTTACTTCCTGAACCTGGTGGTGCGCACCGCCAAGCCCATCGTGGTGGTGGGCTCCATGCGCCCCGGCACGGCCCTGTCGGCCGATGGTGCGCTGAACCTGTACGACGCCGTGAGCGTGGCCGCCAGCAAGGACGCGGGCGGCAAGGGCGTGCTCGTCACCATGAACGACGAGATCCAGAGCGGCCGCGACGTGAGCAAGACCATCAACATCAAGACCGAGGCCTTCAAGAGCCAATGGGGCCCGCTGGGCATGGTGGTGGAGGGCAAGAACTACTGGTTCCGCGCCCCGGTCAAGCGCCACACCACGGCATCCGAATTCAACATCGACGAAATCCAGGCCCTGCCCGCGGTCGACATCGTGTATGGCTACGGCAACATGAACAGCACAGGCATCGAAGCCTACGGCAAGGCTGGCGTCAAGGCGCTGGTCCACGCCGGAACCGGCAACGGCTCGGTCGCTGCCCAGGCCGTGCCTGCCCTGCAGGCGCTGCGTGCCCAGGGCGTGCAGGTGGTGCGCTCGGCCCGAGTGCCCGACGGCTTCGTGCTGCGCAACGCAGAACAGCCCGACGACAAGTACGACTGGGTCGTGGCCCATGACCTGCGCCCGCAGAAGGCCCGCATCCTGGCCATGGTCGCACTGACGAAGACGAACGACAGCAAAGAGCTGCAGCGCATTTTCTGGGAGTATTGATTTTTGACTTGGCGCACCACGCGTGCGCCGACCGGCCGTCCTGAGGGATGGCCACCGCTGCGCACCGGCAGACAGCTTGCGCAATCGGTTGGAAAGGCCGGGGCTCCACAAGGGCCCCGGCCTTTGTACATTCCGGGGGGCGTTTGGGGCCCTTGGCCAGCCCTTCTGGAGCCCTGCGGGTGAGGGCGTGCCGCAGCGCCTTAAAATCACCGGTTCGCGTTCGCGGGGCCTACCCCCGCGCAACGGCCTTCTTCCCCCTATCCTTATGCCCGGCCCTGGTCCGCCAGCGCCACAGACGCCATGTTGACATTCCAGCAAATCATCCTGAAGTTGCAGTCCTACTGGGACGCGCAGGGTTGCGCACTCCTGCAGCCCTACGACATGGAAGTGGGTGCCGGCACCTCGCACACCGCCACCTTCCTGCGCGCCATCGGCCCCGAGCCCTGGAAGGCCGCCTACGTGCAGCCCAGCCGCCGCCCCAAGGATGGCCGCTACGGCGAAAACCCCAACCGCCTGCAGCATTACTACCAGTTCCAGGTGGTTTTGAAGCCCGCGCCGGCCAACATCCTGGAGCTGTACCTGGGCTCGCTCGAAGCCCTGGGCTTCGACCTCAAGAAGAACGACATCCGCTTCGTCGAGGACGATTGGGAGAACCCCACCCTGGGCGCCTGGGGCCTGGGTTGGGAAGTCTGGCTCAACGGCATGGAGGTGACGCAGTTCACCTACTTCCAGCAAGTGGGCGGCATCGACTGCAAGCCCGCCACGGGCGAGATCACCTATGGCCTGGAGCGCCTTGCCATGTACCTGCAGGGCGTGGACAACGTCTACAACCTGACCTGGACCGAGGCTGCCGACGGCTCCAAGCTGAGCTATGGCGACGTCTACAAGCAGAACGAGGTGGAGCAGTCCACCTACAACTTCGAGCACAGCGACGCGGACTTCCTGTTCACCGCCTTCAACGCGCACGAAAAGCAGGCCAAGCACCTGATGGAGCAGCAACTGGCCCTGCCGGCCTACGAGCAGGTGCTCAAGGCGGCCCACAGCTTCAACCTGCTGGATGCGCGTGGCGCCATCAGCGTGACCGAGCGCGCCGCCTACATCGGCCGCATCCGCAACCTCGCACGTGCCGTGGCGCAAAGCTACTACGAGAGCCGCGAGCGCCTGGGCTTTCCCATGGCGCCCCGCGCCTGGGTCGAGCAACTGCCCAAGAAAGCCGCCTGAGCCACCGCCGGAGCCCCTGACAAATGACGACGACAACGCAAAACCTCCTGGTCGAACTGTTCGTGGAAGAGCTGCCCCCCAAGGCGCTCAAGAAGCTGGGCGACGCCTTCGCCGGCGTGCTGGCCGAGCAGCTCAAGGCCCTGGGCCTGGCCATGCCGGCCTCCACCGTGACCGCCTTCGCCTCGCCACGCCGCCTGGCCGCCCATGTGACTGCCGTGGCCGCCAAGGCCGCCGACAAGGCTGTGCAGCAAAAGCTCATGCCCGTGACCGTGGGCCTGGACGCCGCGGGCAACGCCACGCCCGCCCTGCTCAAGAAGCTGCAGGCCCTGGGCGCGGACGTGTCCAACCCCGCCGCCGCCGTGGCCGCGCTCAAGCGCGCCCCCGATGGCAAGGCCGAGGCCCTGTTCTATGACAGCGTGGTGCCGGGCGCCACGCTGCAAGAGGGCCTGCAGAAGGCCCTGCTGGAATCCCTGGCCAAGCTGCCAATCCCCAAGGTGATGAGCTATCAGCTCGAATCCGACTGCGAGCTGCCCGGCTGGACCAGCGTGAACTTCGTGCGCCCCGCACACGGCCTGGTGGCGCTGCACGGCAGCACCGTGGTGCCTGTGAAGGCGCTGGGCCTCACGGCCGGCAACAGCACGCAGGGCCACCGCTTCGAGGCGGCCGTCTCGCCGGTGGTGCTCAAGGACGCCGACAGCTACGCCGCCACGCTGCAGAGCGATGGCGCCGTGATCGCCTCGTTCGAGGGGCGCAAGGCCGAGATCGCGCGCCAGCTGGCCGCGGCTGCCGCCCAGGTCGGCAACGGCGCCCGCCCCATCGAGGACGACGCCCTGCTCGACGAAGTGACCGCCCTGGTCGAGCGCCCCAACGTGCTGACCTGCGCCTTCGAGAAGGAATTCCTCGATGTGCCGCAGGAGTGCCTGATCCTCACGATGAAGGCCAACCAGAAGTACTTCCCGCTGCTGGACGCCGCGGGCAAGCTGACCCACCAGTTCCTGGTGGTGAGCAACATCAGCCCGGCGGATGCGGGCTTCGTGATCGGCGGCAACGAGCGCGTGGTGCGCCCGCGCCTGGCCGATGCCAAGTTCTTCTTCGACCAGGACCGCAAGAAGACCCTGGCCTCGCGCGTGGACGGCCTGTCCAAGGTGGTCTACCACAACAAGCTCGGCACCCAGGGCGAACGCGTGCAGCGCGTGCGCGCCATCGCCAAGGCCATTGCCGAGCAGCTGGGCGATGCCACGCTGGTGCAGCAGGCCGACCAGGCCGCACTGCTGGCCAAGACCGACCTGGTGACCGACATGGTCGGCGAGTTCCCTGAGCTGCAGGGCACCATGGGCCGCTACTACGCGCTCAACGACGGCCTGGGCGAGGTGGTGGCCGATGCCATCGAAGACCACTACAAGCCCCGCTTCGCTGGCGACACCCTGCCGCGCAACAGCGCTGGCGTGGTGGTGGCGCTGGCCGACAAGCTCGAAACCCTGGTCGGCATGGTCGGCATCGGCAACCTGCCTACGGGTGATCGCGACCCGTTCGCGCTGCGCCGCCATGCGCTGGGCGTGATCCGCATGCTGGTCGAGAAGGACCTGCCGCTGGACCTGAACGCCCTGCTGGCCGGCGCCGTGCCCGCCTTCGCCGACAAGATCACCGATGCATCGGCCGCCCTGGCCGACTTCATCTACGACCGCCTGGCCGGCAGCCTGCGCGAGCAGGGCTACAGCGCCCAGGAGGTCGATGCCGTGCTGGCCCTGCGCCCGCAGCGCCTGGCCCTGGTCGAGAAACAGCTTGCCGCCGTGCGCGCCTTCGCCGCGCTGCCCGAAAGCCCGGCCCTGGCCGCTGCCAACAAACGCGTGGCCAACATCCTCAAGAAGGCAGGCGAAGTGGACGCCCACGTCAACCCTGACCTGCTCAGGGAAAAGGCCGAGCAGGACCTGTATGCCGCGCTGCAGCGCTTCGTGCCCGAAGCCAATGCCCAGTTCGACGCGGGCGACTACACCGCATCGCTGCAGACCCTGGCCGTGCTGCGCGCCCCGGTGGATGCGTTCTTCGACGACGTGATGGTGAATGCTGAGGAGATGGACCTGCGCCTGAACCGCCAGGGCCTGCTCAAGAGCCTTCACGACGCCATGAACCGGGTAGCCGACCTCTCCCGCCTGGCCGCGTGACCTGCTAGGCTGGTGGCTGTCACAAGGGGATTCCCATGAAACTCGCCATCCTGGACCGCGACGGCACCTTGAATCCGCTGGGCGAGGATTTCGTCACCTCGCCCGAGGAGTGGACGGCCGTTCCGGGCGCGCTCGAAGCCATCGCACGCCTGAACCACGCCGGCTGGCACGTGGCGCTGGCCACCAACCAGCCGGGCCTGGGGCGCGGCCTGTTTGACGTGGTGGCGCTCAACGCCATCCACACCAAGATGCACAAGCAGCTGTCGGCCGTGGGCGGGCGCATCGACGCCGTGTTCTACTGCCCCCATGCGCCCGATGAGGACTGTGCCTGCCGCAAGCCCGGCCCGGGCCTGCTCGAACAGATCCGAGACCGCTACGGCGTGGAGCGCCACGAGGTGCAGGTGGTGGGCAGTTGCCAGGCGCACCTGCAGGCGGGCGCCGCGCTGGGCGCGCAACTGCACCTGGTGTGCACTGGCAGCGCCGCCGGCCTGGTGCCGGGGCAGGCGCTGCCGCCCGGCTATCCCCCGGGCACGCAGGTGCATGCCAGCCTGGCGGCGTTTGTCGAGCAGTTGCTGCCGGCGGCTCCCCTGATGGCGGTCTGACCCTTCGCAACACCACCCCCATGTCCACCGGGCGCCGCACTGCGGTGGGCGCCGCAAGACCCTCACACCATGGCCCTGATCCGTTCCATCATCCACCTGATCTGGATGGCGACCACCGTCATGCCCTATGCGCTGCTCATCATGCTGGGCACGCTGTTTGGGGTGCGCGGCCTGCCGCTGTACCGCATTGCGGCCGCCTGGCTGTCGCTGTGCATCAGCGGGGCGCGCGTGTTGCTGGACATCCGCACCCGGATCACGGGCATGGAGAACCTGCCCCAGGGCTAGAACGCCGGGGCGATCCTGCTGGTCAAGCACCAGTCGACCTACGAGACCTTTCTGATGCCCACGATCATGCCGCACCCGCTGGCCTACGTGTTCAAGAAGGAGCTGCTCTACGTGCCCTTCTTCGGCTGGGCCATCGGCCGGCTGGACATGATCCACATCGACCGCAGCCAGCGCGCCCAGGCCTTCAATAAGGTGGTGGAACAGGGCAAGAAGCTGCTGGCCAAGGGCATCTGGATCATCATGTTCCCCGAAGGCACCCGCATCGAGCGCGGCCAGAAGGGCATCTACAAGACCGGCGGCACGCGCCTTGCGGTCGAGACCGGGGCCCCGGTGGTACCGATTGCCGTGACGTCGGCCAAGGTGTGGGGGCGCAGGGCCTTCGTCAAGCGCCCGGGCGTGGTGGACGTGTCCATCGGCAAGCCCATTCTCAGCGCCGGGCGCGAGCCGGAGGAACTCATGCGCGAGGTCGAGGAATGGATCGAGGCCGAGATGCACCGCCTGGACCCCGAGGCCTACCCTCGGTCGCACTGACGGCGCCCTGATCGGACCCCATTCCCATGATGCAGCGGCTCGTGCAACTGGCGCTGGACTTCTTCGACACCCCGCCTGCCAGCCCCTCACCGGTGCCCAAGGCGGGCGAGCCACCGCCGTTGGCCAAGATTCCCGTGGCCGCACCGCCCCGGCCCGTGGGTTCGCCTGCGGTCCCGCTGCCTTCGCTGCTGTCTCCCGCCGAGTTCCGCCACCCCGAGGCCAAACGCGAACTGCTGCTGGGCGAGGCCGTGGTGGCCTACGCCCTGCAGCGTGCCCGCCGGCGCACCATCGGCTTCAGCGTGGGCCCCGATGGCCTGTCGGTGCGTGCGCCCAGCTGGGTCACGCTGGCGGCCATCGATGCGGCACTGCGCGAAAAGTCCGACTGGATCCTGCGCAAGCTGGGCGAGGCGCGCGAGCGCCAGCAGCGCATGGAGGGCGGGCGCATCGTCTGGGCCGACGGCGCCGTGGTGCCTTACATGGGCCGGCCCATCACCGTGGTGCTCGACCCGGCGCACGGCTTCAGCGGCCGGGGCGGCCAGCTCAAGCCGATGGCGCTCGCCGACGGGCAGGATGCGCCGCCCGCGCAGCACCTGCACATCGGCCTGCCTCACAGCGCCGGGCCCGCTCAGATCCGTGACGCCGTGCAGGCCTGGCTGATGCGCGATGCCAAGCGCCATTTCACCGAGCGCCTGGAGCACTTTGCGCCGCTGCTGGGCGTGCGCTGGACCAGCCTGCGCCTGTCGAGCGCGCAGACGCGCTGGGGCAGCGCCAAGGCCGACGGCTCCATCCGCCTGAACTGGCGCCTGCTGCACTACCGGCCTGCGGTCATCGACTACGTGGTGGCGCACGAGCTGGCCCACCTGCGCGTGATGGACCACAGCCCGCGCTTCTGGGACACGGTGGCCACCGTGGTGCCTGACTACGCTGCCTTGCGCAACCATTTGCGGGACGAGCCAGCGCCTCTATGGGATTGATGCCGCGCAGCGCCGGGCGCGGCACAATGGGCGCCAACAACGTCTCATCCAGCCCGCCATGATCCCCCTGCAGCTCTTCGACCCCGCCTCCAGCACCTACACCTACGTGCTGCACGATCCGGCCACGCGCCAGGCCGTCATCATCGACCCGGTGGACGAGCAGCTCGACCGCGACCTGGCCGCGCTGCAGTCTCTGGGCCTCACGCTGCGCTGGACGGTGGAGACGCACACCCACGCCGACCACATCACCAGTGCCGCGCGGCTGGCTGAGCACACGGGTGCGCAGACGGCGGTACCGGCAGGCTGCGACATCGGCACCGCGGTCGTGCAGCTCGCGCACGGCGACACCCTGGACTTTGGCGGCGAAAGGCTGGAGGCCCTGCATACGCCCGGCCACACGGCGGGCAGCATGTCCTACCGCTGGCGCGACCATGTGTTCACGGGCGATGCGCTGCTCATCAACGGCTGTGGCCGCACGGACTTCCAGTCGGGCGATGCCGCCACGCTGTACCGCAGTATCACCGGTGTGCTGTTCTCATTGCCGGGCGACACCACCGTCTGGCCCGGCCACGACTACCAGGGCCGCAGCCACAGCAGCATAGCCGCCGAAAAGGCCGGCAATGTGCGTGTGGCCGGTCGCAGCGAGACCGAGTTCGTCGCGCTGATGGAGTCACTCAACCTGCCGCGCCCGCGCCGCATGGACGAGGCCGTGCCGGCCAACCAGCATTCGGGCCAGCGCCAGGATGCCGATGGCGCCGCGCTGCAGGCCCCGCGCGAGGCCGCAGGCTATGCCGGAGACGTATCGCCCGCGCTGGCCTGGCAGTGGGTGCAGGAGGGCCAGGCCGTGTTGGTCGACGTGCGCAGCGATGCCGAGCGCGAGTGGGTGGGCCAGGTGCCTGGCGCCTTGCCCGTGGCCTGGAAGCAGTGGCCCGGCATGGCCATGAACCCCGATTTCGATGCCCAGATCCGCCTGGCCGTGCCCGAAGGCGGGCGTGTGGTGCTGCTGTGCCGCAGCGGCGTGCGCTCGGTGGCGGCGGCCAAGCGTGCAACCGAGCTGGGCATCACGGCCTACAACATCCTCGAAGGCTTCGAGGGCGACGCCGATGGCCAGGCCCACCGGGGCCGCAAGGGCGGCTGGCGCTTCCGAGGCCTGCCTTGGCGGCAGAGTTGATCCGGCGCCATGAAAAAAGCGGGCCCTGCGGCCCGCTTGTTCGTTGGGAAGCGCTGGGCGCTCAGAGCGGTGGAATGCGCAGCTTCTGGCCCGGGTAGATCTTGTCGGGGTGGGTGAGCATGGGCTTGTTGGCCTCGAAGATCTGGGGGTACTTGTTGGCATCACCGTAGAACTTCTTGGCAATGGCCGAGAGCGTGTCGCCGCGCACCACGTCATGGTACTGGGCCTCGGGCTCCGGGTTGGTCACGTTCATCAGGTTCTCGACGCTGGTGACGCTGGCCACGTTGCCGCAGCACAGGGTGACCTTCTCCTTGGCCGCCTGCGTGGGCGCGTCGCCCTTGACGGTGACCTTGCCCTGGCTGCCATCGAAGGCCACCTGCAGGTTGGTCGCGCCCAGGTTCTGCGTGCCGATGTAGGTCTCGATGGCCTTGGCGGCCGTGGCGTTGAGCTCGTCCTGCGATGGCGCAGCAGCCGTGGCGGCCTGCGCGTACTTGCCGCCGTACAGCTTTTCACCGGCTTCCTTGATGAAACTGAAAAGACCCATGTCGTATCTCCTAAGGTTGCACAAAACAGGAAAAGCCACTGTAGCGGCAAAGTGCGACGCCATGGTGTAAGACGGTCGCGCGACACGATTTTTCACATTGGCGTGGCGGGGCTGTCCCCGGTGCGACGGGGTGGGCGGCATCGGCAATGGGGCGCGGCAGGTGCGCGGCGCCAAAACTCGGGATAATCCGCCGCATGACTTTCCTGGCCATCGACGTCGGCAACACCCGTCTCAAATGGGCGTTGTACGACGCCCACCGCCCCGGAGCCACGCTGCTGGCCCACGGCGCCGAATTCCTGGACCACATCGAGAAGCTCGCCGAAGGCAGCTGGGCCGACCTGCCGATACCGCAGCGCATGCTGGGCTGCGTGGTGGCGGGCGATGCCGCCAAGCGCCGCGTGCAGGAGCAGATGGAGCTGTGGGACGTACCGCCGCAGTGGGTGGTGTCCTCGGGCGAGGAGGCCGGGCTGGTCAACGGCTACGACCACCCCTCGCGCCTGGGCTCCGACCGTTGGGTGGCCATGATCGGTGCGCGCCACCACGTGCTGGCCCACGGCCCGGCGCGGCCGCTGGTGGTGGTGATGGTGGGCACGGCGGTCACGGTGGAGTGCATCGACGCGCACGGCCGCTTCATGGGCGGGCTCATCCTGCCGGGCCACGGCATCATGCTGCGTGCGCTGGAAACAGGCACAGCGGGCCTGCACGTGCCCACGGGCGATGTGCGCATGTTCCCCACCAACACCAGCGATGCGCTGACCAGCGGCGGCACCTACGCCATCGCAGGCGCTGTGGAGCGCATGGTGCAGCACGTCATCCAGCATTGCGGTGAGGAGCCGGCCTGCATCATGACCGGCGGCGCCGGCTGGAAGATGGCGCCGAGCATGACGCGCCCCTTCGAGCTGGTGGACAACCTGATCTTCGATGGCCTGCTGGAAATCGCCTCACGGCGCTTTGCCGGCTGAGCGCCTGGCAGGCACTCAGCGGCTCCATCAATCCTCCAGTTCGGCGCGCGCCATCTCCACGTCCAGGCGCTCCATCGCATCGGCAGACTCGCAGGCGGCGGCCTTTTCGTACAACTGGGTCGCTTCCTTCATCTTCTTGTCGCCTTCGAGCATCACCAGCGCATTGGCGTATTCCACCATGGCGATGGCCGAGCCGGGGTTGAGCTTCAGCGCCTCCTGGAACAGCTTGAGTCCCGTGTCCTTCTTGGCGCCATAGGTCATGCCGCCGATCAGCGAGCCCACCTTGTCGATCACCTCGGCATGGAAAGCACCCAGCGCAATGCGTGCATCGGCATGCTTGGGGGCCAGGGCGATGGACTTTTCCAGTGACTCCTTGACCTTGCCGCCCAGGCCCTGGGCCAGGGCCTTGGCCACGCTGATGCCCTGGCTGTAGCGGCCCAGGGCATAGGCATGCCAGTACCAGGCGTTGGCATTGTTCGGGTCTTCGCCGGCCTGGGCCTCGGCGCGCTCGGCCACCTGGGTGAACAGGTCCAGGCGGGTCTTCTCCTTTTGCTCCAGGTAGTTGGCGTAGATGGCCGTGGCCTTGTTGGCCACCGTGATGCCGGGGCCGCCCGCGGCCAGGCCGGCGGCGGTGGCCTTCTCGAAATCGCCGCTGTGGAACAGCGCCCAGGCCTGCAGCACGGCCGCGTCCTTGGGGCAGGGCTCGGCGTCTCCGGTGTGCAGCCGGGCCCAGTGCTTCTTGACGCTCGTGGCATCGAAGCTGTAGTCACCCGCATGGGGGAAAGGGGTCCATTTGGCCATGGTGTGTCTCCTGTGGTTCTTGGGGTCGGGTGTAGGGGAGAGGGCATCCTGGGGCTCAGCCCGGTGGGGTGGCATAGGGGCCGACGAGTTCCAGCAGGTGCGCGCGCTGGCCGCTTTCCAGGTAGGGCATCAGCAGGTTGAGTACATGGTGGGCGCCGCGCAGCAGGGCCACCTGGGCGCTCTCGGGCTCCAGGGCGCGGCGCGGGTCGCGCACGTACTCGAAGCTCAGCCAGTAGGTCAGCACCACCACCATGCTGGTGGCGGTGGCCTCCAGTTCGCGCGTGTCGATGTGCAGTGCGTCGGAGCGGCCCATGCCGTCGAGCATGGCACGCACGGCGCGCGTCTTGTTCTTGAGGATGGCCTGGAAATGCGTCTCCAGGCGCCGGTTCTTGGACAGCAGGTCGTTGAGGTCGCGGTACAGGAAGCGGTACTGCCAGATCAGCTCGAACAGCGTGTGCATGAAGAACCAGGCGTCCTCCACGTTGCGCACGCCATCGGCGGCGGCCAGCAGCTCGGTCAGCGACTGTTCATAGCGGTCGAACAGTGCATTGATCAGCTCGTCCTTGGCCGGGTAGTGGTAATACAGGTTGCCGGGGCTGATGCGCAGCTCGGCCGAAATCAGGGTGGTGGAGACGTTGGGCTCGCCAAACCGGTTGAACAGGTCCAGCGTGACTTCGAGAATGCGTTCTGCGGTGCGTCGCGGCGCTTTCTTCACCATGTGTGCGGGCCCTCTTCGCGTCGTTTGGGATCGGTGTTGGGATGTCTCTGGTGGCTACTCTAACCGAGCCGCAGATGCTGCATTGCATCAATATTGGCATGTCCTTAGAACGTGTTTCGGCAGCTGCTTCCCAACGAAAAACGGCTGGCACGCACAGGGCGTGTCAGCCGTTGGCGCAACGGGCCGGTCGGGGCGGCCCATTGGCTGGGGATCAGTTGGAAGCTGCAGGTGCCGGGGCAGGTGCTGCGGCCTTGGCGCTGGCCTTCTTCGCTGGGGCGGCGGCCTTCTTGGCGGGAGCGGCCTTGGCTGCAGGCTTGGCGGCGGCCTTGCGGGGGGCGGCAGCCTTCTTGGCGGCGGCCTTCTTCGCTGGGGCGGCGGTCTTCGCTGCGGCCTTGGCAGGTGCCCTGGCCGAGGCGGTCTTGCCGGTACCCTTGGTCAGGGCGTCCACACGCGCCGTCAGGGCTTCCAGGTCACGCGCCGAGGGCACGCCCAGCTTGGACAGGGCCTTGGCCACGCGGTCTTCGAAGATGTTTTCGAGCTTGTCCCACTGGCCTTGGGCCTTGGAGCCGATGTCGCTGGCCATGGTGGTCACGCGGCTGGTCGCTTCGGAGATCTTCTCTTCGGCCACGGCCTGGGTCTTGCGCTGGATGGACAGGCCTTCCTTGACCAGGGATTCGAACACCTTGCCGCCTTCTTCCTGGGCCTTAGAAAAGGCACCCAGGCCCGCCAGCCAGATCTGCTGGGCCGAGTCCTTCACGGTGCTCGACAGTTGGGCGTTGCTCTTCTTGTTGTCAGCGCTGAGTTTCTGCAGTTTCTTGACCATGGGGCCTCCGGTATGGGGTGGTGGTTGGAGTTGCCAGTGCCGGGTGGCTTTGGCGCATGGCCGAACTGTACGCCGCGTGGCAGGCCAGGTGTAGGCGCGCGCTCCTAAAAACGTAGAGCGCGGCGTCTAAGGCTGCACGGGTTTGTGCTGAATCGGCCGCCCGCGCGCTTGCGCAAGAATGAAGCAATCTCACAGGAGTTATTCATGCAGTATTTCGTGACGGGAGCTACGGGATTCATTGGCAAGCGGCTCGTGAAGAAGCTGCTGGAGCGCAAGGGGGCCGTGGTGCACTTCCTGATCCGGCAGGAAAGCGCGGACAAGGTAGCCGACCTGCGCAGCTACTGGGGCGTGTCGGCGGCGCGCGCGGTGCCGGTGTTCGGCGACCTCACGGCCAAGAAGCTCGGCGTGGCCTCCGAGGACGTGAAAAAGCTCAAAGGCCAGATCGACCACTTCTACCACCTGGCCGCGGTCTACGACCTCGGGGCCGATGAGGAAACCCAGGTGGCCGTGAACATCGAGGGCACGCGCAATACGGTCGACCTGGCCAAAGCCATCGACGCCGGGCACTTCCACCACGTCTCTTCCATCGCCGCGGCCGGACTGTACGAAGGTGTGTTCCGCGAGGACATGTTCGAGGAGGCCGAGGGCCTGGACCACCCGTACTTCCAGACCAAGCACGAAAGCGAGAAGATCGTGCGCGAGGACTGCAAGGTGCCCTGGACGGTGTACCGCCCGGCCATGGTGGTGGGTGACAGCACGACCGGCGAGATGGACAAGATCGACGGTCCCTACTACTTCTTCAAGCTGATCCAGCGCCTGCGCCAGCTGCTGCCGCCCTGGATGCCCACCGTGGGCCTGGAGGGCGGGCGCGTGAACATCGTGCCGGTGGACTTCGTGGTCAATGCGCTCAACGTCATAAGCCACCAGAAGGACATCGGCAAGAAGTGCTTCCACCTGGTGGACCCGGTGGGCTACCGCGTGGGCGACGTGCTGGACATCTTCAGCCGCGCAGCCCACGCGCCGCGCATGAACCTGTTCATCAACGCCGCGCTGCTGGGCTTCATCCCCAAGAGCGTGAAGAAGAGCTTGATGGCCATGGCCCCCGTGCGCCGCGTTCGCAATGCCGTCTTGAAGGACCTGGGCCTGCCCGAGGACATGCTGACGTTCGTGAACTACCCCACGCGCTTCGATTGCCGCGAGACCCTGGCGGCGCTCAAGGGCTCGGGCGTGACCTGCCCCAACCTCAAGGACTACGCCTGGCGCCTGTGGGACTACTGGGAGCGCAACCTCGACCCCGAGCTGTTCATCGACCGCAGCCTCAAGGGCACGGTGGCGGGCAAGGTGGTGCTGGTCACGGGTGGCTCCTCGGGCATCGGCCTGGCGACGGCACACAAGTTCGCCGAGGCCGGGGCCACCACGGTCATCTGCGGGCGTGACCAGGACAAGCTCGATGAGGCCTGCGCCGAAGCCCGGGCCAAGGGCTACGAGTTCATCGCCTATGCCGCAGACATCGCCGACATGGCCGACTGCGACCGCTTCGTGCAGTTGCTGATCGACAAGCACGGCGGGGTGGACTTTCTCATCAACAATGCGGGCCGCTCCATCCGCCGCGCCATCGAGTCGAGCTACGACCGCTTCCACGACTACGAGCGCACCATGCAGCTCAACTACTTCGGCTGCCTGCGCGTGACCATGGGCTTTTTGCCCGGCATGGTGGCCAAGCGCAAGGGGCATGTGGTGAACATCAGTTCCATCGGGGTGCTGACCAACGCGCCGCGCTTTTCGGCCTACGTGGCCAGCAAGGCGGCCCTGGACGCCTGGACGCGCTGCGCCTCAAGCGAGTTCGCCGACCAGGGCATCACCTTCACCACCATCAACATGCCGCTGGTGCGCACGCCCATGATCGCGCCGACCAAGATCTACAACAACGTGCCCACCCTGAGCCCCGAGGAAGCGGCCGATATGATCGCCCAGGCCTGCATCTTCAAGCCGGTGCGCATCGCCACCCGCCTGGGCATCACCGGGCAGATCCTGCACGCGCTGGTGCCACGCGTGGCGCAGATCACCATGAACACGAGCTTTCGCATGTTCCCGGATTCCACCGCTGCCAAGGGCGCCAAGGATGCCAAGCCCCAGCTCTCTGCCGAAGCGGTGGCGCTGCAGCAGATGATGCGTGGCATCCATTTCTGATGGTCCTTCCAACAGCCTCGGCAGGCCCGTGTTGAACTCTGTTACCGGGTAACCGGGCGGGGTGGGATAATCGCGGGTTCTGCCGAACAAGGCATTTCACACAGCCCACCCTATGATTCTGGTTACCGGCGGCGCGGGTTTCATCGGCGCCAACTTCGTTCTTGACTGGCTTGCTGCCTCCAGCGAGCCCGTCGTCAACCTCGACAAGCTCACCTACGCGGGCAACCTGCACAACCTGGACGGCGTCAAGGGCGATGCCCGCCATGTCTTCGTGCAGGGCGACATCGGCGATACCGCCCTGATCGCGCGCCTGCTGGCCGAGCACAAGCCGCGTGCGGTGGTCAACTTTGCGGCCGAATCGCATGTGGACCGCTCCATCCATGGTCCCGAGGATTTCATCCAGACCAACATCGTCGGCTCGTTCCGCCTGCTGGAGGCCGTGCGCGCCTACTGGAGCGCACTGCCCGAGGACGAGCGCGCGGCCTTCCGCTTCCTGCACGTGTCCACCGACGAGGTGTATGGCTCGCTCGCCCCGACCGACCCGGCCTTCGCCGAGACGCGCGGCTTCGAGCCCAACAGCCCGTACAGCGCCAGCAAGGCGGCCAGCGACCACCTGGTGCGCGCCTGGCACCACACCTACGGCCTGCCGGTGCTCACCACCAACTGCAGCAACAACTACGGGCCCTATCACTTCCCCGAGAAGCTGATCCCGCTGATGATCGTCAACGCCCTGGCCGGCAAGAACCTGCCGGTGTATGGCGACGGCATGCAGGTGCGCGACTGGCTGTATGTGAAGGACCACTGCAGTGCCATCCGCCGCGTGCTGGAGGCCGGCGCTCCCGGCGAGACCTACAACGTGGGCGGCTGGAACGAGAAGCCCAACATCGAGATCGTGAACATGGTCTGTGGCCTGCTCGACGAGCTGCGCCCGCGCGCCGATGGCCAGAGCTACAAGGCGCAGATCACCTATGTGAAGGACCGTCCCGGCCACGACCGCCGCTACGCCATCGACGCGCGCAAGATCGAGCGCGAGTTGGGCTGGAAGCCCGCCGAGACCTTCGACACCGGCATCCGCAAGACCGTGCAGTGGTACCTGGAGCATGCCGACTGGGTGGCCAGCGTGCAGACCGGTGCCTACCGTGACTGGGTGCAGACCCAGTACGCGCAGGAGCCCGCCGCCGTTGCGGACGCCAGCGCATGAACATCCTGCTCTTCGGAAAAGGCGGCCAGGTCGGCTGGGAGCTGCAGCGCAGCCTGTCCGTGCTGGGCACGGTCACGGCGCTGGACTTCGACAGCACCGAGCATTGCGGTGACTTCTCCAACCCCGCTGGCGTGGCCGAGACGGTGCGCACCTTGCGTCCCGACGTCATCGTCAATGCCGCCGCCCACACCGCCGTGGACAAGGCCGAGAGCGAGGTCGACTTTGTACGCACGCTGAACGCCACCACGCCTGGCGCCATTGCGCTGGAGGCGGCGAAGCTCGGCGCCTGGCTGGTGCACTACCGCACCGACTATGTGTTCGATGGCAGCGGCAGCCGCCCCTGGGTGGAGGCCGACGCGCCTGCGCCGCTGAGCGTCTACGGTCGTACCAAGCTCGAAGGCGAGCAGCTGATCGCCCAGTCCGGCGCAAAGCACCTGATCCTGCGCACCAGCTGGGTCTATGCCGCACGCGGCGGCAATTTCGCCAAGACCATGCTGCGCCTGGCGCAGGAACGCGAGCGCCTCACGGTGATCGACGACCAGTGGGGCGCCCCGACCGGTGCCGATCTGCTGGCCGACGTGACGGCCCACGCCATCCGCCACCTGCAAAAGCACCCCGAGGACGCGGGCCTGTACCACCTGGTTGCCGCTGGCGAAACCAACTGGAACGAGTACGCGAAATTCGTGCTGGCCACGGCGGCGAAGCACCCGGTGGGTGAAAAGATCGTCGCCAGGGAAGTCGCGCCCGTACCGACCAGCGCCTTCCCCACGCCGGCCGTACGCCCGCACAATTCGCGCCTGGACACCAGCAAGCTGCGCAGCACCTTCGGCCTGACCCTGCCGCACTGGCAGGCAGGCGTGGCACGCATGCTCACCGAGATCCTCTGAGAAATACCAACCCCATGACGGCACGCAAAGGCATCATCCTCGCCGGAGGTTCCGGCACCCGGCTGCACCCGGCCACCCTGGCCATCAGCAAGCAATTGCTGCCGGTGTACGACAAGCCCATGATCTACTACCCGCTGAGCACGCTGATGCTCGCGGGCATCCGCGACATCCTGGTGATCAGCACCCCGCAGGACACGCCGCGCTTCGAGCAGCTGCTGGGTGACGGCAGCCAGTGGGGCATCAACCTGCAGTACGCGGTGCAGGCCAGCCCCGATGGCCTGGCGCAGGCCTTCGTGATCGGTGAATCCTTCCTGGCTGGCGCACCGAGCGCGCTGGTGCTGGGTGACAACATCTTCCACGGGCACGATTTCCACGACCTGCTGGGCAGCGCGGCCCAGCGCAACGACGGCGCCACCGTGTTCGCCTCCCACGTGCACGACCCCGAACGCTATGGCGTGGCCGAATTCGATGCCAACGGCAAGGTGCTGTCGCTGGAGGAAAAGCCCAAGGTCCCCAAGTCGAGCTATGCGGTGACCGGTCTGTACTTCTACGACAACCAGGTGGTGGAACTGGCCAAGGCCCTCAAGCCCTCGGCCCGCGGTGAGTACGAGATCACCGACCTCAACCGCCTGTATCTGGAGCGTGGCCAGCTCAATGTGGAGATCATGGGCCGGGGCTATGCCTGGCTCGACACCGGCACGCACGAGAGCCTGCTCGAAGCCGGCCAGTTCATCGCCACGCTGGAGCATCGCCAGGGCCTGAAGATCGCGTGCCCCGAAGAGATCGCGTGGCGCTGCCAGTGGATCGACAGCGCGCAGCTGGAGCGCTTGGCGCAGCCGCTCACCAAGAACGGGTACGGCCAGTACCTGATGCGCATCCTCAAAGAAAAAATTTACTGAACCGCCGTTTTCCCATGCAAGCAACCCGTCTGGCCATTCCCGATGTCGTGCTGATCGAACCCAAGGTGTTCGGCGATGCGCGCGGCTTCTTCTTCGAAAGCTTCAACCAGCGCGCCTTCAACGAGGCGACCGGTACCGACCACGATTTCGTGCAGGACAACCACAGCCGCAGCGCCCGCGGCGTGCTGCGCGGCCTGCACTACCAGGTCCAGCAGCCCCAGGGCAAGCTGGTGCGCGTGGTGCGCGGTGCCGTGTTCGACGTGGCGGTGGACATCCGCAAGGGTTCTCCCACCTTCGGCCAGTGGGTGGGCGAGGAACTGAGCGAAGACAACCACCGCCAGCTGTGGGTGCCGCCAGGCTTTGCGCACGGCTTCCTGGTGCTCAGCGAGACGGCGGAGTTCCTGTACAAGACCACCGACTACTACGCTCCCGCGCACGAGCGTTGCATCATCTGGAACGATCCGAGCATCGGCATCGCGTGGCCCGACATCGGCGCCAACCCCTTGCTGTCGGCCAAGGACCAGCAGGGCCTGGCCCTGGAGAATGCAGAAGTCTTCGCGGCCCGCTGACGGCGGCCCTGGCGTGCACGCCCCGAGGCCCCCGGCATGACCCTGCATGTGCTCCTGTGCAGCCACAACGGGGCACGCTTCATTGCCGAGCAGATTGCCTCGATCCGCAGCCAGGTTCCCGGCGTGGATGTGATCCACGTCTTCGACCATGCCTCGCACGACGGTACGCGGGCCGTGCTGGAGCAGCTGGCGTCCCAGCCGGGCGCTCCGCTTGAGCTGCACTGGCAGGGCGATGCCCCCGGGCCTGCACTGTCCTTTTTCCGTGCCATCGGCCACCTGGCGCCGCATGTCGATGCGGCGGACGGTATTTTCCTGGCGGACCAGGACGATGTCTGGCTGCCCGGCAAGGTGGCTGCCATGCTGGAGGCGGCAGCCGCCCGCACCCGGCCCTGGGCGCTGTTCCACGACGTGCAGGTGGTGGACGAAGCGCTTGCGCCCTTGCAGCCCAGCTTCTACACCGGCAACCCGTACGCCGTGCCACGCGATCTCGACCCCCGGCGCCTGCTGGTGACCAACCCTGTGGTCGGGCACACGCTGCTGCTCTCGGGGGACCTGCTCGCGCAACTGGCCCGGCTGCCCGAGCAGGAGGCCTACGTGATGCACGACTGGGCCGTGGCCCTGGTGGCCCAGCGCATGCAGTGCCTGGCCTATGTGCCGCAAGGCCTGTCGCTTTACCGCCAGCATGGCGCCAACCTGCTGGGCGCATCGCGCCAGCGCTCGCTGGGCGAGCAGTTGCGGCGCGGCATGCGGCTGGCAGAGCGCGTGCTGGTCCAGGCCATGGCCTGGGCGCGCGCGCAGCCGGGTGGCGCACTGCCGGCAGCCGCTCCGGCGGCCCAGGTGCCCGGCTGGCTTGCGCAACCCTGGGCCGGGCGAAGCCGGGCCCGGGTGGCGCTGCAACTGGCCTGGCATGCGGTGGTGTCGGGACCCACGCCGCGGCGCCGGGCCATGGGGCTTTTCCTGCTGCTGCAGGCGTTGCGCCCGGCGCCCCAGGGCAGCCGGCCATGAGCGATTCCGTCCAAGGGCCGCTGCGCATCGCGGTCATCGGCACCGACGGCTTGCCGGCACGTTATGGCGGGTTCGAGACCTGCGTCGAGCAGCTCGCGCCCCGGCTGGCGCGCCGAGGGCATGCCACGCTGGTCTTCGGTTCCTCGGTGGGCCGCACCGCACGGGCGGTGGACGGGCCGCGCCTGGCCCACCGCTACCTGCCGTTGCGCGCCAACGGCCTGTGGTCGGTGCCCTATGACCTGCTCAACTTCCTGGGCTGCGGGCGCCGGGTGGATGCCAGGCTGGTGATGGGCGTGTCGGGCGGCATCTTCCTGCCCCTGCTGCGCCGCCTGGCCGGCCCGCGGCGCATCATCGTGAACGTGGACGGGCTGGAAACCCGGCGCGACAAGTGGACCGGCTTCAAGCGCTGGTTCCTCGGGCGCAGCGAGGCCCTGGCCGTGCGCCATGCGCACGTGGTGGTCAGCGACAACCAGGGCATCGCCGACATGGTGCAGGCCCGGTATGGCCGCGCCAGCAGCGTCATCGCCTACGGCTGCGACCATGTGCTGCAGTTGCCTGCGGACCGGGCGCGTGCAGTGCTTCAGGAGCGCTTTGGCCTGGCACCCGGCGGCTACCTGCTGACGGTGGCGCGCATCGAGCCCGAGAACCACATCGCCGAGATGCTCCAGGCCTTCCTGGCGTCGCCTCTGCCGCTGTATGTGCTGGTGGGCAACTTCAGTGCGACGCCGCTCGGGCGCGAACTGCTGGCGCGCTACCAGGGCGAGCCGCGCGTGCGCTTCATCGATTCCCTGTTCGACCCGGAGGCGCTGGCGGCCCTGCGCGCCGGCTGCCATGTCTACCTGCATGGGCACAGCGTGGGAGGAACCAATCCCTCGCTGGTGGAAATGCTGCCGTACCAGCGGCCGCTGCTGGCCTTTGATTGCAGCTTCAACCGCCATACGCTGGACAACCAAGGCGGCTATTTCGCCGACGTGCCCGCGCTCATGGCGCAACTGCTGAGCCTGCGGGAGCACGCATGGGTTCCCCGGCCGACGCTGGCAGAGCGCTACCGCTGGGACGCCATCGCCGATGCGTATGAGGCCCTGTGCCGCTCGGGGGGCGCTGCATGATGCCACGCGTCCTGGCCTGCGTGGTGGCCTACCATCCGGACAACCGCCGGCTGCAGGCCCTGGTTGCCCGCCTGCAGCCAGAGGTGGCGGATGTGCTGGTCATCGACAACGGCCAGTCGATCGACCCCACCGCGGCGCCCTGGTCGGACATGCCGGGCGTGCACTGGTATTCGGCACCCGGCAACCTGGGGGTGGGCGCGGCGCTGAACCTGGCACGCCAGCGGGCGCTGGAGGGCCCCTACGATTTCCTGCTGACTTTCGACCAGGACTCTCTGCCCCCTGCGGGGTACGTGACCGGGCTTTTGGATATCTGGTCGCACGCGGGGGATGCCGTTTGCCGCTGGGCAGCGCTCGGGCCGGCCATTCGGGATGAGGTCACGGGGCGGACCTTGCCCGTCCGGCGCGTGGACCCGCAACTGCACCTGGTGCTGTCGGCGGATCCCTGGCCGGCGCGGCAGACGCTGGAGGTGGACCACGCCATCACCTCCGGTTGCCTGTACCCGGTGGCGGCCCTGTCTGCCGTGGGGCCTTTCAAGGGAGACTGGTTCGTGGATATGGTCGATACCGAGTGGTGCTGGCGGGCCCGCCACCGGGGCTGGTCGGTCATGCAAACCGGGGCGCTGGTGCTTGAGCACACCATCGGAAAGGCGGGAGCGACGGTGCTGGGACGCCAGGTGCTGGCGCACCCACCCCAGCGCATCTACTTCCAGGTTCGCAATACGCTGTGGCTGCTGCGCTCGCGGGAAGTGCCCCGGGGCTGGCGGCGCCAGCTGTTGGTCCCGCTGGCGCGCAAGCTGCTGCTGCAGCCCCTGCTGCCCGACCGGCGATGGGCGCGCCTGCTTGCCATGGTCCGGGGAGGGGTGCACGGGCTCTGGCAGCGCCCGGGCGGGTAACACCGGGGCGTGACAGATGCCGCCCTGGTGTGACCGGTGCCGCACCGATGCGCAATATTTTGGATGTGAGGGCCCTTCCTGGTGCAACAATCCGTTGCTGTTGCCTGGGTAGGCGCACGATCTTGGCTGCATACGACAGAATATAGAATTGCAGACCCGCTCTGAGGGCCGCTGCGGCGGGCCTCGGGCAATAAATCCCACAGACCTGGTCTCTGCCCTGGCATTCACCGCGGTCCTTTTCATTGGCGATGGTCAGCCTCACCGAGGGGCCGTCGCCAGCGAGGGCCTGGCTTTTGCCGTGCCTGCACCTTTTTTGCGGATGCACGCCGGTTTCCATGCGCCACAGACCGTCCCCACGTTCCTTTCCTGATCTGAATGCACAACATGCACCCTAGCGAGGCTGAGATCATTCCCTACCACGCCTCACCCGTACCTCCCGCCCCAGGAGGCGTGCTCGTACTGGCGCCCCATCCCGACGACGAAGTCTTCGGCTGCGGCGGGGCCATCGCCGGGCATGTGCAGGCGGGGCACCGCGTGCACACCGTCCTGCTGACCGCCGGTGGGCATGGCGAAGAAGAAGCCGGCCCGGGCGGGTATGCAGACACCCGCCTGGCCGAAAGTACCGAGGCGGCCCGCGTTCTGGGCCTGCCGCCGCCCCGGTGCTGGGGCCTGCCGGACCGCGAAATCACCTATGGCGAGGCGCTGGTCGACAGGATCATGCAGGCAATCGGCGACACGGGTGCCGATGTGGTGTACGCCCCGTCGCCCTGGGAACTGCACCCTGACCACCGCGCCACGGCACTGTGTGCCATCGAGGCCGTGCGCCGGCTGGAGGGCGTGGGCCTGCACCTGTACGAGGTGAGCGCCCCGCTCCGGCCGAACCGGCTGCTGGACATCACGCCCGTGTGGGCGCTCAAGCAGCAGGCCATGCAGGTCTTTGCCAGCCAGGAGAAGAAGCTGCCGTATGCGAGCTTCATCTCGGCGCTCAACCGTTTTCGCGCGCTCACGCTGTTCCCCGCGTCGGAATATGCCGAAGCCTTCGAGAGCTACACATCGGCCGAGCTGCGTGCCGGCGGCCCGCTGCTGATCGAAGGCGAAAAGCAGCGCCTGCTGGGCCGCGGCGTGGCCGTGCTCCCGCAGGACATGCCATTGGTCACGGTGATCGTGCGCACCATGTGCCGGCCCACGCTGGCCAAGGCCCTCGGATCCGTGGCGCTGCAGACCTACCCGCACCTGGACATCGTGCTGGTGGATGCCGCCGGCGACGGCCTGCCCGGTACGCAGTGGGCCGGCGGCCCGGTGCCTGTGAGCCTGGTCTCGCAGGGCCGAAAGCTCAACCGCGCGCTCGCGGCCAACGCCGGCATGGCCGCCGCGAAGGGCGAATACCTCATCTTCCTGGACGATGACGACTGGTTCTACCCGGACCATATCGCCAAGCTGGTGCTGGCCGCGCGCCAGAGCACCACGGTGAAGGCGGTGCACACGGCGGTGGAATGTGTCGACGCCCAGAGCGAACCCGTGGGCGAGATCTTCCAGTTCCCTTATGCCTCGGGCGAGTTGCGCTACGGCAACTTCATGCCCATCCACTCGGTGCTGTTCCACCGCAGCTTGGTGCAGGCAGGCGGTGCCGCTTTCGACGAACGCTTCGATCTTTACGAGGACTGGGATTTCTGGCTGCAGGTGGAAAGCCGCACGCCGTTCCAGTTCGTGCCCGGTGTTTCGGCCGCCTATCGCATCCACGCCGGGGCGGGCGAGGGCGTGCAGGCCGACCGCCAGCGTGCGGCCGATGCCACGGCCCAGCTCTATGCCAAATGGCAGGTGCTGCAGTCCCAGCAGACCTTCGAGGAGCTGGTGACGCGCGCGCTCTCGCGGCGCAGCCTGCTGTCCAAGCTGGCGGAGCGCGCCAAGGACGTGACGCGTCTGGCCGACGAGCGGGCGCGCCTGACGCAGGAACTGGTGGAGCAGCAGCAGCGCGCGCTGGATGCGCAGCAGGCGGCTGACAAGGCACGCCAGGATGCGCACCATCTGGGCGAGGCGCACGAGCTGGCCTGTGCCGCGCGCGATCTGGTGCAGCAGGAGCGCGACGGCTTCGTTGCCCAGCTGCATGCGGTGGTGCACGACCGTGAAGCCGTGGTGCGCGAGCGTGATCTGGCGACCCAGCACGGTGCGAACGTAGCAGCCCTGTACACCGAGGCACAGACGCAGATCGGAGCCCTGCAGTCGACGACCGCGGCGCTGGGGGCGGAAATCGCGCTGGCGCGCAACCATGCGCACAACCTGCAGACCATGCTGGACGCCACGCAGCACCAGTTGCGCCTGGTGACCGCTTCGCGCTCCTGGAAGATCACCCGGCCGCTGCGCCTGGTGGTGCGGCTGCCGCGCTATGCCCGCAGCGTGCTCGCGGCCTACTCGGTGGCGCGGGGGCGTGGGACGGGGTTGTCGCACCTGGCCAAGCGCACGGTGTCGGTGCTGCGCGCAGAGGGCATGCAGGGCGTGCGCCAGCGCCTGCGGCGCATGCTGCACGGCTCCGGGCATGAACTGGAACCCGTGGACCCTGGAGCGCCCGCCGCTCCGGACGCGGCACCCGGGACCGGCGCACGCACCTATGCCGACTGGGTGGCGCAGTACGACACCATGGACCCCGTGAAGCTCTCGCGCCTGGTGGCGCAGGTGGGCGAGCTGCCGCGCCGGCCGCTGGTGTCCATCATCATGCCGGTCTACAACCCCGACCCGCGGGATGTGGGACGCGCCATCGCCTCGGTGAAGAGCCAGGTCTACCCGCACTGGGAGCTGTGCATCTGCGACGATGCTTCGACCAAGGCCGGCACGCGCGAGCTGCTGGAGGCTGCGGCCGCCGAGGACTCGCGCATCCGTCTGGCCTTCCACACCAAGAACCAGCACATCTCCGCCGCGACCAACACGGCCATCGGCCTGGCCAAGGGCCAGTACATCGCGCTGCTGGACCATGACGACGAGCTCACGCCGCACGCGCTGCTGCGGGCCATGCAGGCCTTCGTGCAGAACCCGCAGGGCAAGGTGCTGTACTCCGACGAGGACAAGATCGACCAGGACGGCCGGCGCTTCGACCCCTACTTCAAGCCCGACTTCAACCTGGGCCTGCTGCGCTCGCACAACTACATGTGCCACTTTGCGGTCTATGAGGCCGAATTCATGCGCCAGCTCGGCGGTCCGCGCGTGGGCTTCGAGGGGGCCCAGGACTACGACCTGGCGCTGCGAGCGGTCGACAGCGTGGACGCGGCTGCCGTGCTCCACGTGTCGCAGATTCTGTACCACTGGCGCACCGCGACCGGCAGCACGGCCTCGGGCCACGGCAACAAGAGCTATGCCTTCGAGGCCGGCCGACGCGCCCTGCGGGAGCACCTGCAGCGCCGCAGCCTGCAGGGCGAGGTGCTGGAGGCGCCCGAAGCCTCCGGCATGTACCGCGTGCGTTGGAGCATCCCCGCCAATCCGCCGCTGGTGAGCATCGTCATCCCCACGCGCAACGGCGAGAAGATCCTGCGCCAGTGCCTGGACAGCCTGGTCCAGACCCGATACCCCAATTACGAGGTCATCGTGATGGACAACGGCAGCGATGAGGCCGCTTCGCTGCAATTGCTGGCCGAGCGCACGGCGTCGGGCCAGATCCGCGTACTGCGCGACGACGGGCCGTTCAACTTCTCGGCCATCAACAACCGGGCGGTGCACGAAGCCACGCGCGGCGAGTTCGTGCTGCTGATGAACAACGACATCGAGGCCACCCACCCCGAGTGGCTCGACGAGATGGTGGGCCCAGCCCTGGAGCCTGGCGTGGGCTGCGTGGGCGCCCGGCTTTGGTATCCCGACGGGCGCATCCAGCACGCGGGCGTGGTGCTGGTCTGCGGCGTGGCCGGCCATGCGCACAAGCTGCTGGCCCGGGGCCAGCATGGCTACATGGGGCGGGCCGTGCTGGCGCAGGACTTCGTGGCCGTGACCGCCGCCTGCCTGCTGCTGCGCAAGTCGATCTACGAACAGGTGAACGGCCTCGATGAAACCCTGGCCGTGGCGTTCAACGACGTGGACTTCTGCCTGCGCGTGCGCGAGGCGGGCTACCGCAACCACTGGACGCCCTATGCCGAGCTGATCCACCACGAATCCGTCTCGCGCGGCTACGAGGACACGCCGGAGAAGCAAAAGCGCTTCAACTCCGAAGTGAAGATCCTGCAGACCCGCTGGCCCGCGCTACTGGCCAACGATCCCTGCTACAACCCGAACCTGACCATCTTCGCCGAGGATTTCTCGCTGGCGTGGCCTCCGCGCGTCGCCTGATGGGTACCTGCTGCCGCCATTGCTCCATGCACCGTTCCTCTCCTCCGTATCCGACCTATGAGCCGACTTGACTCCCTTTTGCCGCTGTTGGCCTGCCCGCGTTGCGGCGCCAGACTGAACCCGCACCCGAGCCAGGTGGTGTGCGCGGACTGCAGCACGGCATACCCTCTGCGCAATGGGGTGCCGGTGCTGCTTCCGGAAACCATCGAGGAAGCCGGAACGGGCGAGGCGTCGGTGGACGATCCCGTCTCGCGCCACCCCTACAGCCAGGAGTCGCTCCGGATCATCGAGGAGCACCGGGGCGAATGGGTTCTGGACCTGGGGGCAGGCGGCAAGCTGCAGCGCTGGGACAACGTGGTCCAGATCGACATCTTCCGCTACCCGATGACGGATGTGGTAGGGTCGGCGGACCGGCTGCCCTTCCGGGACAACAGCTTTGGCGCGGTGATCAGCCAGGCGGTGTTCGAGCATCTGCAGTACCCGCAGGCCGCGGTCGAAGAAATTCGCCGCGTGCTCAAGCCGGGTGGCGTGGTCAAGATCGACACCGCGTTCCTGCAACCCGAGCACGGCTACCCGCACCATTTCTACAACGCCACCGAGACCGGCCTGCGCGAGTGGTTTCGCGAGTTCGACCTGCGCTGGAGCGGGGTGGAGCCCCACCAGCACCCGCGCTGGTCGTTGAGCTGGTTCCTGGGCGTCTACCTCGACCGCCTGCCCGCCGACGCGGCCGCACTGCTGCGCACCACGCCGTTGGGCGACGTGGTCGACGCCTTGCACCGCTCTGGGACCGGTGCCGCCATGCCGCAGGACGCAGCCATCATGGATGCACTCGGCGCGCTGCCCGAACACCACCTGCGCACGCTGGCCGCGGGGGTGTCCATCCGGGCGATCAACCCTTCCAAGACCCTGTCCTCCGTGTCCACGCCATCTGTGGCGGGGGCGCCGCCTGTCGTGGCCACGGATCTGGACCGCAAGCTCTCGGCCACGCGGCTTGATCTGGAGCACCTGCGTGAGGAACTGGCTGCGGCGCAGGAGCAGCGGCTGCTGGCGAACGACCTGGCACGCTACATGGCGCAGTATTACCGGGAGATCCCCGACCCGGACGCGCCTGAACCCCCGGTACCCAGTCTCCAGGTCCGCTTGGTTGCCTGTGCCAAGGATGTCGCACGGGCGGTGCTTCCGGGGCCTGTCTGGAAATTCCTGCGTGGCATCGCCCGCAGCCGTCGGGCTGCGGCTGCTGCAAGGGCGGAAGAAAGCCGGAAGGTCGCCCCTCTCCAGGAAGCGGACGTGGTGCCCGCCGTCGCAGCGCAGCAGCCCTTTGTCTCTGTGGTGCTGCAGCCGTTTGACGAAGAGGCACTCACCACCGCATTTTTCTCACTGGTGCGCCAGAGCCATACGGGCTGGGAAATGATCTTGCTGGGACACCCCGACCAGTCGCCCGCAGTCCGCAAGGCGATGGCCGACTTCTGCCGGCTCGACAAGCGCGTCGTGCTGGTGGGCAAGGACGAAAAGGCATGGGATTGGCGCGGGCGCTACCGGCTCATGCTGCAGGAGGGCACCACCTTGTCCTTCAATGCCCTTGAGGAGATGTTCACCCTGTCGCTGGCGCGTCCTGGCACAGAGGCCATCATGGCAGACCATGACGCCACCCTGGGGCGCGATGACGTGATGCCGCCCATGCGCTGCCTGAGTGCGCCGGTGCCGCAGGCGGGCAGTTCTTTGGCGGCCTCGGCTCCGTTTGTCCTGCTGATGACCGATGCATTGCGCCGAAATGGTGCGGGCGGCATCATCGATGTGAACTATCAGCAGCTTGCCCATATCCCATTGGTGCTTTTTCACACAGTGCAAGAGCCCCCATCCCCTGCGGATCGCTCCACCGTGATTCGCTGAACCTTCACACTATCTCGAGACACACATGAAGAATTTTGCACAAAAGATCACGCTCGCCGCCGCCATGGTCGCGGTGTTGCCTTGGCTGGCTGGCTGCGCAACCTCGCAGCCGGCAGGGAGCGCTGCTGCAGCGCCCGCCCCAGCGCCAAAGGAGTCCAAGCCACTCAACCTGGCTTTCGAATCGCCTGCGCTGGAAGCCAAGATGGCGCAGCTCGGTGTGCTTACCAATTTCAAGAGCTATTGGCAAGCCCATGTGGATCGCAACTGGGCGCTGCGCTACGATCTGGAGCACGGGATCGACCCCAAGCGGACCAATTCGCAGTTCTATGGCGACTACTACGCCAAGGCATGGTCCCTGACGTCGCTCAAGGTGCACCAGGTCGACCAGGACGGCAAGAATGTGCTTCTTCAAATCGAGGTCACGCTGGTCGACCCCACCGGCAAGAAGCCGGACAACAATTTCCGCATGACCGATGCCTGGCTTGACGCCGATGGGCAGTGGAAGCACATCAACATGGATGGGATCCTCAAGTCGCGCTGACCGGGGTGACGTTGCTTTCAGGCAACTGGCCGTCATGGGGCCCGGATTTCGGCATGCGCCCACGGCGCCCAATTTCGTGGAGAGCAGGCCGGCAATGCCGCCGCTTCAGCATGCAAAAAGGATGGCTGGCGGATGTTGCAAGGGTGCAACATCCATCCCCCTACTTGTGACACCAAACACATTTTATCTACGCACCCCCGCGCAAATTGGGGGGCGATTGTGTAGGATGCGAATCAACAGTCCATAGAGTCCGCTTGTCTAGTTTGTGTACGCGGGGCGGATTGTTGAAGTATCTGGTGTAAACTTGTAAAGCTATGAGTGTGGGCTTGCTCAGGTGCTTTTTTTAATTTTTATGGAGAAATCTGTGATGAAGAAGAAACTTCTTGCTGTAGCAATGGGCGCCATGCTCGCTGCTGGTGCTGCAAACGCTGTGACCGTGAATCACGCTGGCCTGGGTGATTTGCTGGTTGCTCCCTCCTATTTCATCGGTGGGGGATGGCAAAGTGAGTTGAAGGTTATCAACACGAGCCTGACGCAATCCGTGGTGGCCAAGGTCGTGATTCACGACAATGAGCGCTCTGAAGAACGTCTGGACTTCTTGATCTACCTGTCGCCTGGCGACGTGTGGGTTGGTACCCTGGCCAGCCAAGCTGCTGCTGCCAACGGCCAAACGACCCGTTCGGTGGTGACCTCCAGCGACGATTCGATCCTGCTGCCTAACTCCAACACCTTCGCTTCCGCTGCTACCCCAGCAGTGATCGTGAGCGGTGGCGGCGAAGGCCGTGCTCCTCTGACCAACATCGGTTACATCACGATCATCGAATCGCAAGCATTCGACATCGCTCCTAACCGTCCTGGCGTGGCCAAGGCTGCCATCAAGGCCGCTTTCGACGCAGCTCCTGCAGTGGTTGCCGACACCAACACGCCTAACGTGCTGGCTGGTTTCCTGACCATCTCCAACTCGCTGAACGGCCAAAACGCTTCGCTGCCTACCCTGGCACTGGCTGACTACAACAACCGCATCAAGCAAAACATCGGTGTTGACTCCAGCCTGGGCGCTCCACGTTCGCAAGCTACCGTTGCTGACATCGAAGACGCACTGTGGAAGACCTCGTTCGTGGTGCCTTACACCGTGAGCGCCAACTCGTCTTCGCTGGTGTCCTTCACGTTCCCAACGAAGCTGACGTACCGTAACGTCATCAGCGGCCAGTACCCCTTCCAACGCAAGGTGGCTATCGCTGCTGACGTGTTCGACTACAGCGAAAACACCATCACCGGTCCTACGTTCAACATCTCGCCTCTGCCAGCTGCTGGCGTGACCGATGTGTTCGAACACGACTGGCTGGCTTTCGGCAGCCAAATCAGCGTGGGCACGTTCACCGCTGGCTGGGCTAACGTTCGTTACGCCAACCCAACGGTTTCCGTTGGCCAGACCACGGCTCCTTCCGTGAACCTGGGCAAGTCGGGCGGCCCTGGCGTTGTTACCTACATCAACACGATTGGCCCAGAAGTCACGTGGCACTACGCTCCTTCTAACTAAGAAGTTGCGACTTTAGTAAAAAAGGCCGCCGGCGAGAGCTCGCGGCCTTTTTTTTTTGGGTGGATGCAATGCGGTATCTAATTGTTATTTTTTTGGCTGCGATGGGTACGTTCGCCCAAGCTGCGAACTTCGTTTCGATGCACCAGACGGCGCACAAGATCGCGCTGCCTCCGCCAGCCGGCTCGTTCAACTACACCTTTGACACCAAGGTCGGCTTCAAGGAGCAGTACGCTCCCACCGGCGTGACGGGCTGTGCTATCGGTTTTGGCACCGGCGGCTGCGCCTTCCCTGGCGGAGGCTCCCTGTCCCTGCCTGAATTCACTGGCTTCCAGATGCAGAACCAGGAATTCAAGATCTTCATTCCAGCAGGCGCGCGCTCGTTCCTGTTTTCCGGCTATGCACCCCAGGGCACCCAGTCGGCCTTCGTGCTGCGCTACGGCAAGGAGCCGACCCGCGTCGCCCCCCTGAGTGGCGCCGAGTACCAGAACGCGCAGACCGGTGAGCGCATCGACACCTCATTCTCGCGCCTGATCCAGGAAGACGTCGACCATTTCGTCGTGCACGACGGTGGCGGCACCCTGCGCTTCGTGGGCGGCCAGCTCGATGC
>NZ_JBKDTZ010000061.1:0-16270 GCF_046339755.1 Acidovorax sp. | reverse complement strand
CGTTGTACTCGTCGTAGAACTTGCGGTGGGCCTCGGCGCTGGCGTCGTCGCCCTTGATCAGGTCCTTGAAGTAGTCGTAGTGGCTGGACGCATGGCGGTCCGGGTTCATGGCCACGAAGCCGGTGTACTGCAGGAAGCCGGGGTAGACGCGGCGGCCCGCGCCAGGGAAGTTGTCGGGCACGCGGTAGATCACATTGTTCTCGAACCACTCGTAGCTGCGGTTCGTGGCCAGATTGTTCACCGCCGTGGGCGACTTGCGCGCGTCGATCGGGCCGCCCATCATGGTCATGGTCAACGGCGTCTTCTCGCCGCGGCTGGCCATCAGCGAGACGGCGGCCAGCACCGGCACCGTGGGCTGGCAGACGCTGATCACGTGGCAGTTGCCATAGGTGGCCTGCAGGTGGCGGATGAACTCCTGCACATAGTTCACGTAATCGTCCAGATGGAATTCACCGTCGGACAGGGGCACCAGGCGGGCGTTTTTCCAGTCGGTGCTGTAGACCTTGTGATCCTTGAGCAGGGTGCGCACCGTGTCGCGCAGCAGCGTGGCGTAGTGGCCCGACAGCGGGGCAACCACCAGCACCACGGGCTGGGCCTTGATCTTGATCAGTGTGTCGGTATCGTCCGAAAAGCGCTTGAATCGGCGCAGTTCGCAGAACGGTTTGTCCAGTTCGATGTTCTCGTGCACCGCCACGCCCACACCGTCCACGTCCACCGTATGGATATCGAAGGACGGCTTTTCATAGTCCTTGCCCAAGCGGTACAGCAGATCGTAGCCGGCGGACATGCGCTGGGCGAAAGGCGACTGGCTGAAGGGAGACAGTGGGTTGCTGAAAAGCTTGGCTGCCGCCTGCGCGAAGTCGGTGACCGGCTCCATCAGGGAGCGCTGGGTTTCGTAGATCTGGTAGAGCATGGGGTCGAAACTCCGTTATGTTGCAGTGCAATATAGCAGCACTTGGTTACCTCTGCATGCGGGAAAACCACCTAGCCCCAGTCGCCTTGGTGACAGCGCTGTCCATCGGCAAAGAAAGGGCCGCAGAAGCATTTTGGCGAAAGCGTTTGCTGCTATGGTTTTTAGCAGCAAAACCATGCTTGCGCCCGGGCCGGTGAGGGGCCCGGGGGGCGTGCCCGTTACACGTTGTCCGCCAGCCAGGCCTCGAAGGATTCGCGCGCCACATTGCGCAGCGCCGGGCGGAACACCGTGCGGTTGGACAGGTACAGGCAGTGCCGTATCACTGTATAGGGGTTGAAGCTGCCCTCTGGGTTCTGCTCTTCGAAGTACTGCTTGTAGCGCTTGACGGTGCCCACCGTTTCCCGCATCAGGGTGTTGAAGCGTGCGCGGGTGATGCCCGGCGACCAGGCCTGCACGTCGTCCACGAAGCTGTCCACCTTGGCGGGGTCGAACTCGAAGTCCTTGAAGAAATGGGTGGCGATCTTCAGAAAGGTGAAGGCGTTGAGCTCGCTGCCCAGCGCAGAGGGCTTGGAACTGGCAGAGGTGTCCTCCATCTCCGCGCCGGCTTCCACCGTCTCGTCGGGGGCCTGCAGCAGTTCTGCGGCGGTTTCGTCGCGGATCTGGCGGAATTCGCGGTCGGCCAGCTCAAACAGCGCCGACAGCACATTGATGCGCCGCTTGAGCTGCCCGGGGATGGATTTCTTGTACTTGATCTTGTGGTCCAGCACGCTCCAGGAGTCCTGGATGATGGTGCGTACCTGCAGCTCGAAGGGCTGCTCGGCGTGGGCCGCCAGTGCCGGCAGGTCGCGCCTGCCGGGGCGCAGGTCCAGGTGCAGTCCTTTGTAGCCGAAGGAGGCCTCGGTGCTTTCCACGGCCGAGGCCTTGTCGGTCACGTCGATCACCGCAAAATGGCTGCGCACGATCTGCGCCACCTTCTCCAGTTCATCCTCGTACAGGCAGACCACGCGCACGCCCACCAGATCGGTGATCCAGTGCTGGATCTCGTAGGGCGTGTTGCTTTCCTCCAGGCCGGGCCGGTACTTGCGTGTGAATTTGCGGACGCACTCGTCCACATCCTTCACGCGCCCCTCCACCTTGGACACGTCGACACTGCGGGCAGCGGCCACCACGTCGGCGATGGTGGCGGTGAAGGCCGCGCATGCCTCCTCCAGCGCGGGTCTCTGGGCTGCGTAGAACGCACGGAACCGGGACTCTTCCCGTTCAAAATCAAGCGATGCCATGGATGGGTCTGCAAAGGCCGGGAACACCGGGGAATGCGAAAAAATTGCCATGCAGACGATACTCCGTTTCTGGCCGCCGGGATGTCGGCGGATGCCGCGCCTGCGGCACAAGTTCACGGGGAGCACGCCTGTGCAATGCACCGGGTGACCTCGCTTGGCAGCTTGGGCTGAAACCTGATAATGCACAGGCACGTCACCTGTGTCCCGCTGGGGCGCGGCCGCTGCTGCCCTGTCCCATGCGATGACACCAGAACAACACCAGGTCCCCGCATCCACGCAATCCGAGACGCTCCAGGACGCCCCTGCCAGCCAGCGCTGGCTGGTGCTGGTGTTGCCGCCGCTGATGGCCTGCATGGTGCTCGGGGCCACCGCACTGTACTGGTACCGGGCGCACAGCGAATCCGCAGAGAAGCAGCGGGCCAACTTCCATGCGGCGGCCGAGCAGATCGCCTACAACCTGCGCGATCGCATGTCCACCTACGAAGTGATGCTCAGGGGGGTGCAGGGCTATGTGGACGGGTCCGAGCGCATCGAGCGCAGCGAATTCCAGTCCTACGTCGATGCGCTGCAGATGCAGCAGACGCGCCCGGGCCTGCAGGGCATCGCGCTGGTCATGTTCGTTCAGGGCAGCGGCCTGCTAGCGCATCTGGCCGACATGCGCGGCCGCGGCTTTTCCGGCTACGGCGTGCACCCGCCGGGCGGGCGGGCGCAGTACGCCCCCATCACCCACATCGAGCCGCTGGAGGGCCGCAACCTGGAGGCCTTGGGCCTGGACACCCTTACGCTGCCAGTGGCGCGCGAGGCCCTGGAGCGGGCCCGCGACTCGGGCCGGCTGGCTCTGTCCGGCCTGCTCGGGCCCCTGTCGCCAGGCGTGCCGCCGCAGGGCGAGGTGGGCTTGTTCCTTCCGATCTATTCCACGCTGCTGGAGGCCGAATCCCTGTCGGGACGCCGCCGCGCCATCCGGGGGTGGGTGGCGGCGCCGTTTCGCGTGGACGACGTGGTCCAGGGCCTGTCGCGCGAGTTCGATCCGGACATCGCCCTGGCCATCTACGACGGCGAAGACCCTGCGCCCGCAGCCCTGCTGCATGGCGATGCCGGGCTTCAGGAGCAGGCGCTTGCCCGCGGTGCCCTGCAGGTCAGCCGCCGCCTGGAGGTGGGCGGGCGCGCCTGGACGCTGCTGATGGCGCCGCTGCCGGCGTTCGATCTGCGCCACGAGGACCAAGGCCACCACATGGTGGCCGTCATGGGCGCCTTTCTAGGCCTGCTGCTGGGCTGGATCGCCTGGGAACTGGCCACCGGCCGCGAGCGCGCGGTGGCGCTGGCGCGCCGCATGACGGCCCAGCTGCGCGGCGCGCGCGACGACCTGGAGAGCACGCTGAGTGCCATCCCCGACCTTCTGTTCGAACTGGACGGCGAAGGCCGCATCCACCATTGCCGCTCCGCGCGCATGCCGCAGTCCACCCTGGCCCCCGCGCAATTCGTGGGGCAGCGATTGCAGGACATCGTGCCGCCCGAGGAGGCTGCCGGTTGCCTGCACGCCGTGCGGGCCGCGCTCGCCAACGGGTATTCGGCGGGCCACCGCTACCACCTGGAGAGCGATGGCCAGACCCGCTGGTACGAGCTGTCCGTCGCGCGCAAGGAGGGCCACCATGCGGGCGAAGGAGCGCGTTTCGTGGCCCTGGCGCGCGACATCACCGAGCGCCAGCAGGCCGAGGCGCGCACGCACCAGCTGGCCTACTTCGATGCCCTGACGGGCCTGCCCAACCGCCGCATGCTGATGGACCGGCTCGGGTTGGCCCTGGCTGCGGCGCGCCGCAGCGGCCAGGTCGGGGCGCTGGTGTGCGTGGACCTGGACAACTTCAAGCAGATCAACGATGCGCGCGGCCACACCCTCGGGGACCAGTTGCTGGTGGAGGTGGCGCAGCGCCTGACCCGCCTGCTGCGCCCGGGCGACACCGTGGCACGCCTGGGCGGGGATGAGTTCGTGTTGCTGCTGCAGGGCATTGCCGCCGACATGGCCACGGCAGGGCGGCAGGCGCTGGCCGTGGCCGAGCGTGTGCGCGAGGCGCTGGAGCTGCCCTACGCCATCGACACCCACCTCTACAGCAGCACCGGCAGCCTGGGGATCACGCTGTTCCCCAAGCGCGCGGAGGCGGTGGAGGACCTGCTGCGCGAGGCGGACACGGCCATGTACCGCGCCAAGGACCTGGGCCGCAACCGCATCCGCTTCTATGAGGCAGCCATGCAGGCCGACGTGCAGGAGCGCCTGGAGCTGGAGCAGGACCTCAAGAAGGCCATGGCCGAGGGGCAGCTGGCCGTCTTCGTGCAGGCGCAGGTGGATGCGCGGGGGGAGGTGGTTGGCGGCGAGCTGCTCATGCGCTGGAGCCATCCGGTGCGCGGCAGCGTGCCGCCGTCGCGCTTCATCCCGATTGCCGAATCCTCGGGCCTGATCCTGCCCATGGGCGCCTGGATGATCGAGAAGGCCTGCGACGCCATTGCGCAGCTGCAGCGGCAGGGCATGCCGCTGTCGATCTCTGTCAACGTCAGCCAGCGCCAGTTCCGCCAGGACGACTTCGTCGAGCGCGTGCGCAACGTGCTGGCCCAGACCGGTGCTACGCCGTCCTGCCTGATCCTGGAGGTCACCGAAAGCCTGCTCATCGAGAACCTGGACGACACCATCGCCCGCATGACCGAACTGGTGCGGCTCGGGGTGCGCTTTTCCATTGACGACTTCGGCACCGGCTATTCGAGCCTGGCCTACCTCAAGAGGCTACCGCTGTACGAGCTCAAGATCGACAAGAGTTTCGTGCAGGACACGCCCGGCGACCCCAGCGACACGGCCATTGTGCAGTCCATCCTCTCGGTGGCGCGGCACCTGAACCTGCGCGTGGTGGCCGAAGGGGTGGAAACCCAGGCCCAGGCAGACTTCCTGGCCGCCAGCCAGTGCGATTGCCTGCAGGGCTACCTGTTCTACCGCCCGGAGCCGCTGGACGGGTGGCTGGAGCGCTTCATGCGGGCTCGGGCTCCTGGATCGTAGCCTGCGCCAGGGCGTAGACTTCGCGTGCGGGCCGGTCCTTGAGCAGGTGGTTGCTCCAGACCTGGCGCCACAGGCGTGCGCCGCGCAGGCCGTGGCGCAGGCCCAGCATATGGCGCGCGATGTGGGCCCAGGGGGTGCCGTACTGGGCCGCCTCGCGCTCCATGTACTCCACCATGGCCAGCTCCACTTCCTCGCGCGTCAGCGCGCAGGGCTGCCCGCCGTAGTAGAGCTGGTCCCAGCGGGCCAGCCACCAGGGGTTGTGGTAGGCCTCGCGGCCTATCATCACGCCGTCCAGGTGCGCGAGCTGCTCCAGCACCACCTCGTCGGCCTGTATGCCGCCGTTGATGGCGATGGTCAGGTGCGGGAACTCGGCCTTGAGCCGGTGGACCACTTCGTAGCGCAGCGGCGGGATGTCGCGGTTCTCCTTGGGCGACAGGCCCTGCAGCCAGGCATTGCGCGCATGCACGATGAACACCGTGCACCCCGCATCGGCCACCGTGCCCACGAAATCGCGCACGAAACCGTAGTCCTCGACCTTGTCGATGCCGATGCGGTGCTTGACCGTCACCGGCACGTCCACCACGTCCTTCATGGCCTTCACGCCATCGGCCACCAACTGCGGCGCCTTCATCAGGCTGGCACCGAAGGCGCCGCGCTGTACCCGGTCGCTCGGGCAGCCGCAGTTCAGGTTGATCTCGCCATAACCCCACTGCGCACCCAGCCGCGCGGCCTGCGCCAGCAGCTCAGGTTCGTTGCCGCCGAGCTGCAGGGCCACGGGGTGCTCCTCGGCATTGAAGCGCAGGTGCCGCTCGGTGCCGCCGTGGATGATGGCGCCGGCGTTCACCATTTCGGTGTACAGCAGGGTCTGGCGCGTCAGCAGCCGGTGGAAATAGCGGCAATGGCGGTCCGTCCAGTCCATCATGGGGGCGACGGACATGCGCCAGGGGCTGAATTCGGCTGGCGGGGCGGCGGTGGGGGCGAGGGTGCTGTGGTCCAAGGCGAAAAACCGGTGTTGCAGGGGGCTGTGGGCGCCCAATGGGGTGACGACCTGCATTTTCTCAGGTCTTGGGGCCGCATCTTGGTGCAGGGGCTTCGGGATGTGACGAGGCAGCAAGGTCTTCGGCATCGGGGCCCATTTTTCCAACAGCGCCAAGCCGCCACTGACGACGCCACTCCCATGGGTTCCCTCGGATGGTGGTTCATACCCCAGAAGTACCCAGGGATGAAGCCCCGGTGGAAGACTGACCGGGCTACCCGCAGACGCTGAAGTCCATGGCCGAGGAAGCTGCACGCCAGACCCCCTGGACCCGGAGGGAGGTCGCGGTGAGGTCGAGCTGATAGAGCTTGTTCACGCGGCAGAACTGCCCTGAGACGGACAGCGGCGCATAGCCGCCGCCCGGCGTGCCGGCGAGCACGGGCAGCCGTTCCTCGCGCGGACCGGCCCCGCTCAGGTCGGCCACCACCGCCGCCAGGTCCGCGATCCCATCGCCGTTGAGGTCCCCCTCGGCGCTGGTCCAGATATGGAACCCTTTGGAGGCCAGTGCCATATCCACCGCAGCCTGCAGCCGGGCAGGGCGCCCGGCGTCCTGCGCCAGGGCAGCGCCCGCTGCGCAACCCTGGGTTGCCGAGGTGCATGGCAGGCGCAGGGACCGCATGGACTGAGTCTGCACAAGCCCAGCCGGTCCCTGGGGTCAGCGCGCCCCCTGCTTTTGCTGGTACAGGCCCTCGATGGCCTGCGCGAAGTGCGCCATGAGCGGCGCGCGCTTGAGCTTGAGCGTGGGCGTCATGAAGCCGTTCTCGATGGTCCATGGGTCCAGCACCAGGTGCACGGCGCGCGGCACGGCGTAGCGCGCGAAGCTGGCGGTGCTCTTTTCGATGCGTGCCAGCACGGCGCGGTGCACGGCCGGGTGGTTCAGGCTGTCGGGGTCCTGTGCGGCCAGGCCCAGGTCACCGGCCAGGCGCTCCCACTCGTCGCGGCGCAGCACCGCCACGGCGGCGATGAAGGGGCGGTTCTCACCCAGCACGAAGGCCTGCTCCAGCAACGGATCGGCCAGCAGGGCCAGCTCCAGGTCGCCCGGCGGCACCTTCTCGCCGGTGGAGGTGACGATGATCTCCTTGATGCGGCCCCGGATGAAGATGCGCCCATCCACAATGTCGGCCTGGTCGCCCGTGCCCAGCCAGCCATCGGCAGACAGGATGCGCGCCGTGTCTTCGGGGCGCTTCCAGTAGCCTTTCATGACGATGGGGCCGCGCACCTGCAGCTCGCGGTTCTCTCCGATGCGCACCTCCAGGCCGGGCAGGGCCCGGCCCACACAGGCCGGGTCGTTGTCCGTGAGCGAGTTGACCGACACCACGGGCGCGGTCTCGGTCATGCCGTAGCCCTGCACCAGCGGCAGGCCCAGCCCGAGGAAGCACTTGGCAATGGTGGGCGAGAGCGGGGCGCCGCCGCTCACGGCCACACGCACCCGGCCGCCGAACTGGGCCAGCAGCGGCTTGGCCACCAGGGCCTGCAGCAGGCCCCAGGGCAGGGCGTTCATCCAGCCGCCGGCAGGGTCTGCCTCGGGCACGGGCAGGCCCTGCGCTGCGCAAAAGCGCTGCCAGCCCTTGGATTGCGCCGCTTCGTAAAGCTGCATCTTCCAGGGCGAAGGCGAGAGCTTTTCGAGCAGCTTGGCGTGGATGCGCTCGTAGATGCGCGGTACCGAAACCAGCACCGTGGGGCGGATGGTCTGCAGATCCTCGGCCAGTTGCGCCACCGATCGCGCATAGGCCACCGAGCTGCCGGCCGCAATCGGCAGGTAGTAGCCGCCCGTGCGCTCGAAGGTGTGCGACAGCGGCAGGAAGGACAGGAACACGTCGTCCACCGTGGGCGCAATGCGTTCCAGCACGGCCTTCACGTCGCTCACCACATTGCGGTGCGTGAGCATCACGCCCTTGGGCTTGCCCGTGGTGCCCGAGGTGTAGACGACGGCGGCCAGGTCCTCGGGGCCCGGTTGCGCCGGCGGCGCCAGTTCCACAGCCTGGGCCGCGCCTTCGAGCCACTGGGCGAGCGAGCCCACGGCAGGGGCATGTGCGGAGGGCGGGGTGGCGGTGAACGATGGTTCCGGCTCGGTCACGATCACGGCCCGCAGCGCGGGGAATTCCGTGCCTGCGGCCTGGATCTTCTCCCACTGCGGGGCGCTGGCCACGATGAGCACCGAGGCCTCGCAGTCCGAGAGGATGTAGGCGATGCTGCCCGGGTTGTCGATGGCGTGCAGCGGCACCGGCACGCAGTTGCTGGCCAGGGTGGACTGGTCGGCGCACATGGCATGGAGGCCATTGGGCAGCAGAATGGCCACGCGGGCGCCGGCCGGCAGTTGCAGGGCCACCAGGGCACGCGACCAGCGGGCCACATGGGCGGCGGTCTCGGCCCAGGTCCCGGCCCTCCAGGCCTGGGTCTGCGCGTCGCCGGCGCGGATGGCGGGCGCGTCGGGCGTCTGGGTGGCGCGCCAGGTGAGAAGCTGCGGCAGCGTCTGGACGCTGCCGATGTCGGAAAAGGTGGAAGTCATCGGGTCGTTCGGGGCCTGGACGGCATGCACGGAGCCAGAGCGGTACCATCGGGTACCAACCTGGGGAAAACCCGCGCGATCATACCTATCCTGAGGGCACAAGCTGTGCTTCTTTGTTTCGCGCAACTGGGGGCATTGCGCAGCTCGGCCACAATCGCCGCATCCTCCAACGCCGCTTTTCCTGCCAGCCCTCCACCAGTCCATGGACCCCATCACCATCTTTATCGTCGCGACGCTGATGATGCTGGCCAATGGCGGGGTGCTGGGCCTGATGCACCGGGACCTGCCGGTGTCGCTGCGGCCCTGTGCCGAGACCTGGCGCATCGCCACCCTGCTGCTGGCCGGCAGTGCCGTGCTCTATGCCGTGCAGTACCAGCTGCCGCTGGGCCTGGTCTCGCCCATGGCCAACGGCATGGTGATGCTGGGCTGCACCGGCTACTGGCGCGCGCTGCGCCAGTTCGATGGGGCACCCGACCGCTGGTGGATGTGGCTGCCCGCGCTGGCCGGAATTGGCGGCGTGGTCTGGTTCGCGGGCGTGCGGCCCGATACGCCCAGCCGCATCTTGCTGCTGTCCGGCGTGGTGGCTTTCGTCCTGATGGCCGGCACCCTGCAGCTCGTGCGCGGCGGCACGGGGGAGCGGGCGCGCAGCCGCAAAGCGCTGGCGGGCCTGTTCTTCCTGGTGGGCCTGTTCGTGGCCTTTCGTGCGGGCTACTTTCTGGTGCGGCGCGTGGGGCCGTCGTTCGACATCACCGGCGAGGGCGCCTGGATCAACACCGCCAGCCCGCTCGTCACGGCCCTGCTGCCGGTGGTGGGCACCACGGCCTTTCTGTTCATGTGCTCGCAGCGCATCGGCCGCCAGTGGGAGCTGGCCGCCGCCACCGACTACCTGACCGGCCTGGCCAACCGCCGCACCCTGTTCGCCGAAGGAGAGAGCCGCTTTGCCCTGGCACGCCAGGGCGGTGCGCACCTGGCATTGGCGCTGGTGGATGTGGACCACTTCAAGGCCATCAACGATGGCCATGGGCACGAGGTGGGCGACAAGGCCCTGCAGCACGTGGCCCGGCAGCTGCGTGCCTCGGCGCGCGGGCTGGACTTCGTGGCGCGCCATGGAGGAGAGGAATTCGTGGTGCTGCTGGACCTGGGGCAGCACGGCGATGCCCAGGCCGCCGGTGAGCGGCTGCGCCTGGCGGTGGCGGGTGCGCCGTTCACGGCGGACGGGGCCTCGCTGACCATCACCATCTCGGCCGGCATCGCCCTGCAGGCGGACGGCGACACCACGCTGGACCAGATCCTGCGCCGCGCCGACGATGCGCTGTACACCGCCAAGCGCAGCGGGCGCAACCGGGTCGAACTGGCCTAGGCGGCAGCCTCCAGCCCCTGGGCGAAGTGCGCCTGCATGGCCTGGGCGGTGCCGGCACCATCGCGCCGGGCCAGCGCGGCCATCACGGCGCGGTGCTCGGCCAGCGAATCCTCGATGCGGCCCTGCTTGAGCAGCGAATTGTGGCGGTTGAGCTTCATGACCTTACGCAGATCGGCCACCATCTGGCTGCGCCAGCGGTTGTCGGCCAGCTCCAGCAGGCGCATGTGAAAGCGCTCGTTCACGGCAAAAAAGCGCTCGCGCTCACCGGCGGCGGCCTCCAGTTCAGCGTGCAGGCCCTGCAGTTCCTGCAGCTGCGCCGGGGGGGCGCTGGTGGCCACCCCGGCCGCAGCGTCGCTCTCCAGCAGACTGAGCAGGTGGTAGACGTCGCGCAGGTCCTTGTCCGACATCTCGGTCACATAGGCGCCACGGCGCACCTTCATCGTGACCAGGCCCTCGGCGGCCAGCACCTTGAGCGCCTCGCGCAGGGGCGTGCGGCTGATGCCGAATTCCTCGGCGATCTTGAGCTCGTCGATCCAGCTGCCGGGCTCCAGCTCGCGCCGGAAGATGCGCTGGCGCAATTGCTCAGCCACTTCTTCGTAGAGGGCGCGGGGCGTCAGGGTCAGTGCGGACATGGGCGGATTGTATGCTGCGAAGAATATTTTGAATCAATAATTATGAATGATGTAAACTCGGTGCCACACCGGGAACAGCCATTCACGCTACCCCAGCCATCTTCGGAGACCGCTTCGCCATGAGTGCCACGCCCCCCCACAGCCCCCCTGAATTCGCTGCCGCCTCGCTCGAGGCCTGGGCCAAAGCCGCCGCCAAGTCGGCACCGGGTGGCGACGTCAATGCGCTGAACTGGGTGACGCCCGACGGCATCACCGTCAAGCCGCTGTACACGGCGGCCGATACGGCCGACCTGCCGTACGCCAACACCTTGCCGGGTTTCGAGCCCTACCTGCGCGGTCCCCAGGCCACAATGTACGCCGTGCGGCCCTGGACCATCCGTCAGTACGCGGGCTTTTCCACGGCCGAGGAATCCAACGCCTTCTACCGCAAGGCGCTTGCCGCCGGCGGGCAGGGCGTGAGCGTGGCGTTCGACCTGGCCACCCACCGCGGCTACGACAGCGACCACCCGCGCGTGACCGGCGACGTGGGCAAGGCCGGCGTGGCCATCGACTCGGTGGAGGACATGAAGATCCTGTTCGACCAGATCCCGCTGGACAAGGTCTCGGTCTCCATGACCATGAACGGCGCCGTGCTACCCGTGCTGGCCGGCTACGTGGTGGCGGCGGAAGAGCAGGGCGTGTCGCAGGCGCAGCTGAGCGGAACCATTCAGAACGACATTCTGAAAGAGTTCATGGTGCGCAACACCTACATCTACCCGCCCAAGCCGAGCATGCGCATCATCGGCGACATCATCGGCTACACGGCACGCAACATGCCGAAGTTCAACTCCATCTCCATCTCCGGCTACCACATGCAGGAGGCGGGCGCCAACCAGGCGCTGGAGCTGGCCTTCACCCTGGCCGATGGCAAGGAGTACGTGAAGACGGCCATGGCCTCGGGCCTGGACGTGGACGATTTCGCCGGCCGCCTGTCCTTCTTCTGGGCCATCGGCATGAACTTCTACCTCGAAGTGGCCAAGATGCGCGCCGCGCGGCTGCTGTGGTGCCGCATCATGAAGGAGACCGGCGCCAAGAACCCCAAGAGCCTGATGCTGCGCACCCACTGCCAGACCAGCGGCTGGAGCCTGACCGAGCAGGACCCCTACAACAACATCGTGCGCACCACCATCGAGGCCATGGCGGCCGTGTTCGGCGGCACGCAGAGCCTGCACACCAACGCGCTGGACGAAGCCATTGCACTGCCCACCGAGTTCTCGGCCCGCATTGCGCGCAACACGCAGCTCATCATCCAGGAAGAGACGCACATCACCAACGTGGTCGACCCCTGGGCCGGCAGCTACATGATGGAAAAGCTCACCCAGGACATGGTGGACGCCGCCTGGGCCATCATCGAGGAGGTCGAGGCCATGGGCGGCATGACCCAGGCCGTGGACAGCGGCTGGGCCAAGCTCAAGATCGAGGCCGCCGCCGCCGAGAAGCAGGCACGCATCGACAGCGGCAAGGACGTGATCGTGGGCGTCAACAAGTACAAGCTGGCCAAGGAAGACCCGGTCGACATCCTGCAGATCGACAACGTCAAGGTGCGCGACGGCCAGATCGCACGCCTGAAGAACATCCGCGCCACGCGCGATGCGGCCAAGGTGCAAGAGGCACTCGACGCGCTCACCCACGCCGCCGAATCCGGCGAGGGCAACCTGCTGGACCTGGCCATCAAGGCCGTGCGCCTGCGCGCCACGGTGGGCGAGGTCTCCGACGCGCTCGAAAAAATCTACGGGCGCCACCGCGCCGACACGCAGAAGGTGACGGGTGTGTACGCTGCCGCCTACGACTCGGCCGAAGGCTGGGACAAGCTCAAGACCGAAATCAGCGACTTTGCCGAGGCCGAGGGCCGCCGCCCGCGCGTGATGATCGCCAAGCTCGGCCAGGACGGGCATGACCGCGGCGCCAAGGTAGTGGCCACAGCTTTTGCCGACCTGGGCTTCGACGTGGACATGGGCCCGCTGTTCCAGACCCCCGAGGAATGCGCGCGCCAGGCCATCGAGAACGACGTGCACGCCGTGGGCGTGAGCACGCTGGCCGCCGGCCACAAGACCCTGGTGCCGGCCATCATCCAGTCGCTCAAGGACCAGGGGGCGGACGACATCATCGTCTTCGTGGGCGGGGTGATCCCGGCGCAGGACTACGAGTTCCTGTACGAGGCCGGCGTCAAGGGGGTCTATGGCCCGGGTACGCCCATCCCGGCCAGCGCCAAGGACGTGCTCGAACAGATCCGCAAGGCCATCGCGGTATGAACGGCCTGGCAGGTGCTGCGTTGACTGCGCCCCTGTTCACCCTGCAGCCCGTGGCCGAAGAGGACTTCGAATCCATGCTGGAATTGCGCACCGCCGCCATGCGTGAGAGCCTGGAGCGCGTGGGCCGCTACACACCCGAGCGCTCGCGCGAACGCCTGCGCGCGGCCTTTGCGCCCCGGTACATGCAGCACCTGGTGTCGCCCGACGGCCGGCGGATGGGCTTCGTCACGGTGCAGCCCGAGGGCGCGGGCGTGCTGCGCCTGCAGCACCTGTACCTGCACCCCGACTGGCAGGGCAGCGGCACCGGCGCCGCGGTGCTGGCCAGCGTGCAGGACCGGGCGCGCCGCGAAGGCGCGGTGCTGCGCGTGACCGCATTGCAGCACAGCGATGCCAACCGCTTCTACCAGCGCCACGGCTTCGTGAAGACCGGCGCGGAGGACGTGGACGTGCACTACGAGTGGCGGGCCAGGGAGGGCGCTGCCGCATGAACGCCCCCCTGCCTCTGCCCGACCTGCAGGCGCCCGCCAACACCTGGTTCGACGGCATCCTGCACGGCAGCCAGCCCGTGCAGCGCCGTGCCATGGCCAAGGCCATCACCCTGCTCGAATCCACCCGGGCCGACCACCGCGCCCAGGGCGATGCCCTGCTCACGGCCCTGCTGCCGCACACGGGCCGGGCCTTCCGCCTGGGCATCAGCGGCGTGCCGGGCGTGGGCAAGTCCACCTTCATCGAGGCGCTGGGCCTGTTCCTCATTGGCAAGGGGCACCGCGTGGCGGTGCTTACCGTCGATCCGTCGAGCACGGTCTCGGGCGGTTCCATCCTGGGCGACAAGACGCGCATGGAGCAGCTTTCCATGCGCGAGGAGGCGTATATCCGCCCCAGCCCCTCGGGCGGCACCCTGGGCGGCGTGGCCGAGAAGACGCGCGAGGCCATGCTGGTCTGCGAGGCCGCCGGCTACGACGTGGTGATCGTGGAGACCGTGGGCGTGGGCCAGAGCGAGATCGCCGTGGCCGGCATGACCGACATGTTCGTGCTGCTGCAGTTGCCCAACGCGGGCGACGATCTGCAGGCCATCAAGAAGGGCGTGATGGAGATCGCCAACCTGGTGGCCATCAACAAGGCCGACATCGACAAGAACGCCGCCACCCGCGCCCAGGCGCAGATCACCTCGAGCCTGCGCCTGCTGGGCATGCACGGCAACCCCGACCATGCCACGCACGGAGCGCTGTGGCAGCCGCGGGTGGTGCAGATCAGCGCGCTGTTGGGCGAAGGCGTGGACGGCTTCTGGGACGCCGTCACCCAGTTCCGCACCCAGCAGACCGACAACGGCCGCCTGGCCCTGCGCCGCGAAAAGCAGTCGCTGGCCTGGATGTGGGAGCGCATCGACGCCGGGCTCAAGCAGGCGTTTCGCCAACATCCGCAGGTGCGCGGCCTGCTGCCCGGCCTGCAGGCCGACGTGGCCGCCGGGCGCGTGGCGGCCTCTACCGCCGCGCGCAGCCTGCTGGCCGCGTCCCACACACCGACACCCTAGACAAACACACCCATTTCACCGAAAGAGCGACACCATGCAAGACATCCTGGAGCAACTGGAGAAGAAGCGCGCCCTGGCGCGCCTGGGCGGCGGGCAAAAGCGCATCGATGCGCAGCACGCCAAGGGCAAGCTCACCGCGCGCGAGCGCATCGAGCTGCTGCTGGACGACAACACCTTCGAAGAGTGGGACATGTTCGTCGAGCACCGCTGCACCGACTTCGGCATGGAGGCCAACAAGATCCCCGGTGACGGCGTGGTCACCGGCTACGGCATGATCAACGGCCGCCTGGTCTTCGTCTTCAGCCAGGACTTCACCGTCTTCGGCGGCGCCCTGAGCGAAACCCATGCCGAGAAGATCTGCAAGGTGATGGACCAGGCCATGAAGGTCGGCGCCCCGGTCATCGGCATCAACGACTCGGGCGGCGCGCGCATCCAGGAGGGCGTGGCCTCGCTGGGCGGCTATGCCGACGTGTTCCAGAAGAACGTGCTGGCCAGCGGCGTGATCCCGCAGATCAGCATGATCATGGGCCCCTGCGCCGGCGGCGCCGTGTACTCGCCGGCCATGACGGACTTCATCTTCATGGTCAAGGACTCAAGCTACATGTTCGTGACCGGCCCCGAGGTGGTCAAGACCGTGACGCATGAGGAGGTCACGGCCGAGGAGCTGGGCGGCGCCGGCACCCACACCACGCGCAGCGGCGTGGCCGACATGGCCTTCGAGAACGACGTGGAGGCGCTGATGATGCTGCGCCGCCTGTACAACTACCTGCCGCTGAACAACCGCGAAAAGGCCCCCGTGCGCCCGAGCAAGGACCCGGCCGACCGCATGGACCGCAGCCTCGATACCCTGGTGCCCGAGAACCCGAACAAGCCCTACGACATGAAGGAGCTGATCACCAAGGTGGTGGACGACGGCGACTTCTTCGAGCTGCAGCCCGAGTACGCCAAGAACATCGTCACCGGTTTCGCGCGCATGGACGGCGGCACCGTGGGCATCGTGGCCAACCAGCCGCTGGTGCTGGCTGGCTGCCTCGATATCAAGAGCTCCATCAAGGCGGCGCGCTTCGTGCGCTTCTGCGATGCCTTCAACATCCCCGTGGTCACCTTCGTCGACGTGCCCGGCTTCATGCCCGGCACCAGCCAGGAGTACGGCGGCATCATCAAGCACGGTGCCAAGCTGCTGTACGCGTACGCCGAGTGCACCGTGCCCAAGATCACCGTCATCACGCGCAAGGCCTATGGCGGCGCCTACGACGTGATGAGCTCCAAACACCTGCGCGGCGACGTGAACCTGGCCTGGCCCAACGCCGAGATCGCCGTGATGGGCGCCAAGGGTGCGGTGGAGATCATCTTCCGCGAGGACAAGAACGACCCGGTGAAACTCGCCGCCCGAGAGGCCGAATACAAGGAGCGCTTTGCCAACCCCTTCGTTGCCAGCGCCCGCGGCTTCATCGACGACGTGATCCTGCCGCACGAGACGCGCAAGCGCATCTGCCGCAGCCTGGTCATGCTGCGCGACAAGAAGCTCGAGAACCCCTGGCGCAAGCACGGCAACATCCCTCTGTGAGCGGCACTGCCACAGCCCTTGAGGCGTCGTTGCCGAGCCTGGTCGTAGCGCTGCTACTGCATGCGGCCCGGCGCCTAGCCTCAACCGCTTCGCTGGGCTGTGCCAGCACCTAAC
>NZ_JBKDTZ010000060.1:0-25857 GCF_046339755.1 Acidovorax sp. | reverse complement strand
GCCATGAGCTCTTAGGGCAGAACCACCGCATCGTGAACTCGGGCACGCATGGCGCGGCATTCTGGGTCGACATGTGGCGCACCATCAGCGCGGGGCGCAGCTGGCGTGCCGAAGTGTGCAACCGCTCCAAGAGCGGTGCGCTGTACTGGGTGGACAGCGTTGTGGCGCCGTTCATTGATGCCCAGGGGCGGGTGGAAAAGTATGTCTCGATACGGACCGACATCACCGACCGCAAACGCACCGAGATGCAACTGCAAAGCACGCTCACGCTGCTGCGCACGGTTCTGGAAGCCTCCACGCAGGTCGCCATCGTGGCCACCGATGAAGAGGGGGTGGTGACCGTGTTCAACCGCGGGGCCGAACTGCTGCTGGGGGTATCGGCCGACCAGGTCGTCGGCAGGGGAAACGCAGCAGACTTCGTGGAAGCCGGCGAACTTTCGCCGCACGGCGACCAGGCAGGAGCAGAGTTGGCTCCCGGGGATGACCTTTCACCCGAGGTTCGGATGGCCCTGATCCATACCGCCAGCCAGGACCCGTTGCGCCAGTGGCGCCTGGCGCGTTCCGACGGAGGCCGGGTGCCCGTGTCGCTGGCGATGACGCGCATGGCCGATGCGTCCGGCACATTCATCGGGTACCTGGGCATCGCCCATGACATAGGCACACGGCTTGCGCAGGAGAAGTCGCTGCGCAACGCGATGCAGCAGGCGCGGGAGGCCAGCGACGCAAAAAGCCGCTTTCTGGCCAACATGAGCCACGAGATCCGAACGCCGATGAATGCGGTGATCGGTCTGTCCTATCTGCTGGCGCGCACCGCGCTCGACAGCGAACAGCAAGGCATGCTGCGGCAGCTGCAGGTTGCCGGCAAGGCCTTGCTGGCCGTCATCAACGATGTGCTCGACCTGTCCAAGATCGAAGCCGGCGAAGTGGTCCTGGAAAGCCTGCCGCTGGATATCGACCAGATGGTGCGCGAGGTGTCCGCGCTGGTGGAGCCACAGGCCCAGGCCAAGGGCATCGCCTACACAGTGGACGTCCAGGCGCCGCCAGCTTTCACGCTGGAGGGTGACATCACGCGGCTGCGCCAGGTCCTGACCAATCTGCTGAGCAATGCGGTGAAGTTCACCGACCAGGGAGAAGTACGGCTCACGGTGCGCTTTGAGGAGCGGGCGGGCAGCACCATGGAGATACGCTTCCTGGTAAGCGACACCGGCATCGGCATCTCCGAGGAATCCAGGCAACGCCTGTTCGCGCCCTTCGTGCAGGCAGACACGTCCACCACCCGCCGCTTCGGGGGCACCGGGCTGGGCCTGTCCATCGTCAAACAGCTGGTGGAGCTGATGGCAGGGCGCGTAGAGTTGCGCAGTGAAATCGGCCGGGGCAGCCAGTTTTTGGTGACCGTGCCCCTGCACCGGTCCATGGGCGGCCAGCCAGCTGCTGCACCCGACGCGCCTCTTCCCGAGGGGCAGGGGCTGAGCGGGGTCTCGCTGCTGGTGGTGGACGACAACGAGGTGAACCAGGAAGTGGCCGCCCGCATCCTGACCAGCGAGGGCGCACACGTCAGCGTGGCACGGCATGGGCAGGCCGCGCTGGATTTTCTCACCCAGGACCCGCACCGCTTCGATGCCGTGCTGATGGACGTGCACATGCCAGTGCTCGATGGCCTGGACGCCACCCGCCAGATACGCACCGCCCTGGGCCTGGCGCATCTGCCCATCATCGGCCTGACGGCAGGGGTCTCGTCTGCGGAACGCGAAGAGGCCCTGGTGGCCGGGATGAATGCCATTGTCGGCAAGCCATTCGATCCGCCGATGCTCGTCAAAACCATCCGCCGCAATCTGCGGGGCCAGGGCGATATCGCCAGCCAGCACCCGCAAGCGCCGGCCGCAGAGCCCCCCGCCGATTGGCCGAGCATCGAGGGCGTGTCTGCCCGGCTGGCGTTCTCGCGGCTGCAGGGCTCCGTCCCCCTGCTGTGGCAGATGCTGCGCCGGATATCGGACACACTGGACGCCGTCGGCATGCTGCTGGATGCGGAGACACCAGTGCCCGCTTCAGGCACGCAGCCGCCCGCCGCACCGCAATTGGCGGCATTGCTGCACGACATCAAGGGCATGTCCGGCACCGTCGGGGCCGAACAGATGTACGCCCTGTCCGCGCAGGCGGAAGCATCGGCACGCGGCGGCCAGAGCGCGGACATCGCTGGGCTGGCGGCGGCGATGCAGAAGATTGCAAAACCGTGGGCGCTGAAGCCCGGTGGCGTGCCAGCGCCCCAACCTGCGGCAGCGCCCGCAACTGCCGAGCCTTTGGCACAAGATACCTGGGAACAGATCACGCAACTCAAGCACCTTCTGGCCACCCAGGACCTTGATGCACTCGACTGGGCCCGCCAGCTCAAACCGGCACTCGCCGCGCATTTGGGGGCCGACCACATGGCCGCCTTGCGGCGCCACATGGAGGAGCTCGATTTTGCCAGCGCCAGGACTGTGCTTGAACGCCTGGTACCGGCATCCGCAACACCGGGGCAGGCAGGCTGATCTGGCGGCCCGCGGGTCAACAACAGGACGGCGCCGAGCGGCCTCCAAGCCCAATTGACGGGGCGCAGCACCCCAGCAGGCAATGTGCGCTGGTACAGGACTTGCATGAAGATGCGCATGGCACACGCCCCCTTCATTCGCCAAGCCTCTGAGGAGCCAAGCACCATGCAACGCCGCAACTTGATTTCCACCTTCGCCTGCGCCCTGCTCGCACCGGGCCTTGCCAGCACCGCCCTTGCGCAAGCCGCAAGCTACCCCGACCGCCCCGTCAAGGTCATCGTGGCCCTGCCCGCCGGCGGCAGCGCCGACATGATCGCGCGCGTGGTCACGCAAAAGATGGCAGCCGAGCTGGGCCAGCCTTTCGTGGTGGACAACAAGGCCGGGGCTTCGGGCCAGATCGGCACGCCCCTGGTGTCGCGCGCCGCGCCCGATGGCTATACGCTGATGGTTTCGCCGGCCTCGTTCCTCACCACCAACAAGAGCATCTTCAAGACCCTGCCCTACGACCCCGAGGCCGACTTCGTTCCCGTCACCAAGTTCGTGAACCAGCCCATGGTGCTGGTGGTCAAGGACAAGCAGAAGTTTCCTACCGTGGCGGCCGTACTGGCCGCCGCCAAGGCCGCGCCCGGCAAGCTGACCTATGCCTCATCGGGCGACGGCAGCCCGCAGCACCTGGCGGGGCTGATGTTCACCACCCGCACCAGGACCGAGCTGCTGCACGTGCCTTACAAGGGCGGCGCCCCGGCCATCAACGACGCCCTGGCCGGCACGGTGGACATGCTGTTCGCCGTGCTGCCCGAGGCGTTGCCGCACATCCAGTCGGGCAAGCTGCACGCACTGGGGCTGATGGCACCGCAGCGCACTTCCACCCTGGCCCAGACCCCCACCATGGTGGAAGCCGGCGCGCCCGAGATGAACCTCTCGGCCTGGGTCGGCCTGCTGGCGCCGGCCAAGACACCCCAGCCCATCATCGACCGGCTGCAGCGCGCCGCGCACGCCGCCCTGGCCGATGCCGACACCAAGGCCAAGCTGGCGGCCAGCGGCATGGAGGTGGCGCCCGGTACCAGCCAGCAGCTCAAGGACGCGATCACGCAGGAAATCAAGGTCCATGCGGAGCTGGTGAAGGCGGCGGGGCTGGTGCCGCAGTAGCGCCATCCCCGGGTTTCGCGGACGCCCCAGCGCCCGCCCCACGGCGAAGCACCAGCACCACCACCGCGATCGAAGCCACATAGGTGCCGCCCAGAAAGACGAGCGCGCCAAGGCTCTGCGGGCCCTTCCCCAGACCATGCGCGATGCTCGAAAAATCCCACAGGGCGTGCAATGCCATCGCCACCCACAGGTTGCCGGTGAGCCGGCGCACGAGGTACAGCCCCGTGCCCGCGCAGAAGGCCAGAACGACCTGCACCAGGGCTGCCGCGCCCACACCGAAGAAGGCGTTGGTGGCGTGCAGCAGGCCAAACAGCGCGCTCGACCAGAACCACACCCAGGCCTCGGAGCGCAGTGAATGGCGCAGGCCCACCAGCAGGATGCCGCGGTGGACCATTTCTTCGCAGAACCCCACGAGCAGCATGGCGGCGGCCAGCACCAGCACGTGTTCGATGGCGATGGCGGCCCAGACGGTGCTGTACAGGTTCATGCCGATGAACCCGAGCATGGGTACCAGCACCGCGGCCAGGTACAGGGGCTGGCGCAGCGCTGGTTCGCGGGTTGCCTGCGGCCACCACCCTGCCAGCGCATTGAAAGCGCACAGCACCATGGCCGCAAGACCCAGCGGCACGATGATGCCGCGCAGCAGGTTCGCCTGCGCACCCAGCGCCGCGTAGTCGATATTCAGGTAAGTCCATGCAGCGAAGACCCAGCCCATGTAGGCAAGGTACACGCCCAGACCGATCCACCAACGGGGTTGAATGCGCATGACGCCCTCGTTTCAGAAGTTGGCGACCAAAGCCACGACCACCAGCACACAGGTGCAGGCCCACACCAGCACACCGAGCGCCATGGCCAGCGCGGCCAGCCGGCCGATGCCGAGCCGGGCCCGGAACCAGGCTGCCTGCACGCCCACCAACCACACGAATGCCAGTGCGCAGGCGATGGCACCAGTCATCGCGTGGGCCGGGCCAGGCATCTGTGTGGCAATGAGGCCCAGTGACACCACCAGCGCGAACGGCGAGGTCAGGTAGCACAGGGCAAAAAAGGGCTGCCGCAACGCGCTGCGGGATGCCGCCTGGCGGCGCTTGCGCAACAGCAGCACGGCCGCCGTCAGGGGGATCAGGCTGAACAGCAGGCTGCGAAAGATGAGCAGGTTCTGCGGCGAATCGAGAATGGCCTTGGCCAGGGGCGCCGCACCCTGCGCCTGCGGAACATGCAGTGCCAGCCCCACTGCATTGGCAAGAAAAAGGGTGATCAGCAGCAACAGTGGCGGGCTCACCGCGTCATCGTAGGCAAGGGGCTTGTCTGCGGCCTCTTCCTGCTCGGCATAGGCCATGGCCTGCAGTGGCTGGAAGACAATCCGCAACAGCGTTCGGGGGTAGAAGAACAGCAGCGCGATCGCCTCGAAGACGAACTCCTCCAGGCTGCGCAGCAACTTCACCAGATCCATGGCGTCCCCTGCCCGGCGTCGCACCGGTTGCACGTCAACACGGCCCCGGCATGCCCGCAGGCACGCTCCCGTGCAGCCCTGTCGGCCAGATATTGGCTCCCGATGGATTCCATACGCTGTGGCCTCTGCGAGGCACGAAGTGGGTGGATGGCTGCCATCGTATCAGCGGCTGCCAGCGGCCCCGGGAGCGAGCCCCTGGTTTGCGGCGCAGCCCAAGGTAGTCGATAGCTTCATCTGTATGTCGGCTTGACTTGGAGTGCGCTCACAGCGCTGGGCAACGCCACACCGCAGCTCAGGGTGCCCTCCAGGCGGTGCGGGAGCGCTCAACGGGCTCGCGCCGGCACGCGAAGTGCTTGCCCTGGGCGATGTGGAGACAGCGACCACCTGAAGCGCCACGCCCTGCTGCGGGCGCTTGAAGCCGGTGAGGAAGACGCCCTCAATGCCCCCCGAACCGCCCCACCTGCGCAAGCCCGCCCGCAAGGCTCCACAGGGTGATACACCACCCGTCGCAGCCCTCGCTGACCACCAGCCCTGGCAGGTCGGTGGCTGGGTCGATATCGGCAAAGCTGACGGGCTTGCCGGGTACCTCGCCAAGGTACGACACGCCATTGCCCTTCTTCGCGAACACATGGTGCCTGCGCGCATGGTAGAAAGCGGCGCGATCCTCCACCACCCGCCCGGGCACGATGATGGCCAGGGTTGGGCTGCCAGGCTGGCTCACCACCGATGCCGTGGCGAGCTTCAGTTGCCGCTGCACCGCGCCAAACCGCTTGGAGTCTGAGCGCAGCAGCGCCGCAATGGCCTGCACCTCCGGCGCAGAGATACGGCGCGTGGCCCACCGGGTGGTGCGCACAGGCACCATGGAAAACAGCCCGAACTGCCGCGTATCCAATTGGGGCGATTCGCCCTGCACCGTGGCTTCGGCCGAATCCCATTGCTCCTGCCCCGAAGCGCTTTTGGACGCCTGCACCGTGCACTGGTACTTCACGCCGGTCTGGGTGGAAAAGACACCACGGCCCGCATTGCAGTGGCGCGCCAGCGTTCGGACATGGGCGGGGTCGTCGAACTGCACCACCACCGCTCCATCATCAGGCGACAGCCACGCGAAGAAAAGGCCGGGGCGCGCGCTGTGGCTTTCCTTGGCCTCACCGGTAGCCGATGGGGCTACGACGGCCAGGCCAAGAATGAGCGCCGGGATTCCCCGCTGAAGCAAGCGCATGCTGTTTTCCCCCGCAATGGATCTCGCAAAGCCAGCAGGATAAGCGCAACGCTGTGGCCACGGCCAGAACAAGCTGAGGCAGCCTGTGCATCCCCACCCCTCCTTCGGCGAGAATCGGCACCCAAGTCTGCCCGCCCCTCTGCCCCTGCCTGCCTCGTCGTGTGCCGTCCATCCAAATGAAGGGTTTCATCCTCACACGCCACTGGCGGGACACACCGGCGGGCACTGAAATCGAATACTGGCTGGCGACGGACGCCGGCCCGTTGAAGGTGCTGCTGACCGGCCAGACCTCGGTGGCCTTCGTCGAGGCGCGGCACCAGGGCACGGTGGACGCGCAGCTTGTGGCCCTGCCCGGTGTGGAACTGCGCCCGCTCGACCTCAAGAGCTTTCAGCAGCAGCCCGTGATCGGGGTCTACGCCACGCACTATCGCCAGTTGGGGCGGCTGGCCCGCTCGCTGCAGCAGTTGGGCATCTCCCTGCTCGAGGCCGATGTGCGCCCGCACGAGCGCTACCTGATGGAGCGCTTCATCACCGCCGGCGTGCTGGTGGAAGGCGGGCGCAGCGAGGGCAACGGCGCCCGCGTGGACTGCCGGCTGCTGCCCGCGCCCGACTACCGGCCGGCGCTGAAAGTAGTTTCGCTGGACATCGAGACCAGCCAGCACCAGGACCTGTACTCGATTGCGCTCGACGGCATGCCCGAGCGCGTGGTGTACATGCTGGGCGATGCCCCGGCCGAGCCGCAGGAGCCCCCGGGCTTTGCACTGGTCTACTGCGCCACGCGCCAGGCCATGATCGAGCAGCTCAACGGCTGGTTCGCGCGCAACGACCCGGACGTGGTCATCGGCTGGAACGTGATCCAGTTCGACCTGCACGTGCTGCAAAAGACCGCCGACGCCTGCGCAACGCCGCTGCTGCTGGGCCGCGAGGGCCGGCCCATTGCCTGGCGCACGCACCCGGGCAAGCAGGGCTACCTCTTCGCGCCCATGCCCGGGCGGGTGGTCATCGACGGCATCGAGGCGCTGCGGGCCGCGGTGTGGAGCTTTGCTTCGTTCAGCCTAGAAAACGTTTCGCAGCAGTTGCTGGGCGAGGGCAAGGAGATCGGCGACGAGTACGACAAGATGGCCGAGATCGAGCGGCGCTACCAGCACGACAAGCCCGCGCTGGCCACCTACAACATCCGCGACTGCGAGCTGGTGCTGCGCATCTTCGACAAGGCCCGGCTGCTGCAGTTTGCGATGGAGCGCGCGCACACCACCGGCCTGCAGATGGACCACTTCGGCGGCTCCATCGCCGCGTTCAGCCACCACTACCTGCCGCGCATGCACCGCCTGGGCTATGTGGCCCCAAATGTGGGCGAGGTCCAGGGCAGGTCATCCCCCGGCGGCTATGTCATGGATTCGAAGCCCGGCTTCTACGACTCGGTGGTGGTGCTCGACTACAAGAGCCTGTACCCGTCGATCATCCGCACCTTTCTGGTGGACCCGGTGGTCTATGTGGAGGGCCTGCACGCCAGCGATGCGGCGCCGCTCATCCAGGGCCCGCTGGGCACGCGCTTCTCGCGCGAGCGGCATTGCCTGCCCGAGATCGTCACCACCCTCTGGCGGGCGCGCGACGAGGCCAAGCGCGCGAAGAACGAGCCCCTGTCGCAGGCCCTGAAGCTGGTGATGAACTCCTTCGCCGGGGTGCTGGGTGCGACGGAATGCCGCTTCTTCAACCCGCAGGTGATTTCCGCGATCACCCTGCGCGGCCATGCCATGGTGAAAGCCACGCGCGAGTTCGTGGAAGAGCGCGGCTATGAAGCCATCTACGGCGACACCGATTCGATCTTCATCTGGCTCAAGCGCACCCACACCAACGAAGAGGCCCACGCCGTGGCCGCCGGGCTGGTCCGGGACATCAATGCCTGGTGGACCCGCACCCTGCGCGAGGAGCAAGACCTCGACAACCACCTTGAGATCGAGTTCGACACGCACTACAAGAAGTTCTTCATGCCCACCATCCGCGGCTCGGACGTGGGCAGCAAGAAGCGCTACGCCGGCCTGAGCGTGGACGTGGAGGGCAAGGAGGAGATGGTCTACCGCGGCCTGGAGATGGCGCGCAGCGACTGGACGCCCCTGGCCCGGCAGTTCCAGGAGGGGCTGCTCTCGCGCGTGTTCCAGGGCAAGCCCTACCGGGACTTCGTGGCCGACTACGCCCAGGCCACGCTGGCCGGGCACAAGGACGAGCTGCTGGTCTACCGCAAGCGCCTGCGCCACCGCCTGGACGCCTACGTGGCCAACGTACCGCCGCAGGTGCGAGCCGCCCGCATGGCCGACGACTACAACACCCGCATGGGCCGCCCCCAGCAGTACCAGAATGGCGGCTGGATCCGCTATGTGATGGCGCTGAACGGGCCCGAACCGCTGGAGACACGCCAGTCCCCCATCGACTACGGCCACTACCTGGACAAGCAGCTGCAGCCGATCGCAGACGCCATTTTGCAGCCGCTGGGCGAGAGCTTCACTGCGCTGACCTCGGCGCAGCAGGATCTGTTCTAGGCTATTTCGGCACCACCGCCTGCAGGTACTCGTCCACCGCGCTGCGCCACAGGGCGGGCTGGGCATGGATGCCGTGCCCGCTGGCTCCGTACAAGGGATCGAAGGCCACGAAGCGCCCCTTGCCGCCTTCGGCCACGAAGGCGTCGAAGTTCTTGCGGCTGTGGCGCAGCGCATAGAAAGGGTCCTGCTCCCCATACAGCCAGAGCATGGGGTGCGGGAACGCCGCGCCACGGCGGAACGCCACCGGGTTGATGGCATCGGCATGCGTGCAGCGGTCGCCCACCCAGCCGCCCACGAAGTTCAGCACGCCCAGGAAGTTGGCCGCCGGGCGCGTGCCCGCATAGGCAACCGAGAGCACACCCCCGCGCGAGACGCCACCAATCAGCAGGCGCCGCAGGTCCACGTCGCTGCGCGTGCGCAGGTGTGCCATCACGGCATCGAGGTCGACCATGGCGCGCTCCAGGCCGGGCAGCGAGCGCTCCGGCCGGCAGGCGTAGCGCGAGCGGTCGGGCTCGAAACCCTCGTCGTACAGCCCGTCGGACTTGCCGCGCCCGCGCCGCTGCGGAAACACCACCTGCCAGCCCTTGTCCGCAAAATACGCACCCACCTCGGGGCTGGCCCAGGTGTAGGTGAACCAATCGGACTTGTCCCCATTGCCGGTGGAGCCGTGGTTGAACACCAGCGTGGGAAACGGCCCCGCACCGGGCGGCCGGTAGACCACCATTTCCAGCGTCTGTGCGCGCCCGTCCTCAACCCAGGGCGTGGGCACGCGCTCGACACTGCGCGCGTAGGCAAAGGGCTTCTGGGTCAGCACACCGTAGCTGAGCAGTTGCGTCACATTCTTCCAGAGCGACATCTCCATGTCGCCGTCTTCGCGCAGGCGCAGCACCAGCGTTGCACCGGTGCGCAAGGGCATCTGCAGCGCGTTGTCGACGAACTGCGCTTTCCCCCGCTCGGTGACGCGCTGCGTGGCGCTGGCACCGGCATAGACCACGGTGGCCACATCGGCCGACAGCTTCTCCACCGCCACCTTCACATCGCACTGCGCAAAACGGCAGGCACTGCCGCGCCAGATGCCGCTCCATGGCAGCAAGCTGCGCCCGCCCTCCAGCGCGGCGGCATCGGGTTTCACCACGGCCACATCGGGTGGCAGCTCTGCGCTGGCGCTGGTTTCGGCCGGCACCGGGCGCATCTGCGCCGCTCTGGCAGGCAAGGCCGTCTGCGCATGGGCCGCGCCCGCCAGCAGGCTCGCCGCCGCAACCGCGGAAATAGCGGGCTTTTCCCACCCCGCCGTACACAACAACCATCGACCTCGCATGTTCAGGTTCCTCCGGGATCGACAGGGTACGGGCTTTCATGCGCACACCGCAGAGGGCCATGCAGACCGCAAGCGTACTGATTTTGTGACGATTTGTTTGCCTGACTGGCTGTGATGTGGGTCACTGCCTTTCGCCAGCCTGCGCAATACCATGGCATGGCCGCTTGAGAGGCCCTCCGCTGACACAAAAATAGCAATCACCAGATTTCACGGAGGGGAGATTGCCACCATGGTGTGTCCATCGTTCGTTGAGCACGGACTTTCTGAAGAGGCCAATTTAGGCTTCTACAGGCTTCGCTAATACTTCCAAAGACAGGGTTCTCTGATGAGATTCTTTTCGCCTATTGCAAGACATCGCTTGCGATCCATCGCCTCCCGCCACCTGGCGCCTGTGGCCTTCAAATTCTGGCTGCTGTTCGCCCTGGCGGCTGGCCTGGGCAGCGTGCACGCCGCCACGGTGGTGCACATGGCCACGGGCCCTGTGAACTCCGCAGCGGTGCTCAGCGACGGCACGCTATGGACCTGGGGCGACAACCAGAGCGGGCAATTGGGCAATGGCTCCACGGTGAGCGTAGACAAGCCCGTGCAGATCGGCAGCGGTTTCGCGAAGGTTGCAGTGGGCGGCCCGTACATGGTGGGCCTCAAGACCGATGGCACATTGTGGATGTGGGGCTCAGTGCAGCTGAGAACCCAGACCCTGAACGAAACCCGGCCGGTGCAGGTCGGCAGTGGCTTTGCGCAGCTGATGACCTCGGACACCGCCAGCAAGGCGGATGGATCCATATGGTACTGGGGCCACGCGAAAAGGCTCTTCAACGCGAGTGCCGGAGGCGACATGCTCGACCGGCTGCCACCCGGCTACCTGCAGATGGTCAGTAACCGCTACAACCTGTTGTTCGTGCTGGGAGACGGCGCCATACAGTTTCTTTTTGTGCCCTGGGACCCCTCGGCCCTTATCGGCATGGGCAGCTGGATGAGCGGCTACGGCAGCGCCGGCCCGGTGGACCGTGGTTTTGTGCAGCTGGCCTTGGGCTCCTACTCGGCCGCAGGCGTGAAGGAGGATGGAACCCTCTGGCAATGGCGCGGGCTCGATGCCCCCGCGCTGGTGGGCGGCGGTTACCGCCAGGTCGCCAAAGGGTCCGGCCACACTCTGGCACTGAAGGCCGATGGCACGGCCTGGGCCTGGGGCTCCAGCAACTACTGGGGCGAGTTGGGCAATGCCACCCGCACGGAGAGCGAAAACCCGCAGTTCCTTGGAACCGGGTACGCACAGGTAGCGGCCGCCGCCGAGCACTCCCTGGCACTCACCACCGATGGCACGCTCCTGGCCTGGGGTCGCAACATCGCAGGGCAACTGGGTGTGGGGCCGGTGGGACAATCGCAACTGTCGCCGCTGCCCGTGGTGTTCGAAGGCGCGGGTGCACCGGGGATGGGCACCATGGTGGCCACAGGGACCCTGACGCGCCTGACGCTCTCGGCGCACATACAGATCAAACCCGAGCACCTCACCAGTGGCGCCAAGGGGCATCCTTACCTCGTGGCGATCACGCCCGACGGGACCATGTACACCTATTCGGCGCCCGCGTTCGACCGCCTGAATCCGCTCAACCCGCTGGCCTGGGCCGACCGCCTGCAAAACACATCCTCCCTCCTGTTTGCGAACCAGGACCTGACCCACCTGTCTGGCACCGCCTTTTTCGTAGGCTATGGACTGGGTGCGACCACCGCCGAGAGCCTGGATGAAATGATGCGCAGCTTTCGCTACCAACGGGTCTACGACATCCCATAGCCGGTAGGTAGATCCCAAGGCAACGCCCGCCCGTACCGGTGGGCGTTTTGTTGGCAGTCTTCGTAAACACATCCTTCTAGTTGTTCGGAGAGGCGCAGCAATCGTGCCTGTTGGGCTTCGCCAATGGGGTCCAGTCAAGATGGTGATCACTGCCGCAGAGGGCCATGCGAGCCCAGGCCACGCAAGGGCTTCCCATCAGCGGGCCAGTTGTACGCGCCACTTCCATTCGCGGGCCGCCAGGCTGCCAACGAACACCGCCTCCACCACCAGGTGCCCCAGCCCGAGCCAGGTGGCGCTGCCCGCAAAGTGCAGCGCCATGCCCAGGCAGGCCAGCACCCAGGCCCCGTTGGCCGCCACCAGCAGGGTGATCAGCACCGGCGGCCTGCGCCGCAGCAGGGCCAGCGAAAAGGAATAGCTGCCATAGGCCAGATTGGCCAGCCCGATGAACACCAGCAAGCCCGCCGGCAGCCCATAGAGGGACGGCAGCCAGGGCCCCAGCAGCAGCACCGCGCCGCCGCCCAAGGCAGCGGCGATGCAGTCGACCCAGAGCAGGTGCTTGTTCACGCCGCCATGCCGGTCTGCCGCCTCACCCAGGCATCCAGGCCGGCTTCCACGCCGCGTGAAAGCCGAACGGCACCACCTGCGGCAGGTGCAGCGTGGCCAGGCAGCGCATGCTGACCGGGTCGATCACACCGACCACCGTGCCCGCGTCACCCTCGGCCAGCGTGGGCACCAGCAGCACGCCGTCGTCCTCGGCGGTGGAGCCTGGGCGGTCCACGAACAGCGGCTCCATCTGCACGGCAGCCTCGCGCTGCCAGGTGCCGGCAATGCGCCCGCCGTCCAGGTCCAGCTTCACGGTGCGGTCGAACATGGGGGCCTGGCCTTCGGGGTCGAAGCCCGCAAACCAGGCGTGGCGCGACTGCTTCTTGCCCCAGTAGGCGCCATGCACCGAAGGCAGCTCCACGCTGGCAGCGTCCACCAGGGGCAGCGGCTGTGCGTCGCTGCGGCCGGGCTCCAGCCGGTAGCGCTGCACGCGGTGCTGCACGCCCACGGGCTGGCCCGCGCGCAGACGCTCCATCCGCAGCGCGGCAAAAATCTCGGGGCCATCGGTGGTGCACAGGTCCAGCACCAGCGTGGCCGGGGCACGGCCATCGGGGCTGGGCTCGTCCCAGGCCTGCACGGCATGGAAGCCAGTCATGGCCGGCACGGCCCAGCTGCGCACGCTGCCATCGGTGAGCGATATGGCATCGATGCGCGATCCCGCCTCGCCCTTCCAGGCAAAGCTGTCGATGAAGCCCTTGCCCGAGAATGCCAGCTTGAGCGCATTGAGCCGCATCGCCGGCTGCCACACGATGGCGTGCGTGGGCGTCATCGCAAACGCATGCAGATACCCGGCCTGGCGCACGGACCAGCGCGCCACCACCTCGCGCGTGCGGCTGCCCGCCACGATCTTGAACAGCTTGTAGGTGCACTTGGGCCCGAGCTCCAGGCCCACGTTCCAGTAGGTGCCCTGCGCATCGGTCATGCCATGGGCCGACATCACGTGGATGACCTCGCGGTCGTCGTACACGATGCGCCCCGTGGTGGCCAGCGTGTCAGGGTCGAAGCTGGTGAGCAGCGGCGTCTCGGTCTGCGCCACCCACTGCGAGCCGATGCGCGCCATCACCACCGCCCCGTTGTCCGTCACATTCGGATGGCGCAGGTGGCGCATGCGCGTGAAGAAGCCCGCCGGATCTGCCGTGCCGAAGGCCGCCCGCGCCGGCTTGCGCGCCGCCAGGCTCTCGCGCAGGTCATCGGTCTGCAGGTAGCGGCTGCGGTAGCTGGCGCTGGCCCCGCCCACCTCCCCCGGCGCCAGCCGCACCCGGTGCAGCATGGCCAGGCCATCGAACCAGTGCGCGTAGCTGCCATGCGGCAGATCCCACAGCGCCGGGCCATTGAGCAGCAGGCTGCCGCCGAGCATCCAGGAGGGGACCTGGCCGCGGACTTCGACGGGGGTGTCGGGGAGCTCGCGGGCGGTGGATTGGAGGCCGCGCAGGCGGGTAGAGAAAATTTCAGGCATATGGAGCGCCTCAAAATTGACTAAATATTTCCTACCAAGATGGAGAAAAATGACAGAACGCAGCCTCAACCATCTTCGTTAGTAAGTTATTCAGCTAGCAACTTGAGCCTTACGAAAAGCCTCAATATTATTTAGCAAATCAACCAGATCACCAGGAATTTCATCCAGACGCATTGCATCAATAATTTTAGCATCTGTCAATGAAACACCGAATAATTTCTGAGCATGCTCTCTATAAAGGCGCAATAAATCCTTACCACCAACCATGGACAACATTTGATTTGGATCGCTCCAGCGCAAACGGAATCCATCACTCGCATCTTTCATTTTCGTAGCCAAATCCTTGTATCCACCAGAGTGAAACTCAACATATCTACTTACGTATTGACGCTCCGAATCATCTTTTAAACCTTTCGACAACTCCATAAGCACTTCTTTTGACGGTTTCACCTCATCATGGAAAATTTGCCCCCTTTCCTTGCGTTCAGCTATGCCTTTAGTCATTACGCGATCCAGCGCAGCCGGCACCAACAAATAATTTTCCATTTCCTTTCGTGCGTGCACATGAGACAATTTAAGTGAGACTCGTAATTTTCCTTGCATTTCACTTATCTGCTCATCGCAAAAATAATCACGATCGTAAATTGCCCCTATTAAAAGCTCGGTACCCAATGCTTGCTCAACTCCCTGCGCAAGTGCCGAAATTCGAGACCAAGAACCAAATCCTCCAGATGGCATTGCAGCCAGTCCGATACCCGCTCCCAGATCATCCAAACCCAACCGCCTAGCAAATCGCCTCAACAGCGAAAAATCATAATCACCCTCAACAAATAGAACCCGTCTATTTCTAGCGAGAGCAGCAAGTGAAATATTTTGCTGCGAACCAAGTGCCACCATCGTTTTCTGCACTCCTGAGATATCCTTTATGCGCTCCGCACTCGCCTTTGTTTTATCAATCAAAACTATGTCTGTCGGGTCCGCTTCTGAGATAATCTCCGTAGAATGGGTTGCAACAACAACATCCGGACCAATATTCTTCAAGACCCCTAATAATCGGCGCTGAACGTCTGGATGAAGGTAAACTTCTGGTTCATCCACCACAATCATTGAAGCCTCTGATGCTCGATTTATATGACTAAGAAGCTGACACCAAATTTGAAATCCAAATCCAACCCAGTACAACTCCCTATCAATGCGGCCTTCTTTTACAAACATTGTCAATTCCCTGGCCATATTCATACTTGGCCGATTTATTTGCATACCAGGCCAAGTTGACTCCACTAAATTAGCGAATTTTTCAAAATCCTCTGGGAAATGATACCAATAACTGCGAAACTGCAATGATGCCCTATGCGTCGCAAGTGATGATGAAACAGTATCTTTTTCGCGCAACTGTTCGCGATGTTCGACAGGGCCCAAGACCGGAATGACAACAAGATTCAAAGGGAAATTTGATTTAAATCCAACCGGAGATTTAATTTGCACACCATTTGCATCGGCAACCAGCACACACCCCTCTTGACTCAAATACAAATGAAGATGATTACCATTACTCAACCTAAACGCAACATGAGAATCACCCTCAACATAATTAGTCGCAACATTCTCAAGAGATAATGGAATTTGGCTTGCATTAATTACATATCCAAATCGATTGAATCCACCAACCGTCACACGCTGAGGGCTTCGAGTACGCGCAGTACGCAAAGCAACAGCCAAAATTCTAAAGGCGCCAACAATAGTAGATTTTCCTGAATTATTCGCACCAGTAAGAATATTTACAGAATCAAGAGAAATACTGTACCGAGCAAGGCCTTTATAATGACGAAACGTTACGCTAGTGATTTTAATTTTATCTTTCGCCTCAACCATACCTTCACCTCATAATTAGAAACAGCGGCATTTATCTTTGCAAGTCCACCCACTCAACTAGCACCCGCTCCCCGCACCTGCCCTTTGAATCCCCAGTTGTTCTCCACTCCCACATTCACCGCTGCCCCCCCGCCCTCGAACTTGAGGGTAAGCACCGTGACTTCCCCATCCGCCACCGACCGAGAGACGAGCTGAAAGGTCTGCGCATCAAGCCAATGGCCTTTGACGGAGACGACCGCGTTGGGGCCCTGCGGCGCGGTGCGGTACTTGCCGTCCAGCCCCAACGGGCCGGCGACCGGCTCGCGCGGCACATCGGGGCGGCCGGGGTCGAAGCTGGCTTCATAGCGCGGATTGGCAGGCGTCAGGTCCAGCACCAGGCGCTGCAGGCCCAGGGCATTGCGCTCCAGCAGCCAGGCCTTGCGCGACACGGTGGCGGCCAGCTCGGGCGTGGGGCCCACGGGGTTGGGGCTGGGCTTGTCCACCCCGGCGTCGCGGATGCGGGCGGCCAACAGTTCCTGCGCGGCAGCGTTGGCGGGCTGGGGCTCGCGCGAGCGCACGGCGGCGGTGATGTGGTCGATGAACGCGGGCAGCGGGTAGTTGCGCCGGCCCGTGACGGCGACCACCACGTCGATGTCGGGCAGCACCACGATGAGCTGGCGGTTGAAGCCGGCCGTGAAGTAGGCGCGTTTGGACGGAATGCTCCACCAGCCGTTGGCGTATTTGAAGGCGGGTGCAGCGCTGCCAAAGCCCATGTCCACCACCGGATTGAAGACCTGCTCCACCCAGGCGGCGGGCAGCAGTTGGCGGCCGTTCCACTGGCCGCGGCGCAGGTACAGGTAGCCGATGCGCGCCATGTCGCGCGGGTGCAGGTACAGGCCCCAGCCGCCCACCTCCAGGCCCTGGGGGTCCTTGCGCCAGCGCACGTCGGTGATGCCCAGGGGGCCGAACAGGCGCTTTTGCGCATAGGCCAGGGTGCTGCCGCCGGTCTTTTGCGCCACGATGGCCGAGAGCAGGTGGGTGTTGCCGCTGTTGTAGTTGAAGCCCGCGCCGGGCGCCTGGGCCATGGGGCGGTCGAGCACGAAGCCCTGCCAGTCGCGCGCGCGGCCCAGCTGCAGCATGGTCTCGGGCACGGCATCGCTGAGCGGCTCGATCCAGTGCAGACCCGAGGTCATGTCGAGCAGGTGGCCCAAGGCCATGGCCTTCTTGGCTGCGTCCACATTGGCGACCTTGCGGTCGGCAAAGAATTCCAGCACGGGTGCATCGCGCGAGGCGATCAGCCCGTCCTGGATGGCCATGCCGGTGAGCGTGGCGACGACTCCCTTGGTGGTGGAGTTGACGGCGTGCTTGAGCCCTTCGCGGTAAGGGGCGTAGAAGGCCTCGGCGACCAGGCTGCCGTGGCGGGTGACGAGCAGGCTGTCCATGCCCTGCGCGGCGCCAAAGTCGACGAGCTTGGCCAGCGCCGCAGAGTCCATGCCCTGCGCCTCGGGCGTGCTCTCGGCCCAGTCGTCACCGGGCCAGAGGGTGGTGGACGGCGCGGTCGCCGATGATGCAGCCGATGCGGTGGTCGCCGCGGCGTCCTGCTGCGCCCCTGCCGTGAACGGTGCGGCGGCGCTGGCCAGCAGCACGGCCGTGGCCTGCCGGCGGTTGATCGCTGCGGCTGCTGCGGATTTACCCGTCGCCTTGTCGTGCCTGTGCATTGCCATCGCCAGCCTCCCTTTGCGCATGTTGTGCTGGAATCATATGCGGGCGGCTACGCTTGCCTGGGCCCCCTTTTGGGGGACTGTTGGCGTTTGCCCACGGCGGTCAGCGGTGGTGGCACCAGGCCTTCGCACGCTGCGCGCAGCCACGCCAGCACGGGGTGGAAGACATCGCCATCGTCCACGGCCGCGCGCGGCGCCATGAGCTGGTAGCAGCTGCCATCGGCCACAAAGCCGCGCGGCGCGCACAGCACACCGCTGGCCAGGTCGTCGGCCACCAGGGCCAGGGGGCCGATGGCCACGCCGGCACCGGCCACGGCGGCCTGCATGCTTTGGTAGATATGCTCGCAGCGGATGGCGCGAGTGGGCTGCAGCGGTGGGCCGGCCTGCGCGGACCAGCTCTCCCCTGCGTCCGGCCGGGTGGCGGTGTGCAGCAGCACGCCCTGCAGGGCAGCGCCTTGCTGCGTCCCGAGGGCGACGGCCACATCGGGGCGGCACACGGGGCCGATGTGCTCGTGCATAAAGGGCTCGGCCAGCACGCCATCGTCCAGCGCAAAGTCGTTGCGGCGAATGGCCAGGTCGATGCCGTCGCGCTCGAAGTGCACCACGCCGCCGGCCGAGACCAGGCGCAGCTCGCGCTCGCCGCCGATGGCCGCCTGCAAATGAGCCAAACGTGGGATGAGCCACCGGATCAGCAAGGTGGGCTCGCACGACAACACCAGCGGCCGGCCCGGCCCCGCCGTGCGGCGTGCCCGCGCCAGGGCGGCGCGCAGGCGGTCGAGGGCCGCGGCCACGTCATCGGCCAGCACCTGGGCCGTGGGCGTGGCCACCACCGCGCGGCTGCTGCGCTGGAACAGCGCAAAGCCGAGCTCACCCTCCAGCTCGCGCACGGCGCGGCTCACGGCCCCATCGGTCACATGCAATTCGCGCGCGGCGCGCGAGACGCTGCCATGGCGCACCGTGGCCTCGAAAGCGCGCAGGGCGGACAGCGGGGGCAGGCGAGTGTCTGGCGGCATGGTTGAAGGCTTGATTGAGTTCTGCTCAATCATGCCTGAGATCAAATCGGTTTTCTTCATCCCATGAAAAGAGCACAGTCACCGCTTCTGATTGACTGGTATGCAAACGATGATGAGAACTGCAGCGAATGGTGCCCTCCCCCTGGCCATCACCATGGGCGACCCGGCCGGCATAGGCCCCGAGATCATTGCCAAGTGGGCGGCGGCACGCCCCAAGGGGGCTGCGCCGTATGTGGTGCTCGGCGACGCCGGCACGCTGCAACGGGCGCTGGCACTGGTGGGCGCGCCCTTGCAGGTGCGGCCCATGGGCGACCGATTGGAGGGCCTGAACGAAGCCTTGCATCAAGGCGCCCTGCCCCTGCTGCAGGCCTGCGCGCCACTGCCTGACGATCTGCCCATGGGCCGGGTGGATGCGCGCGCCGGGGCCGCCGCCCACGCCTGCGTGCAGCGCGCCATTGACCTGGCACTGGCGGGCCGGGTGGCCGGCATCGTGACCGCGCCGCTGCACAAGGAGGCGCTGCGCGCCGCCGGTGTGCTGCACCCCGGCCATACCGAGATGCTGGCCGAGCGCGCGGGTACCACCGACTTCGCGATGGTGCTGGCCAATGGCGAGCTGCGGGTGCTGCTGGTCTCCATCCATCTGGCGCTGCGCGACGCGGTTGCGGCGGTGACGCCGGAGAGCGAGCTGCGCGCCATCCGCCTGGCGCACCGTGCCTGCCTGGGCTTTGGCATTGCACAGCCGCGCGTGGCGGTGGCAGGGCTCAACCCGCATGCGGGCGAGGGCGGGCTGTTCGGCCATGAAGACCGGGACATCATCGCCCCGGCCATCGCCGCGGCGCACGCCGAAGGCATCGACGCCACGGGCCCCTGGCCGGGGGACACGGTGTTCATGCGCGCACGCCAGGGTGCCTTCGACATCGTGGTGGCGCAGTACCACGACCAGGGCCTGATCCCCGTGAAGTACCTGGGTGTGGACCAGGGCGTGAACATCACCGTGGGCCTGCCGTTCGTGCGCACCTCGGTGGACCATGGCACGGCCTTCGACATCGCGGGCACGGGCCGGGCCGATGCGTCGAGCCTGGCACATGCGGTAGAGCAGGCGGCCGCCATGGCGGCGGCGCAGGTGCCGCCCGCGCTACCGGACTTCATTTTCATGCTGACCCGGCACGACCGCACCATTGCCGACGCGCTGGAGCAACGGCCCGCCGTTCTGGCCGCCGGGGTGCGGCACATCGGATTCAAGGACATCGGCCTGCCTTGGCCCGAGCTGCAGCACCTGGCCGATGCCATCCACGCGGGCGGCGCGCAAAGCTACCTGGAGGTGGTGAGCCAGGACGAGGCCAGCGAGTTCGCATCGGCCCGCGCCGCCGTGGCGCTGGGGGTGGACGTGCTGATGGGCGGCACGCGGCCCGAGGCGGTGCTGCCGCTGCTGCACGGCCGCCCCATCCGCTACTACCCGTTTGCCGGGCAGGTCACGGGCCACCCGAGCGTACTGCAGGGCAGCGTGCAGGACATCGTGGCCAGCGCGCGCCGCATTGCGGCGATGCCCGGGGTGCATGGGCTGGACTTGCTGGCCTACCGGTTTGCGGGCGATGCGGGCCAGGTGCCGGCGCTTATCCAGCAGGTCTGCGCAGCGGTTGGCAAGCCCGTGGTGGTCGCCGGCTCCATCGACCGCGCCGAGCGTGTCGCGGTTGTGGCCGCGGGCGGTGCTGCGGGGTTCACGGTGGGCACGGCGGCGCTCGATGGGACGTTTGAGACCAAAGAGCCGGGGCTGGGCGCCCAGCTGCTTGCCATCCAGGGGCTTCAGCTCACTCGGCCCCTGACTGCAAACGCCCCAGCAACCGCGCCAGCCCTTCCTTGACCGCATCGAGCTCTCCCGGCCCTACCAGGGCCGCCCACTGCACCTCGGTGCGGCTGCCCGCGGCCATGGCCAGCGGCCGGATCTGCTGGCCCCGCGCGGTGAGGAACACCAGGCGCGAGCGCTTGTCCGTGGGGCTGGGGCGGCGCTCCACATAGCCGAGCTTTTCCAGCTCGTCCACCGTCTGCGCCATCGACTGCTTGCGCACGTGCGCCAACTGCGTGAGCTCGCTCACGGGCATGCCTTCGGGCGGGACAAAGGTGAACACGCTGGCATGCGCCGCGCGCACGTCGCCAAAGCCGGCCTCGGCCAGGGCATCGTCCACCGCGCCGGCGAACTGCTGGTGCAGCAGGCGCAGCAGCACGCCCAGGGAGCCGGGTGTGCTGGCGGCGGCCGTGGTGGAAGTGGTCGATGGGTTCATGGCTAATTTGACAGGTACCTGTCCATTTCACTAAACTAGACAGGTACCTTACCATTTTTGAGAATCGCCCCATGCCCGCCATTTCCGTTCTCGACTCGCAGATCCACTACGAAGACACCGGCACCCCAGGGGCACGGCCGGCCTGGGTGTTTCTGCATGGCAACCCCGCCTCGTCTTACCTGTGGCGCAAGGTGCTGCCCCGTGTGCAGGGGCTGGGCCGCTGCCTTGCACCGGACCTGATCGGCATGGGGCGGTCGGGCAAGCCCGACATCGCATACACCTACGACGACCATGCGCGCTACCTCGCGGCCTGGTTCGATGCGATGGACCTGCAGGATGTCGTGCTCGTGGGCATCGACTGGGGTGCGTCGCTCGCCTTCGACTGGGCGCGCACGCATGCGCACGGGGTGCGCGGCATCGCGTTCATGGAGACCATCGTCAAGCCCATGGCCTGGGCGGACTTCCCCGCAGCGGCACGGCCACGCTTCGAGGCGTTTCGCACGCCGGGGCTGGGCGAGCGGCTGGTCATCGAAGAGAACCAGTTCCTCGCAGGCTCGCTCACCGCCACGGTGCTCACGCCGTTGGCGGCGGCCGACCGTGCGGTGTACGAGGCACCGTATGCCACGCCTGAAAGCCGGCGCCCGCTGCTGGCCTGGCCGCGCGCCATTCCCATCGAAGCGTCGCCCGCCGACGTGGTGGCGCGCGTCGAGGCCTATGGCGACTGGCTGGGCAGGTCTGGTGATGTACCGAAGCTGCTGCTCACCTTCACTGGATCGCCCACGCTGATGATTGGCCCGGCCATGGAGGCCTGGTGCCGCGCCAACATCGCAAGCCTCACGGTGCGGGACTGCGGCAATGCCGGCCACCTGGCGCCCGAGGACCAGCCCGGGCGCATTGCCGATGCGCTCGTGGCCTGGGCGGCCAGCGCCCTTGTGCCTACTGCTTCTGGATCCCTGCCTGCTGGATCACATCGCCCCAGCGCTTGATCTCGCGCGCAAAGAAGTCGGCCTGCGCCTGGGGCGTGCCGCCGCTGGCCTGCACGCCCAGTTGCAGCAGCCGGGCCTTGACCTCGGGCGCGTTAAGCGCGGCATTGGTATCCCTGTTCAGCCGCGCAATGATGTCGGGCGGCGTGCCCGCCGGCGCGGCAAAGGCGTTCCACGAGGCCACGTTGAACTGCGGCGCACCGCTCTCGGCCACGGTGGGCACCTGGGGCAGCACGGGCGAGCGCTTCTCACCCATCACGGCCAGGGCGTGGAGCGTGTTGTCCGAAATCTGCGCCAGCACCGGCGCCAGGATCTCCACGGCCGCATCCACCTGCTCGCCCAGCAGCGCGCTGACCACGGCCGATGTGCTGTTGAACGGGACGATGGCCACGTCGATGCCCAGGCTGCGCTTGAACAGCTCGGCCGCGAGGTGCTGGGTGCTGCCGATGTTGATGGTGCCGATATTGAGCTTGCCGGGGTGGGCCTTGGCGTAGGCGAGCAGCGCAGCGATGTCCTTGAAGCGCGACTTGCTGCTGGTGACGAGGGCGATGTCGAAGGTGCCGAGCAGGGACACCGGGGCGAAGCTCTTCACCGGGTCGAACGGCAGGCTCTTGAACAGGCCGGCGCTCACCGCGTTGCCATTGGACATGAGCAGCAGCGTGCGGCCATCGGGCGCTGCCTTGGCCACCGCGTCGGCCGCGACGATGCCGCCCGCGCCGGGCTTGTTGTCCACCACGATGGGCTGGCCCGTGGCTTCGGTCATCTTCTGCGCCACGGTGCGCGCCGTGAGGTCGGCCACGCCGCCGGGGCCAAACGGCACGACCAGGCGGATGGGGCGCTTGTCGGCGGACTGTGCCGATACGCCCGTGCAAACGGCGGCGGCCAGCAGCAGCAACAGGGCCCGGCGCTCAGGGTTCAAAGGAAAAGTCATGCTTTGTACTATGACAAAAACGGGATTGTGCTGCCACAAGGCCCAGGCACTGAGAGCTATGCCCCATCGGCATAGGTACCGGGCCGTAGGGGGGACACCCTGGTGGGCGATACCATTGGGGGGTTCCGATCTCCGAACCTGCCTCTTTCCATGAAAAACGCCACCGAATTCGCCCCCGGCCTCGTCGTCCAGGGCATCGACGCCCCGCTGTCCCTGTCGAGCTACAAGCTGATCGCCTTCGACATGGACTCCACCCTGATCAACATCGAGTGCGTGGACGAGATCGCCGACGCTGCCGGCCGCAAGGCCGAGGTGGCCGCCATCACCGAGGCGGCCATGCAGGGCCTCATCACCGACTACAAGGAAAGCCTGCGCCAGCGTGTATCCCTGCTCAAGGGCGTGACCGTGGCCCACATGGAGCAGGTGTTCAGCGAGCACCTGCGCTTCAACCCCGGCGCCAAGGAACTGGTCAGCGCCGCCAAGGCTGCGGGCCTGACCACTCTGCTGGTTTCGGGCGGCTTCACCTTCTTTGCCGACCGCGTGAAGGCGGGCCTGGGCATCGACTTTGCCCGCTCCAACATGCTCGAAGTGCAGGACGGCCTGCTCACCGGCCGCATGCTGGACCAGGCCTGGGGCGACATCTGCGACGGCGCAGAGAAGCGCCGCACCCTGCTCGAAGTGGCCTCGCTCATGGGCATTGCGCCCTCGCAGGCGATTGCCGTGGGCGACGGCGCCAACGACCTGCCCATGATGGGCGCGGCCGGCCTGTCGGTGGCCTACCACGCCAAGCCCACGGTGCGTGCGCAGGCCAAGGTGGCGATCAACGAAGGTGGGCTGGACCGCCTGCTGGAAGTATTGCGCTGACCTTCTCTACCCTGCCACGCCGCGCCTGGCAGTCCCTGCGCCGGGGCTGGCGCCAGCACCTGGCCACCGTGCTGCTCGCCCTGCTGGTGGTGGCCGGCGTGGATGCCTGGCGCACGCGCGACCTGCCCACAGGCCCCGCGCCCGACGCGGCCATCACCCTGGCCGATGGCACCACCACCACGCTGGACCAATGGCGCGCACAGCACCCGGGCCGCGCCGTGGCCCTGCATTTCTGGGCCGAATGGTGCCCGGTGTGCAAATTCGAAGAGCCATCGGTCGCCAGCCTGTCCGCGGACTGGCCCGTGCTCGGCGTTGCCATGCAGTCCGGTAACGCCCAGCGCGTCTCCCAGGTGCAGCGCCAGCGCGGCATGCCCTGGCCCACGGCGGTGGACCCGCAGGCCGAGCTGTCGCGCGCCTGGGGCGTGCGCGTGGTGCCCGCCCTGGTGGTGGTGGATGCGCATGGCGATGTGCGCTTTGCGACCAGCGGCTACACCCCGGGCTGGGGCATGCGCTGGCGGCTGTGGTGGGCGCAGGCGGTGCCCAGCCTGCGCGCCTTGACGGGCTGAGCAAGGCTCACGCCGGATCGGTCATCCGCTTCGCCCCGTCCTGCACCCATTCCATGAAGGCCAGCTGCCCCGGTGCCGCAGGCCGGTCCCGGTCGATGCACACGAAGTAGCCGCGCCCCGTGGAGACCGGCAGCGCAAACGGCATCAACAGTTCACCGCTGCGCAGTTCGCGCTCGATCATGCAGGGCTGGGTGATGGCGATGCCCACACCCTCCTTGACCGCGAAGATCAGGTTCATGCTCAGGTCATAGACGGGGCACGGTTTGAACTCGCGCCGCAGGCCGGCGGCGTTGGCCCAGCGCGCCCAGTTGTCGGGAAAGTTGGTGCAGGGCCTGTCAACACTGATTTCGGGGTCGCGAAGGCCCTTCCCTTCGGCTTGTCCGGCCGGGCGCTTGAGGCGTGGCGCCACCTACGGTGCGTACACGGCAAATGGCTGCGCTTTGCGCCTAGGTCGCACGCGTTCTGGCGGCCTGCTCGGACACGCCGGATTCATCCATACCTTCTGAGCCGGCACTGCGCGAAGCGACTCAGTCGGGGCGCTGCTCCGCAACGCGCTTCATCGCCTCATCCATCGCTACCGTGAGTGCCAGGGCCGATTCCTTGTTGGCCGTGGCATCGGGCGGCAGCACGATGGGCGGCCCGAAGGTGATGCGGATGCGCGGGCGGGTGAAGAAGTGGCTGGCGCGGATCTCGCCCGGCCCGTCGAAGTGCGCCGGCACGATCTGGCCCTTGGCGCGCAGGCAGATGGTGGCAGCGCCGCGCTTGGCCTCGGGGTTCTCGGCATTGCGCGTACCCCCCGGGAAGATCAGCACCAGTTGGCCCGCCTGCACCAGCGAGACCACCTGCCGGATGGTGGCGGTCGAGGGGCTGCCCCGGTCCACCGGAAAGCCGCCGCCCGAACTCACGAACCAGGCCCCGAGTTTGGTTTCGAACAGCTCCTTCTTGGCCATCTGGTGCAGCTTGCGCGGCAGCGCGGCATAGCCCACCCACAGCGGATCGGCCCAGCCCACGTGGTTGCAAACCACGATCTTGCCGCCCGGCGTGTCCAGATGCTCGGCCCCGATCACCGTGACCCGGGCCACCCGCGACATGAGCACGCGCAGCACGCGCACGAAGAGGTTGGGCTTTTGCAGGGCGGGGGACGCAGAAGCGGAATCCGAAGAGGGTGTGGCGGTGGTCATCAACTACAAACAAGGGCGGCGGTCGGGAAGGCGCGGGGGGTGGGGGGCGGTTTGCGGCCCGCCTGCCACCGGAATGATAAGCCTGTGTGACAGTTCGCCACGGCAGATTCCCTTTACGGGGGGTGCCAACTGCAACGCAATGTGTGGCCCGGGACCTGTGCAGGCTGACTGCGCCGGTCCCCAGCGGCGTCGCTGTCCTTGGCACATGCTCCAGTTGGAAGACAGTTCTGGCTGCAGAAGTCGGCATGGCAACGGCGGGCTGTCTCCTGAGGTTGCCGGGATGTGTGACCGGCTGTTCAGCGCTTGTTTGGCTGCATGCCTTTGCTGAGAGCGGAGGCCGGGTCTCGGCCCGGCGGCCGAGGTACCTTTCTTTGCGTCGCCAAAGAAACGTACCCCAAAGAAAGGCGACCCCGCTGCCC
>NZ_JBKDTZ010000059.1:0-22739 GCF_046339755.1 Acidovorax sp. | reverse complement strand
GGCACACGCACCCACCCCAGGCCCTGCGCTTCTCGGCGCAGCCAGCAGGGGTGGGGAGCGGGGTCAGGGACGGCTGCTGCTTCGCAGCTGCGCCGGGTATAGGTCACGCGCTGGGCACAGCCGCCCTGCCCAGGCCGAGCGCAGCGACGGCAGACCGGGCCGAGCGGAGCAATGGCCCGTGTGGGGCCCCCAATCCCTTCTGGACGTGCCGAGAAGCGCAGGAGCTGGGGTGGCGTGTGTGCCGCAGGACACACGCGCTTCGTCATCTGACTCGCCGAAGCTGTTTGACCGGAGCTGCCTCAAAGAGGCAGCGCAGGGAGTTCTTCGGCGCACCCCAGCTTCGAGCATCGCAGGTTGCCCGCAGCGAAGCGAAGGGACACGGACAGCAGGGTCGCCTTTCTTTTGGGTACTTTTCTTTGGCGAAACAAAGAACAAGTACCTCGGCCGCCGGGCCGAGACCCGGCTCCCACCCTCAACAAAGGCATGCGAGCAAAACAGCCACGCCGGGCGCAGCACATCCCGGCTCCCGCCCTCAATCAAAGCACGCCGTTCAAAACAAAGCGCACACGCATGCAGAGAAATTACTGCTCCGCAATCACATCCACAAAAACCAGCGGCTCCGTGCCCGTGTTCGCAAGCCCGTGCGACTCGTTCTTGCGCACGATGGTCACATCCCCAGCCTTCACCGGCACGTCCTTGCCATCCTTGTCCTTGAAGGTCCCACGGCCCGAAATGATGATGTAGGTGTCTTCATTGGTCGTGTGCTTGTGGTAACCGATGGAGTCACCGGGCTTCAAGGTCAGCCAGCTGATTTCCTTGATCGCCTGGTCCTTCAGCGCCTTGTCGCGCGTGAAGGCGTATTCGCCGATCAAGGTGCCCTTGCCGCCACCGGCGGCTTCCTTGTTGACCTTGATGAGTTCTTCCTTGGTGAACACGTCGGCCAGGGCCGGAGTGGCAGCCAGGGACAGGGCTGCGCCCGCAGCCGCTGCCAACAGCATTGCTTTCTTCTTCATATTCATGTCTCCAGTGTTGTTGTCACGGCGGGCACTGCGCACCGCCGGTGGGGATACTACGGCCTGTTGCTCACCCCAGCACCCGCGGCAGCGCCGCCGCCAGCATCGCCACACCCGACAGCGTGAGCATGCCCAGCACGATCTGGCGAAAGCGCGCCTCGCTGATGCGGTGGTACAGCCGTGCGCCCAGCAGCACGGGCACCAGCATGGCGGGCAGGGCAACAGCCAGGTGGGGCAGCATGGGCGCCGTGACCAGGCCCGTGGCCAGGTAGGCCGCCATGGTCACCAGCAGCATGGCCAGGTTGAAGTTCTGGATCACGGCGCGCTGGGCGTCCTTGTCCCAGCCGCGCAGCGTGCACCACAGCGTGGGCAGCACGCCAGTGAAGCCGCCGATGCCGCCCATCACCCCGCCCGCCATGCCCACCACCGCATCGGCCAGCCGGCCGCCGCGCGTGAGGCGGGGCAGCTGCTTGGCCAGCAGCATGGCGGGGCACCACAGCACCAGCAGCGTGCCCAGCACGAGCTTGAAGGTGTCCATGTCCAGCCGCGGCAGCAGCGCCACGCCGATGGGGATGCCGGCGAGGCCGCCCAGCACGAAAGGCAGCAGCCGCAGCTGGTCGAAGCCCCGGCGCACCGAGAACGCGGCGAGCACCTGCCCCGTGAGCGAGCCCGCGACCACCAGCACCGCCGCCAGGCGCGGCTCCAGCGTCCAGGCCCAGAGGGACATGGCCGTCAGCCCGAAGCCAAAGCCCGACAGTCCCTGCACGAAGCCTGCTGCCGCCGCACCGAGCGCCACGATCACGAACACCGACCAATCCATTGCCACCTCTTTGCTTTGATGTTGTTGCCTGGCGCTGCCCAAGCAGCAGCTTTCCCACTGGATTGTGTGCGGTTCATATAAGCAAACCATCAGCAATTACTATTCACCCATGCAATTTTTTGCATACCATTTTTCACACCGACCGACATGCCCTCCCACGACACCGATGCCGCCCAGGCCGTGCAGGCACGCCTGGCCTCGCGCCTGAAGATGCGCCACCTGGTGCTGCTGCAGCAGATAGCGGCGCATGGCACGCTGACCCGCGTGGCGCACCACATGGCCACCAGCCAGCCGGCCATCACCCATGCGCTGGCCGAGGTCGAGGCCATCTTCGGTGCGCCGCTGTTCGAGCGCCAGCCGCGCGGCATGGTGCCCACGGCCCTGGGTACCCTGGCGCTGGCCCGCGCACGCACCATGCTGCAGGACCTCAGCCACTGGGCACTCGATGTGGAGGCGGCCCGCGTGGGCCGGGCCGCGCACCTGCAGATCGGGGTGATCCCCTTTGTGCCCGGGCGCCTGCTGGCCGCAGCCATCGGCCAGACCCGGCCGCGCGGGCTGCGCGCCACCGTCAGCATCCACGAGGGCACCAGCGACCACCTGCTGCAGCGCCTGCGCGCGCACGAACTCGACTGCGTGGTCGGCCGCGCGTCGGCGGTGCTCGACATGGACGGTCTGGTCCATGAGGTGCTCTACCACCAGGAGCCCCGGCTCATCGCCCACCGCCGGCTCTCAGCGCGCCTGGCGCGGCGCCCGCTGTCCTGGCCCGAGCTGGCCGAGCTCGACTGGGTGCTGGGTGCACGCCAGACCCCCATGCGCGAGCAGATCACCGATTTCTTTTTGCGTGCCGGCGTGGCACCGCCGCAGGCCTATGTGGAGAGCCTGTCGTCCAAGGTCATCGGCGAGCTGATCGCGGCCAGCGAGCGCGCTGTCTCCATCGTCCCGGCCGACATCGCCCAGGAGCTGGTGCGCATTGCCGGCGTGGCCATCGTGCCGCACCGCTTTGGCTGGACGCTGCCGCCGATCACGCTGTTCCAGCGTTCCGAAGGGGCGCAGTACGCCGAGGTGGCGCTGCTGGCGCAGGCGCTGCGCGATGCGGCAGCGGGGTTTGCGGCGGAGGCGGCCTGAGTCCGTTGCACGGGAACCTTTGGTGCCAAGCCACAGTCCATACGCTCCAAGGACCGGAGACACCTGCCATGCAACGAAGAATGCTTGTCATTGCCGCCGCCAGCCTCGCTGCAGGCTGCGGCACACGGCCACCTGCGCCCGAGGCCACCAGCACGGCAGACCCGGCCTCGGATGCGCCGGAGCCGGGCCGCACCACCATGCTCCTGGCCGATGCGCCGGCCTCGTACGCCGAAGCGCTGCAGCGCTGGAAGGGCTCTGCAGACGTCAACACCTGGATCGGTGCCCGCTTCGAGTACGACCTGCAGCGTGCCATGCAGCTGTCCGAAACCCAGCGCAGCCGCAGCGGGCGCATGCCCATCCATGAGCCGGCCGCCTTCTTTGCCAACCCGCGGGGCGTCTGCGTGGACTTGGCGCGCTTTGCCGTGGAGACGCTGCGCGCCGTGGACCCGGCCTCGCGCCCCGGCTACGTGATGATCGAGTTCAACCCGGTCGCCATCCGCGGCAACACCTTGCGGCGCCACTGGGTGGCCTCGTTCCAGCGCGATGGCCAGACCTGGTTCTTTGCCGACTCCAAGCGGCCGGGCCATATGGCAGGCCCGTATGCGGACACGGAGGCCTTCATGGCCGAGTACGCCAAGTACCGGGGCCGCGAGATCGTCGCGTTCAAGGAGATGGACGGCTACGAGCGCAAGCTGCGCTCGGCTTCCTCCTCGAAGGACCGCGACCTCCCGGCCCTGCAGTAGCGGGCGCGCGAGGCGCAAAAGATCAGAAATCGGCTGTCAGCGGGTTCGGGCCGATGCGCCCTTGTGCCTGGTCCAGCTTCGCGATGGCGGCCATGTCCTCTGCATCGAGCGCGAAGTCGAACACGCCCGCGTTCTCGGCAATGCGGCCCGGGTTCACCGACTTCGGGATCACCACATGGCCCATCTCGATGTGCCAGCGCACGACGACCTGGGCCGCCGTCTTGCCATGCTTGCTGGCGATGGCCTGGATGCCGGCATCCTCCAGCAACTGGCCCTGGCCCAGCGGGCTCCAGGCCTGCGTGGCGATGCCCTGCCTGGCGTGGTACTCACGCAGCCGGTGCTGCTGGAAACGCGGGTGCAGTTCGATCTGGTTGAGCACGGGCTTTGCGCCGGTCTCCTGCACGAGGCGGTCGATGTGTTCGGGCTCGAAGTTGGAAACACCGATGGAGCGCACCCGCCCCTCTTCACGCAGGCGGACGAAGGCGCGCCAGGTGTCCACATACAGTTCGCGCGAAGGGTTTGGCCAGTGGATCAGGTACAGGTCGAGCACGTCCAGGCCCAGCAGCCGCATGCTGGCGTCGAAGGCGCGCAGCGTGCTGTCGAAGCCTTGCTCGGCGTTCCACAGCTTGGTGGTGATGTACACCTCCCCACGCGGTACGCCGCTGGCCTTGAGGCCCTCGCCCACGCCGGCCTCGTTGCCGTAAATGGCTGCCGTGTCGATATGCCGGTAGCCCACGTCCAGCGCCGCCTTCACGGCCTGCGCGGTGGCATCGGCCGGGGTGCGCCAGACGCCCAGGCCGAGTTGGGGGATGGAGCGGCCGTCGTGGAGTGCAAGCAAAGGGTGTTGCTGGGTCATGCGTGGTTCCTGCGGGAGTTGCAAAATCCGCGGACCGCCGGCGGCGGCCCCGGGCGCGGCATCTTCTCACGCACAGCGCAAGTCTGCAGGGCGGCAACCTCCCGGAGCGTTCCTGCAATACGATTGCATCCATATGCAACTGCCCCAAAAGCGGGCAGACCCCACGGCCGGCACCGCGCCACGTGAATCCGGCCAGAAATCGCCCATTGGCAGATACATTCGCACACGTTTTGCAACTAATTAACGCAAATTAACCGCGGCGGCCGCGCCACAGCGGTAGACGGTGAAATGGTCTTCATGCCTATGATTTGCCCACAACAAACGCACATGGATGCGGGGTGGGAACAGCATGCAATACACGATGAAAAAGCGCGCGCACCGCGGTGCGCGCTGGGGTGCCTTGAGCGCATTGGCCTTGGGCCTGGCCGCCTGCGGCGGCGGTAGCCCGGACGGCGGCGGCAGCGGACAGGAGGCCTCGCAGTCTGCGTCCAACGTGGTCTATGTCCAGCACAAATCGGCTTACGAGGTGGCGGCTGCAGCGCCCACCCAGCCGGGCGTGGCCATCAAGCCCGTGGCCGCGACTTCCTCTGCGGTGGAAAACCCGGGCATGGCGGCTGCGGCTGCCATCGACGGCAACCCGAACAGCCGCTGGGGCAGCACCTTCGTGGACGATGCCTGGATCCAGTTCGACTTTGGCGCCAGGGTCGATGTCGGCTACATGAAGCTCGTGTGGGAGCGCTCGTATGGCAAGGAGTACGCGCTCCAGGTGTCGCAGGACGGCAGCACCTGGACGCAGATCCGCTACGTCACCAATGGCAAGGGCGGCACCGAAGAATTTTTGAATCTGGGCATGAGCGCCCGCTACCTGCGCCTGCAGGGCGTGGCCCGCGCAGGCGGCTACGGCTACTCGCTGTTCGAGGTGGAGTTCAAGACCCCCGGCACCGACAACACCCAGGGCGTGGGCGCGACTTCGGCCTGGCGCTATCCGGCCAATGGCCTGGGGCTGGCCCCCCTGCCCGCCTCGGCCGAACCCGCCGAAACCACGCAGTTCCGCCTGGCCGACGGCACGCTGGTGACGCGCTTCGGTGCACGGGCGCTGGGCCGCCATGGGCGCGAGCGCGGCGAGGAGTGGAACGAGATCGGTTACGGCCCCAACGACACGGTGGACCCGGTCACGGGCGCCCCGGTGGACAAGGGTCCGGGCGCGCACCTGACCTTCGTGACCCAGTACTTCCAGAACCGCACCTGGGGCATGGAGATCATCGACAACAGCCGCGTGGCCGGTGTCACCAAGCCCACGCTGGTGGTCAACCGCTACACCACGGTGGATTTTTTGCCGGGCGACACGGCCTTTTTCCGCGCCTTCGACCGGCCCGGCGTCACCGGCTACGGCTGGATGAACCCGGGCGAGCTGGTGGACCGCAGCGTCAAGATCTGCACGCCCACGCCCTACCCGGCCAATGGCCGCCTGGCCAGCCCCGACGGGATCAACGGCCCCTGCACGCTGCGCATCAAGGATTACCCCGGCCACGGCGGCCTGGGTGCCGACGGCCTGCCCAACGGCACCAACGTGCCTTCGCGCGCGCTGGTGGTGGGCGATTCCATCGAAGTCTCCCCCGCCATGTTCAGCACGCGCGAGTCCATGGCCGCGAAGGGTGACAGCGGTGGCATCCGCTACTACTCGGCCGAATGGCTGTACGTGGTGGGCACCGGCCTCGTGCCCTGGTATGGCGTGCAGCCGCGGCTGAACTCGGCGCCGCTGCCGGCGATCACGCTGTCGGGCGGCACGGGCTCGGTCTCGTACAACTACTCGGACAACGGCGCCTCGATGTTCCAGCAGCCGTTCAACAACGTGGGCATGCAGAACATGCAGCGCTTCGTCGAGGGGCGCCGGCTGATCCACACCAGCTTCAACACCGGCGCGCACAGCGAGTCGGGCAACGACCCCTATCTGCCGGCCGCCAAGCTGCAGGGCACGCACTTCAACCAGTCGGCCTGCGTCGCCTGCCACGTGAACAACGGCCGCAGCCCGGCCCCCATGCAGGTCAACCAGCGCCTGGACAGCATGTCGCTGCAGACCGCCAGCCTGGGCGACGGCGGCCAGCAGCAGCCGCACCCGCGCTACGGCAGCGTGCTGCAGATGAACGCCCGCGCCGCCACTGGTGAGGCGCAGGACTGGGGCAACAGCGTGCGCGTGGCCAAGTTCGAGACACGCAACGTGCGCCTGGCCGACGGCACCGTGGTGGAGTTGCGCAAGCCCGTGCTCGGCTTCGATGGCCCCGTGCCGGCCGTGCATTCGCTGCGCGCCGCGCCGCCGATGATCGGCATGGGCCTGCTCGAGGCCGTGCCCGAGGCCGACATCCAGGCCCGCGCCCGCAGCGTGCCCGATGCCGACGGCGTCAAGGGCGTGCCCAACTACGTCTACGACCCCGAGAGCGGCGTGGTGCGCCTGGGCCGCGTCGGCTGGAAGGCCTCCAAGGCCACGCTGCGCCAGCAGGCGGCCACCGCGCTGCTGCAGGACATGTCGGTCACCTCCAGCGTCTACCCCTCGCGCGACTGCAACTACGGCCCCACGGCCTGCGCATCGGGCGTGCGCAAGGCCGGCATCACCGAGGCCGACCTGGCCTCGATCTCCAACTACCTGGCCCTGGTGGCCGTGCCCGCCCAGCGCAGCCTGGAAAGCGGCTTCCCCCGCGGCGTGGCCCCGCTGGACGAGCACCGCGTGAATCCGCAGCAGGTCGCCCTGGGCGCCAAGCTGTTCGACAGCCTGCGCTGCGTGGCCTGCCACACGGCGGAGATGAAGACCGGCTCCGGCCATCTGTTCGCCGAACTGCGCAACCAGACCATCAAGCCCTACTCCGACCTGCTGCTGCACGACATGGGCACCGAGCTGGCCGACAACTTCGCGCAGGGCCAGGCCACAGGCGCGCTGTGGCGCACCGCGCCGCTGTGGGGCATCGGCTACACCGAGAAGGTGATGGGTGCGGGCCAGGCCGCCAAGGTGGGCTACCTGCACGACGGCCGCGCACGCACGCTGACCGAGGCCGTGCTCTGGCACGGCGGCGAGGCCGATGCCGCGCGCCGCCGCTTCGAGGCCCTGCCCACGGCGGACCGCGAGGCGCTGCTGGCCTTCCTGCGGTCGCTGTGATCTGACCTGGAGAGCCGCCACGGAATGCATGTCCGTGGCGGCTTTTTTGTACCAGTACAAATTTTGTTCTAGTACAAAGTCGTGCGCTGGCGTTCCGGCAGTGCCTGGTCATACGCCGCACCGTCGAAGCTCTGGCTGATGGCCGAAAGGATGGCACCCGGCGTAGGAACCGGCCGCGGCGCAGCAGGGTCTACCGGCCCCCACAGGCGCGAACGCAGGATGGCGCGCGCACACTGGAAGTACACCGTGTCCACCGCGATGCGGACCACGCACTTGGGCGGCTGGCCGCCCACCACGAAGCGCTCCATCAGATCCGGGGCCGTGGTGATGCTGGCACGGCCGTTCACGCGCAAGGTCTCACCCACGCCGGGGATCAGGAACAAGAGCGCCACGCGCGGGTCGGCCACGATGTTGCGCAGGCTGTCCACGCGGTTGTTGCCGCGCCGCTCGGGCAGCAGCAGGGTGCGCTCGTCGAGCACCTGCACGAAGCCGGGCGGGTCGCCGCGCGGCGAGGCATCGAGCCCGCCGGGGCCGGTGGTGGCCAGCACGGCAAAGGGCGACGCCTCGATCATCGCGCGGTACGAAGGGTGCACATACGGCACTTCCTTGCTCAGCGAGGCCTCGCCGGGCGTGCCGAACAGGGCTTCGAGCCGGGCAAGGGTGTCGATGGAATGGCCGGTCTCGGCGATGGCGGCAGCGGTCATGGCGGGCTCCTGAAGAAAGACGGGAAAGGAGGTGGGCACGGCTGCCATGTTGCAGCGCCACACTGCCAGCGACAAACGAGTTTACGGCCCTGCATGCGTGAGAAAATCGCACGCATGACGCCCCGCCTGCCCCCGCTCAACGCCGTGCGCGCCTTTGCCGCGGCGGCGCGCCACCAGAGCTTCACGCTGGCCGCGGCCGAGCTGTTCGTGACGCATGGCGCCATCAGCCGGCAGGTCAAGGCGCTGGAGGAATTCCTGGGCGTGGCGCTGTTCGAGCGGCGCGTGCGGCAGGTGTCGCTCACGGCCGAGGGGCAGCGCTTCTTTGCCGAGGTGGCCCCGGCCCTGGCACAGATCGGCGCCGCAGCCCGGTCACTGATGGACGACGCACCCGCACGCACATTCACCATCAACGTGCGCCCCTCGTTCGCGGTGCGCTGGGTGATTCCCCGGCTACCGGACTTCGTGGCGCAGTTCCCCGGCATCGAGCCCAAGGTCGTCACCAGCACCGTCGCACCCGACCAGGCGAGCGAGCCCTTTGACGTGGCGATCCGCCGCGGCCGCAACACGGGCTGGCCGGCATCCGTCGCGGTACAGCCTTTTTTGCAGGACGAGGCACTGATCGTGGGCGCCCCAGCCCTGTTCGCCACCAAGGGCGTGGCCGAACCCCGCGGCCTGGCGGCCCATGTGCTGCTGTGGTCGCGCTCGCGCCCCGATGATTGGGAGCACTGGAAGCGCCAGGCCGGAATGCCGCGCCTGCGCCCGGCCAGCCAGCTGCAGTTCGACCACCTGCACTTCGTGGTGCAGGCGGCGCTCGATGGGCTGGGCTGTGCCCTGGTCCCTCTCTCGCTGGTGGCCCACGACATGGCGGCCGGCCGCCTGCTCTGTCCCCTGCCCGCCGTGCGCCTGCCGCTCACGCGCCACTACTACGGCCTGGCACCCGGTGCAGGCCCCGAGGCACAGTGCTTCGCACAGTGGCTGCAGGCGCAGATGCCTGGCGACGGATAGACGCCCTTCAGACGTCGATGGCCGCGGCAGACCCCGCCTGCCTGCGCAGCTCGAACTTCTGGATCTTGCCCGTGCTGGTCTTGGGCAGCTCGCCGAACACCACGGCGCGCGGCACCTTGAAGCCGGCCAGGTGCTGCTTGCAGTGGGCCACGATGTCCTCGGGCGTGACCTGGGCGCCCGCCTTGAGCTCGACGAAGGCGCAGGGTGTCTCGCCCCACTTGGGGTCGGGCCGGGCCACCACGGCGGCGGCCAGCACGGCGGGGTGGCGGTAGAGCACGTCCTCGACCTCGATGGAGGAGATGTTCTCGCCGCCCGAGATGATGATGTCCTTGGTGCGGTCCTTGATCTTGATGTAGCCGTCGGGATACTGCACGGCCAGGTCGCCGCTGTGGAACCAGCCGCCGGCGAAGGCCTCCTCGGTCGCCTTGGGGTTCTTGAGGTAGCCCTTCATCACGATATTGCCCTGGAACATGATCTCGCCCATGGTCTGGCCGTCCTGCGGCACGGGCTGCATGGTTGCGGGGTCGAGCACGCGCACATCGCGCTGCAGGTGGTAGCGCACGCCCTGGCGCGCGTTGAGGCAGGCGCGCTCGCCAATGTCCAGGGCGTCCCAGGCCTCGTGCTTCGCGCAGACGGTGGCACGGCCGTAGACCTCGTTGAGGCCATAGAAATGGGTCAGGGCGAAGCCCATCTTTTCCATGCCCTCGATCATGGACGCGGGCGGCGCCGCACCGGCCACCATTGCCTGGATGCCGGCGGGCACGCCGGACTTCATGGCATCGGGCGCATTGACCAGCATGCCATGCACGATGGGGGCGCCGCAGTAGTGGGTGACACCGTGCTCGCGCATCGCGTCGAAGATGGCCTGCGCCTCCACCCGGCGCAGGCAGACGTTGACGCCCGCGCGGGCCGCCACCGTCCAGGGAAAGCACCAGCCGTTGCAGTGGAACATGGGCAGGGTCCACAGGTAGACCGCGCCTTTGGGCATGTCCCACTCCAGCACGTTGCTGATGGCATTGGTGGCCGCGCCCCGGTGGTGGTAGACGACGCCCTTGGGGTTGCCGGTGGTGCCGCTGGTGTAGTTGAGGGCGATGGCATCCCACTCGTCGGCCGGCAGGTCCCAGGCATGCTGCACATCGCCCTCGGCCACGAAGGCATCGTAGTCGGTGCCGCCCAGGTCCTGAACGGCCGGGCCGAACACTGCGTCCTGCACGGTGAGCACCAGCAGCGGCGCCTGCGACTTGCGCCATGCCAGGGCCTTGGCCAGGGTGCCGGTGAATTCCGGGTCCACGATGATGGCGCGCGCCTCGCCATGGTCGAGCATGAAGGCGATGGTCTGCGGGTCCAGCCGGGTGTTGATGGCGTTGAGCACGGCCCCGGCCATGGGCACACCGAAATGCGCCTCCACCATGGGCGGGGTGGTGGGCAGCAGCGCCGCCCCGGTGTCGTTCTTGCCGATGCCGGCCCGGTTCAGGCTGCTGGCCAGTTGGCGGCAGCGTGCATAGGTCTGGCCCCAGGTCTGGCGCAGGCCGCCGTGCACGATGGCCAGCCGGTACGGGTAGACCTCGGCCGTGCGTTCGATGAAGGACAGGGGCGACAGGGGCGCGAAGTTGGCGCTGTTGCGCTCCAGGTGCTGGTCGAACATAGGGGGCATGGCGGCGTTCCTTGGCAGTTAAGCACTTGTTCTAAAGGCAATCAGGCCATTAGACCAAAGGGCCGGGCCGCCGGATTCAGGGCCAACCCGCGGGCCGTCCGTCCTCCTGGCGGCTCACTCCTTGCGGTTGAGCAGCGCGTACAGCAGGATGGCGCCGAAGGTGGCGGTGCCGATGCCGCCCAGCGCGAACTGGCCGAACTTGAGCGTGAAGTCGCCGGTGCCCAGGATGAGCGTGATGGCGGCCACGATGAGGTTCTTGTTCTGCGAGAAGTCCACCTGGTTGTCCACCCAGATCTTGGCGCCGGCCACTGCGATGAGGCCGAACACCACGATCGACACCCCGCCCATCACCGGCAGCGGAATGGTCTGGATCAGCGCGCCGAACTTGGGGGAAAAGCCCAGCACCAGCGCGAACACGCCCGCCAGCAGGAACACGGCGGTGGAGTAGATTTTGGTGGCGGCCATCACGCCGATGTTCTCTGCATAGGTGGTCACGCCCGTGCCGCCCACACCGCCGCTCACCATGGTGGCCACGCCATCGCCGATGAACGCGCGGCCCATGTAGCGGTCCAGGTCGCGGCCGGTCATGGCCGTCACGGCCTTGATGTGGCCCAGGTTCTCGGCCACCAGGATGATGGCCACGGGGGCTATGAGCAGCATGGCGTTGCCGCTGAACACGGGTGCGGCGAAGTTGGGCATGCCCACCCACGCGGCGTTCGCCAGGATGGAGAGGTCTATCGGCTTGCCCAGGCCCATGCCGTTGGTGAGCACCGCGTAGATGATGCTGGCGACGATCAGGCCCACCAGGATCAACAGGCGCTGCACCATGCCGCGTGTGAGCACGGCCACCAGGCCCACGCTCACGAAGGTCACGAGCTGCATCCAGCTGTCGAAGTTGCTGGCTGCCATGTTCTTGATGGGGATGCCCGCCAGGTTCAGGCCGATCACGGCCACCACGGCACCGGTGACCACGGGCGGCATGCAGCGCTCGATCCAGCCCGTGCCGATGGCCTGCACCAGCACACCGATCAGGGTGTAGAGCAGGCCGCACGCAATGATGCCGCCCAGCGCCACGCCGATGTTGGCGTTGGCACCGCTGCCCGCATGGCCCGTGGCCGCGATCACCACGCCGATGAAGGCAAAGCTCGACCCCAGGTAGCTGGGCACCTTGCCGCCGGTCACGATGAAGAAGATCAGCGTGCCCACGCCGCTCATCAGGATGGCGACGTTCGGGTCGAACCCCATCAGGATGGGTGCCAGCACCGTGGCGCCGAACATGGCGATCACGTGCTGCACGCCCATGGCCGCCGTCTGCGGCCAGGGCAGCCGCTCATCCGGCGCGATCACGCCCCCCTGCTGCAGCACGTCTGCACTCTTTTCCCGCCAGTTCATGAATCCCATGATTGTTGTTCCTTGTGATTTGAGGCGGGAATGCTAGTGGATGAACAGCGGCCCAGTGCGCTGGTTCGGCACGTTTTCGTCTTGCATGGGCCATCGGGCCGTTGCCCCCAGGACCGGGCCGCCGGATTCAGGGCCCAACCGCGGGCATTGCGGATGGAGGAAAATGCCGGGGTGTCCATCCCCCAGTCATTCATCCAGGAGCTGCTGGCCCGCACCGACGTGGTCGAGATCGTGGGCCGCTACGTCCAGTTGAAGAAGGGCGGGGCCAATTTCATGGGCCTGTGCCCCTTCCACGGGGAAAAGTCGCCCTCGTTCAGCGTCAGCCCTTCCAAGCAGTTCTACCACTGCTTCGGCTGCGGCAAGAATGGCAACGCCATCGGCTTCCTCATGGACCATGCGGGCATGGGCTTCGTCGAGGCGGTGCAGGACCTGGCCCAGCAGGTCGGCCTGCAGGTGCCTGACGACGACATCTCCCCGCAGGAGAAGGAGCGCGCCGCCGCCGCCCGCCAGAAGCAGGCCACGCTGACCGACGTGCTGGAGAAGGCCGGCGACGCCTACCGCCGCCAGTTGCGCGAATCGCAGCGCGCCATTGCCTACTTCAAGGGCCGGGGCGTCTCGGGCGCCGTGGCCAAGCGCTACGGCCTGGGCTATGCGCCCGAGGGCTGGCGCAGCCTGGCCAGCGTGTTCCCGCGCTACGACGACCCGCTGCTGGAGGAAAGCGGCCTGGTCATCGTGGGCGAGGAGGGGCAGGACAAGCGCTATGACCGCTTTCGCGACCGGGTCATGTTCCCGATCCGCAATGTCAAGGGCGAATGCATCGGCTTTGGCGGGCGCGTGCTGGGCGACGACAAGCCCAAGTACCTCAATTCCCCCGAGACCCCGGTCTTCCACAAGGGGCGCGAGCTGTATGGCCTGTTCGAGGCGCGCACGCCCATCCGCGAGCATGGCTACGCCCTGGTGACCGAAGGGTATATGGACGTGGTGGCGCTGGCGCAGCTGGGCTTCCACAACGCCTTGGCCACGCTGGGCACGTCCTGCACGCCCGAACATGTGCAAAAGCTGCTGCGCTTCACCGAATCGGTGGTGTTCAGCTTCGACGGCGACAGCGCCGGCCGGCGCGCCGCGCGCAAGGCGCTCGACGGCGCCCTGCCCCACGCCACGGACCCGCGCAGCATCAAGGTCCTCGTCCTTCCGGCCGAGCACGACCCGGACAGCTTCATCCGAGCGCACGGCACCGATGCGTTTGCCAAACAGGTGAGCGAGGCCGTGCCGCTGAGCCGCTTCCTGGTCGAATCGGCCAGCGAGGGCTGCGACCTGACCACGGCCGAGGGCCGCGCCCACATGGCCAGCAATGCCCGCCCGCTGTGGACGGCCCTGCCCGATGGTGTGCTCAAGCGCCAGCTGCTGGGCGAGCTGGCCGAGCTCACCCAGCTCAACGCACGCGACCTGTCGGAGCTGTGGAACCCCGATGGCACCCGCGCCCCCGCCCCGGCGCCGGCCCCCCAGCAGCGCCAGGTGCGCGCGCCAGATGCCTCCAGCCCCTATGCCGACGAGCCCCCCTGGGGCGGCCCGCCGCCCGACCTGGACGGCTGGCAGCCCCACCACGAGCCCGAGTACGTGGGCGGAGGGGGATCGCCCGGCGGCTACGAAGACCAGGGGGGCGGCCATGGCGGCGGGGGCGGCAAGCCCCCGTTCCGCAAGAATGGCAGCGGCGGGGATTGGAAAAGCGGCGGCAAGTGGAAGAAAAAGGACAAGGACGCCCCCTGGCCGCCCCAGCCGCGCCTGCCCCGCACGCCGGCCATGGGCCGGGCCGACCATGCGGCGCGGCTGCTGCTGTCGCACATGGGCTTCCTGGAGGAGCTCACCCACGACGACCACAGCGCCCTGTGCGCCCAGCCTGCCCCCCACGGCCCGCTGTTCACCTGGCTGGAAGCCCAGTTCCACGAGCACGGCCCCCTGGCCTGGGCGGTGCTGCGCGAGAGCCTGCGCGAACACGAATGCGAGGAGCTGGCGGTCAAGGTCATGACCGGTGCCCATGCCCAGACCGAGGGCGAGCTGGCGGAACTCCGGCTGGAGTTGCGGGATCTACTGAACCGGATGCTCATCGAAGACATCAAGGAGCAGCAGAAAGTGCTGGTCCTGCAGGCTGCCAAGGACCCCTCGGCCCTGGAGCGATACCGCGCGCTGGAGCAAAAACGTGTTGTTTTGTTGGGTGTCAACACCAAAGCGGCTTGAAATTGCGCCAAATGGTATAATGTAGGGTTAGGCAAGAGCGACAGCAGCACCTCCGAGCCGGGCCACCGTGACAAACGCGCACAACCGCCCACCCATCGCAAGGACTGCACACCAAATGTTCGCCCAGACATCTTGCCCCTGAGGGATGCCCCTCAAGCTGCAAAAGCACGGCTTTTGCAGTGCCACCCGCGCCGGGATCTGTGGCGCTTGCGCTTTCTTTGTGTCCGTTTTTGATTCTGAGGTTGTTCATGCCCGCTCAAAAGTCCGCGAAGCCATCCAAGTCAGCTCCAGCGACCGCCGCGAAGGCCGTCTCCAAAACCGCGGCCAAGGTGCCGGCCAAGGCCGTAGCCACCAAGCTTGCCGCCGCGCCCGCCCCTGCCGCCAAGAAAGTGAAACCAGTGCCTGTGAACAAGTCTGCCGAGAAGACGGAAGCCCCCGAAGAACTCAAGAAAACCCGCGCCAAGGTGGCTGCCGCCGAGGCCGACGGCGAAGAAGCCCCCAAGAAGCGCCCTGGCCGCCCCGCCAAGGCCGCAGGTGCCGCCACGGCCGAGGCCAAGGTGCCCGCCAAGCGTGGCCGCAAGCCCAAGGCCGCCGCTGCCGGCGGCGCCGGTGCCGAGGAGAGCGGTGACGATGCCGACCTGTCGGACATCGAATCCGACCTCGAAGGTGAAGTCGAGGCCGAAGCCGAGAGCACGCCCACGGCCGAGAAGGTCAAGCCGCTGCGCATGAAGATCAGCAAGGCCAAGGAACGCGCCTTGATGAAGGAATTCGGCCTGGACGAGACCGTCCTGTCCGAGGAAGACCTGGCCAAGCGCCGCTCGCGCCTGAAAACCCTGATCAAGCTGGGCAAGACGCGCGGCTACCTGACCCACGTCGAAATCTCCGACCACTTGCCCGACAAGCTGGTCGATGCCGAAACGCTCGAAGCCGTCATCACCACGCTGAACGACCTGGGCGTGGCCGTGTACGAGCAGACGCCCGATGCCGAGGCGCTGATCATCACCGACAACGCCCCCACGGGCGCCAGCGAAGAAGAAGCCGAAGAAGCCGCCGAAGCCGCCCTGTCCACCGTGGACAGCGAATTCGGCCGCACCACCGACCCCGTGCGCATGTACATGCGCGAAATGGGCACGGTGGAGCTGCTCACCCGCGAAGGCGAAATCGAGATCGCCAAGCGCATCGAAGGCGGCCTGATGGCCATGATGGAGGCGATCAGCGCATCGCCCGCCACCATCGCCGAGATCCTCAACATGGGCGAGGAGATCCGCGAGGGCAAGGTCGTCATCTCCACCATCGTGGACGGCTTCTCCAACCCCAATGAGGCCGACGACTATGTGGCCGAGGAAGACTTCGACGAATTCGAAGAAGCCGACGACGACGACGGCAAGGGCGGCTCCAAGGCGCTGACCAAGAAGCTCGAAGAACTCAAGAAGCAGGCGCTGGAGCGCTTCGACAAGCTGCGTGACCTGTTCGAGAAGGTGCACAAGATCTACGACAAGGAAGGCTACGGCACGCCTGCCTACGTGAAGGCCCAGCACGCCCTGTCCGAAGAGCTGATGACCATCCGCTTCACGGCCAAGACCATCGAGAAGCTGTGCGACATGGTGCGCGGCCAAGTGGACGACGTGCGCAAGAAGGAACGCGAGCTGCGCCGCATCATCGTGGACAAGTGCGGCATGCCACAAGAGACCTTCATCAAGGACTTCCCGCCCAACCTGCTGAACCTGCAGTGGGTGGAAAAGCAGGCCGCCGCCGGCAAGCCCTGGAGCACGGTGATGGCGCGCAACATCCCGCCCGTGCAGGAACTGCAGCAAAAGCTGATGGACCTGCAGGCCCGCGTGGTGGTGCCGCTGACCGAGCTCAAGGACATCAACAAGCGCATGAACGAGGGCGAAGCCACCTCGCGCGACGCGAAGAAGGAAATGATCGAGGCCAACCTGCGCCTCGTGATCTCCATCGCCAAGAAGTACACGAACCGCGGCCTGCAGTTCCTGGACCTGATCCAGGAAGGCAACATCGGCCTGATGAAGGCCGTGGACAAGTTCGAATACCGCCGCGGCTACAAGTTCTCGACCTACGCCACGTGGTGGATCCGCCAGGCCATCACGCGCTCGATCGCCGACCAGGCGCGCACCATCCGCATCCCGGTGCACATGATCGAGACCATCAACAAGATGAACCGCATCAGCCGCCAGCACCTGCAGGAGTTCGGCTTCGAGCCTGATGCGTCCATCCTGGCCGCGAAGATGGAGATCCCGGAAGAGAAGATCCGCAAGATCATGAAGATCGCCAAGGAGCCGATCTCGATGGAAACCCCCATCGGCGACGACGACGACAGCCACCTGGGCGACTTCATCGAGGACGGTGCCAACACCGCCCCGATCGATGCCGCCATGCAGGCCGGCCTGCGCGACGTGGTCAAGGACATCCTGGACGGCCTCACGCCGCGCGAAGCCAAGGTGCTGCGCATGCGCTTCGGCATCGAAATGTCCACCGACCACACGCTGGAAGAAGTGGGCAAGCAGTTCGACGTGACGCGTGAGCGCATCCGCCAGATCGAAGCCAAGGCGCTGCGCAAGCTCAAGCACCCCAGCCGCTCGGACAAGCTGCGCAGCTTCATCGATTCGCTGTAACCGGCCCTTCGGCGACGGCCCCTTGCCGGGGCCTCTCCCCGGAACGCCCTGCCCGCCCTGCGGTGCAGGGCGTTTTTCATGGTGGCGCGGCGGCCACAGATGTCATGTGCCCGAGCGTATACCCTGATATCGTGGACAGCCAAATGACAGTTTCGGCGCCCACCATGGCGACTGGATACATACGCTTACCAAGAGGGATCCCATGACCAAGGCCACATCCATGAACATGCTGCGCCGGCAGGCGCTGGTCCGCGCCGCGGCACTGACGGCCCTGGCGACCCCGCTGGGTGCCGCGCTCGCCCAGGCCCGGCCCCCCGCCAAGGCCGCCAAGCTGGCCGGCACGCTGCGCATCGTGATCCCCGCCAACGCAGGCGGCGGCTGGGACCAGACCGGCCGTGCCCTGGGCGCTGCCCTGGTGGGCGCTGGCGCCGTGGACCAGGTGGAATACGAGAACGTGGGCGGCAAGGGCGGCACCATCGGCCTGGCCCGCTATGCCGAGAAGTACGCGAACGACCCCAACACCCTGCTCATGGGCGGCATGGTCATGGTGGGCGCCGTGGCCCTGCAAAAGCCCGCCGTGGACCTGACGCAGATCCAGCCCCTTGCACGCCTGACCAGCGACTACCTGGTGGCGGCCGTGCCGGCGGCGTCGCCCATCCGCAGCGCCAAGGATCTGGTGGCCGCGATGAAGGCCGACCTGCCCGCGCTGCCCGTGGCCGGCGGCTCCGCAGGCGGCGTGGACCACATCTATGCCGGCGTGCTGGCCCGTGCCGCCAAGGCCAGCCCCGAAGCCCTGGTCTACCGCCCCTTTGCCGGCGGCAACGAAGTCGTGGATGCCCTGGTCTCCGGCAAGGCCGCCCTGGGCCTGTCGGGCTACAGCGAATTCAGCGAGGCGATTGCGGCCGGCAAGCTGCGCGCCATCGGCGTGTCGGCGCGGCGCAGCGTGTTCGGCCTGCCGGCCTTCCGCGAACAGGGCATCGATGCCGTCATGGCCAACTGGCGAGGCGTGTTCACGGGCAAGGGGGTCCCTGCCGCCCGGCTGGCCGAAATGGTGGCCGCCGTGGAGGCCGCAACCGTACACGAGTCCTGGGTGCGCACCCTCAAGACCAACAAGTGGGAGGCCTCCTGGCTCACCGGCAAGGACCTGACCGAGTTCATGGAACTGGACCTGACCACCGCGCGCGTCATGGTCTACCTGCTCAAGCTGAAGGCATAGGCCCGAGGATCTCCTGATGAACATGTCCCGCTACTCCATCGGCACCCGCATGGCCGGTGCCCTGGGCCTGGTGCTGGCGCTGATGCTCGGTGCCGCGCTCTTCGGCATTGCCGCGCTCTACGGCACGCTGGGCACCTACGATGCCACCGTGCTGCAGCGCGTGGCGCAGGAGCGCGCCGTCTCGCGCATGGAAAGCGAGTTCAAGACCCAGGTGATGGAGTGGAAGAACACGCTCTTGCGCGGCGAGGATTCGCGCAAGCGCGAGCTGCACTGGAACGCCTTCCAGGCCAGCGAAAAACGCGTGGCCGATGCCGCCAAGGCGCTGGCACCGCAACTGGTGGACAGCAGCGAGCGTGCCGCGCTGCAGAAGTTCGTCGACGCCCACACGCAGATGGCCCAGGGTTACCGCAAGGGTTTCGATGCCTTCCAGTCGCTGGGCTTCGTCGCTTCGGCCGGTGACGCCGACGTGGCCGACATCGACCAGGGCCCTGCCAAGCTGCTCGGGGAACTGAGCCGCCAGGTGGCCGACAGCAGCGCGGCCATTGCCCAGCAGGCCGCGCAGGATGCGCGCCGCGCCCTGCTCAGCAGCCTGGTCGCGCTGGCGCTGGTCACGGCCCTGGGGGCCTTTGCCGGCTGGGTGATCACGCGCTCGGTCGTGCGCCCACTGCGCGTGGCGGTGTCGCTGGCCAACAAGGTGGCGGCGGGCGATTTGACCACCACCATCGTCATCGACGGCAACGACGAACCCGCCCGCCTGCTGCAGGCCCTGGCCGCCATGCAGGAGAACCTGGAGCGCGTGGTCGCAGGCGTGCGCACCAATGCCGAAGGCGTGGCCAGCGCCAGCGCCGAGATCGCCCAGGGCAATACCGACCTGAGCATGCGCACCGAAGACCAGGCCTCGTCGCTGGACGAAACCTCGTCCTCCATGCAACAGCTGCAGCAGACTGTGCAGAACAACGCCGCCAGCGCCCAGCGCGCGAACGAGCTGGCCAAGAGCGGTGCCACGGTGGCCGAGCGCGGCGGCCAGGTCGTGGGCCAGATGGTGGAGGTGGTGCAGGGCATCCAGGACAGCTCGCGCAAGATCGCCGACATCATCGGCGTGATCGATGGCATCGCCTTCCAGACCAACATCCTGGCGCTCAATGCCGCCGTCGAGGCGGCGCGGGCCGGCGAGCAGGGCCGCGGCTTTGCCGTGGTGGCCAGCGAAGTGCGCAACCTCGCCACGCGCAGCGCCAGCGCAGCGCGCGAGATCAAGGCGCTGATCCAGACCAGCGTGGACCGCGTGCAGGCCGGCTCCGACCTGGCGCGCAACGCCGGCAGCACCATGGACGAGGTGGTCACTTCCATCCGCGGCGTGAGCGCGCTGGTCGAAGAGATCAGCCAGGCCAGCGCCGAGCAGACCCGCGACATGCTGCGCGTGACCCAGGCCATCGTGCGCATGGACGACGCCACGCAGCAGAACGCAGCGCTGGTCGAGCAAAGCGCGGCGGCGGCCGGCAGCCTGAGCGGACAGGCCCACCAACTGGTGGAAGCTGTCGCTGTATTCCGCCTGCGCTGAGACTCTGCTTTACGAGGCCAGCGCGCGCATTTCTGAGATGAGATCCGACTTGCCTTCGAAGCCGATGCCGGGCAGCGGCGGCAGCGAGACGTAGCCGTTGTCGACCTTCACGCCATCAGGGAAGCCGCCGTAGGGCTGGAACAGGTCGGGGTAGCTCTCGTTGCCGCCCAGGCCCAGGCCCGCCGCGATGGCCAGTGACATCTGGTGGCCGCCGTGGGGAATGCAGCGGCTTGGCGACCAGCCGTATTCCTTGAGCATGTCGAGCGTGCGCAGGTACTCCACCAGGCCATAGCTCAGCGCGCAGTCGAACTGCAGCCAGTCCCGGTCGGGGCGCATGCCGCCGTGGCGGATGAGGTTGCGGGCATCCTGCATCGAGAACAGGTTCTCGCCCGTGGCCATGGGGCCGGCATACACCTCGCCCAACTTGGCCTGCAGCTCGTAGTCCAGCGGGTCGCCCGCCTCCTCGTACCAGAACAGCGGGTACTGCGAGAGCGCCTTGCCATAGGCCATGGCGGTGGGCAGGTCGAAGCGGCCATTCGCGTCCACCGCCAGCTGCTGGCCCGGGCCGAGGATCTTGAGCACCGATTCGATGCGCTCGCAGTCGTCGGCCAGCGAGGCGCCGCCGATCTTCATCTTGACCACCGAGTAGCCGCGCGCCAGGTAGCTCTTCATCTCCTTGCGCAGGCCGTCCAGGCCCTTGCCGGGGTAGTAGTAGCCGCCGGCCGCGTAGACGAACACGCGCGGGTTGGGCGTGCCCGTGCCGTAGCGCTCGGCCAGCAGTTGGTACAGGGGCTTGCCGGCGATCTTGGCCACGGCGTCCCACACGGCCATGTCGATGGTGCCCACGGCCACCGAGCGCTCGCCATGGCCGCCGGGCTTCTCGTTGGTCATCATCTGCGCCCAGACCTTGTGCGCGTCGATGTTCTCGCCCGTGGCGTCGAGCAGACTGGCGGGGGCGGCCTCCAGGATGCGCGGGCGGAAGCGATCACGGATCAGCCCGCCCTGGCCGTAGCGGCCGTTGGAGTTGAAGCCATAGCCGATCACGGGCTTGCCGTCGCGGATGACATCGGTGACCACGGCCACCAGGCTCAGGGTCATCTTGGAGAAGTCGATGTAGGCGTTGCGGATGTCCGACTTGATGGGACGGGTGGATTCGGCGATGTCGACGATTTTCATGGTGCAGGAGCAGAGGTTTCAGGGTTGGGGGAACCGGCACAGCCAGGGACCTGAGGGACATAATTCATTCCCTGCGATCCCCGGATCCGGCCTGGCACAGGCGCCATCATTTCCGGCAGGGCCTGCGCCGTCCAATACCCGAATCGCATACATCTATCGCCTCACCCGCACCCGCACCCGCACCCGCACCCGCACCCGAGATAAAACCATGGGACCTGGCAACCGACCGCTCGACCTGGAATGGCTGGAGGACTTCCTGGCCCTGGCCGAGACCGGCAACTTCTCGCGTGCGGCCGAGGCCCGCGCCATCGCACAGCCCGCCTTCAGCCGCCACATCCGTGCGCTGGAAGACTGGGTGGGCGTGGAGCTGTTCGACCGCAGCGCCCACCCCGCTGCGTTGACTGCCGCCGGTAAGCGTTTCCTGCCGCTGCTGCAAGCAACGCTGGCCCAGCTCGAATCGGCCCGCACGCGGGCCCGCGAGGCGCATGAGATCGCGGCATCCACCCTGCGCTTTGCGGCCACGCACGTGCTCTCGCTCACTTTTTTCCCACGCTGGCTGGCGGGCCTGGAGTCGCGCCTGGACATGGGCCCGATCCAGACCATGTCGGACAGCTCGCAGGCCTGCGAGGATTTGATGCTGCAGCGCCGCGTGCAGTTCGTGCTGTGCCACGGGCACCCCGGGGTGCCCGGCCGCCTGGACGAGGCGCAGTACCCCATGCAGCGGATCTCAGACGACGTGCTGCAGCCCGTGAGCGCGCCCGATCCCGCCGACCCGCAACGGCCGCTGCATGCCATGGGCCAGCCGGCGGCCGTTCCCGTGTTGGCCTACAGCGAGGCCTCGGGCCTGGGGCGGATCATGCGTTCGCGCATGCGCAGCGTATTTTCGGACACACCGGACGCCGCCACCCCTGCCCTGCCCGGCGGCGTGGCGGTGGTGTTCACGGCGCACCATGCGGTGCTGCTCAAGACCATGGCGCAGGAGGGGCGCGGGGTGGCCTGGTTGCCGCAGAGCCTTATCGCGGACGGGCTGCGGTCGGGGGCTCTGGTGGTGGCGGGTGGGCCCGAGTGGAATGTGCCGGTGGAGATTCGGTTGTATCGGCAGAGGGCGGAGATGGCGGCTGTGGCGGAGGGGTTGTGGGAGTTGTCGGCTAAACGGCCTTCGTAGTTGGTTGCGTAGTTGGCTGCATGCCTTGGTGAAGGGCGGAGGCCGGGTCTCGGCCCGGCGGCCGAGGTACCTTTCTTTGCGTCGCCAAAGAAAGGTACCCCAAAGAAAGGCGACCCCGCTGCCCGTGTCCCCCTCGCCGGTGGCGAGGGGGCAGCCTGCGATGCTCGGTCCTGGGGTGACGCCGAAGAACTCCCTGCGCTGCCTCTGCGAGGCAGCTCCGGTCAAACAGCTTCGGCGAGCCAGATGACGATGCGCGTGTCCTTCGGCACGCGCTCACCCCAGGCCCT
>NZ_JBKDTZ010000058.1:0-6561 GCF_046339755.1 Acidovorax sp. | reverse complement strand
CTGAGCTGCTGCCAGCGTTCGCTGTCGAGCCCTTCGACGAACCGGTTGGGGTCGCAGGTGGGCGTCCTCACCCGGGCCAGCACCTCGCCGTTGCGCGGATCGCTCGCGACCAGCGCGCCGCGCCGGTCGCCGCACATGTCCTCGATGAGCTTTTGCAGCTTGATGTCCAGCGACAGCATCACCGTGTTGCCCGGCGTGGCCGGGTGGCTGGCCAGGCGCCGCACGGCGTGGCCGCCGGCCGAGGTCTCCATGCGCTCCACACCGGTCAGGCCGTGCAGCATGTTCTCGAAGCTCTGCTCGACCCCGAGCTTTCCGATGTACTCGGTGCCGCGGTAGTTGGCTTCGTCCTCGGAGTCCTGGATGCGCGCCTTCTCGGTCTGGTTGATGCGGCCGATGTAGCCGATGGCATGGGCACCCACCTCGCCCAGCGGGTAGTTGCGGAACAGCCGGGCCTTGATGTCCACACCAGGGAAGCGGTAGCGCTGTGCGGAAAAGCGCGCCACTTCCTGATCGGTGAGGCGCGTGCGGATGGGCAGCGACTCGAAGTTGCGCGACTCTTCCAGCAGGCGCTTGAAGCGTCGCCGGTCGCGCTGCTGGATGTCCACCACCTTGGCCAGTTCCTCGATGGTGTCTTCCAGCCCCCCTGTACGCGAGGGCGTGATCTCCAGTGTGTAGGCGGCGTAGTTGGTGGCCAGCACCACGCCATTGCGGTCCATGATCTGGCCGCGGTTGGGCACGATGGGCACCACGGCCGTGCGGTTGCTCTCGGCCTGGGCCGCCAGATCCTCGTGGCGCACCACCTGCAGGTACACCAGGCGCGAGACAAGCAGCCCGAAGGCCAGGAACACCACCAGCGCGATGGTGTAGACGCGGGCCCGGAACCGGAACGAATCCGCTTCGGCGTTGCGCAGTTCGGTCATAGCGGGCGATTCTGGTCGCGGTCAGGCGGGCGGCGCTGGGGCGCCAGCAGTACCCAGCTGGCCAGGGGCCAGAGCAGCGCCTCCAGCACCGGCGCCACGAAGATCCACAGGCCGGGGAATATGCCGCCCGACACCACGCGCACCAGCAGTTCGATGGAATGCGCGATGAGGAACAGCGGCAGCACTTGCAGCGCCTGCGAGGGCACGCTGAACCACAGCAGGCGCCGGTGGATGGCAATGGCGCCGAAGGCCAGCACCGAGTAGGACAGCGCATGCTGACCCAGCAGCGCGGACTGCTGCACGTCCATGCACAGGCCCAGCAGGAAGGCCGTGCCCATGCCGATGCGCAGCGGCTGGTGCACGCTCCAGAACACGATCAGCAGCATCAGCAGGTCGGGCGTCCAGACCACGCGGCCCAGGGGCAGCATGTTGATGGCCAGGCCCACCGCCAGGCTGGCGGCGATGAAGACGGGATTGACGGGCAGCAGCAGCGGCTGGCCGCGCGGCATGATCATTTGTGGCGCCCCTTCTTGCTGGAGCTGGGCACGGGTGCCGGCTCGGGCCGCTCCGGGATATGGCCCGACAGCGGCTTGAGCACCACCACGTGCCGGGCCCCCTGGACCTGGGCCAGCGGGGCGCAGTAGATGCGCGCGAAGGCCGAATCGGCGCGGCGCTCCACGCGCACGACCTTGGCCACGGGCAGGCCCGAGGGGTACAGGCCGTCCACACCGCTGGTGGTCAGCAGGTCGCCCTCGCGCACATCGGCATTGGCGGGCATGAAGCGCAGCTCCATGCCGCCTTCGTTGCCGGCGACCGGATCCCCATAAGCGACCCCGCGCGCTCCGGTGCGGATGTTGAGCACCGGGATGGCCTGGTCGCGGTCCACAAGCAGCGTGACCTCGCTGAGCATGGGGAACACGCGCGTGACCTGGCCCAGGATGCCGGCCTCGTCGAGCACCGGGGCACCCAGCTCCACGCCGCCCAACTGGCCCTTGTCGAGCACGACCCGGCGGGTGTAGGGATCGGCCGTGTCGTAGATGACCTCGGCCGCCTGCGATGGCGTACTGACCCGCTCGCGCAGGGCCAGCAGCTTGCGCAGCCGATCGTTCTCGAGCAGCAGTTGCTCGGCCTGGCTGGCACGCTCGGACATCTGCGCCATCTTGCTGCGTGCGGTGTCGGCGTCCTGCTGCGCGGTCTTGAGGTCCTGGAAGTAGCCGGCCCCGCGCCCGGCGAACTCCACCGGCTGCAGCATGAGCCACTGCACCGGGTAGAGCACGGTGGAGACGGCCTGGCGGAACGGGCCGGTCAGCTTGAAGCGCACGTCCGCCACCATGAGGAACAGGGCCAGCGCGCTGTAGAGCGCGAGCCGCGACAGGGCCGAGGGGCCCTGCTTGAAGAAGGGAGGCGCACTGCGCTCCAGGGTTCCCAGGGGCATGGCGCTCACTGTCGGGCCTGCACTGCGTGCGAACGCGGCGGCCAGGAGCACGGCTCAAAAAGCATCGGTGCGGTTGCGGTCATGCCATTTCAGCGCGATGGGGTGCCTGCGCGGCGCGCAGGCACGGGGACTTCTTACTCGCTTGTAAAGATGCTGCCCTGGCGGTCCATGCGCTCCAGCGCAATGCCGCAGCCGCGCACCACGCAGGTCAGCGGGTCTTCGGCCACCAGCACCGGCAGGCCGGTTTCCTCGGCCAGCAGGCGGTCCAGGTCGCGCAGCAATGCGCCGCCGCCGGTCAGCATCATGCCGCGGTCGGCAATGTCGGCACCGAGTTCGGGCGGTGTCTGTTCCAGGGCGTTCTTGACGGCCGAGACGATCTGGTTGAGCGGATCGGTCAGCGCCTCCAGCACTTCGTTGCTGGAGATGGTGAAGCTGCGCGGCACGCCTTCGCTCAGGTTACGGCCCTTGACCTCCATCTCGCGCACTTCGGAGCCGGGGAAGGCCGAGCCGATGTTCTTCTTGATGGATTCGGCCGTGGGCTCGCCGATCAGCATGCCGTAGTTGCGGCGGATGTAGCTGATGATGGCTTCGTCGAACTTGTCGCCGCCCACGCGCACGCTGCCCTTGTAGACCATGCCGCCGAGCGAGATAACGCCCACTTCGGTGGTGCCGCCGCCGATGTCCACGACCATGGAGCCGCTGGCTTCCGAGACCGGCAGACCGGCACCGATGCCGGCGGCCATGGGTTCCTCGATCAGGTAGACAGCGGTGGCGCCGGCGGCCTCGGCCGCATCCTTGATGGCGCGGCGCTCGACTTGGGTGGAGCCGCAGGGCACGCAGATGATGATGCGCGGGCTGGGGGTGAACAGCGTGCGCGGGTGCACCATCTTGATGAATTGCTTGATCATCTGCTCGGTGATCACGAAATCGGCGATCACGCCGTCCTTCATGGGCCGGATGGCTTCGATGTTGCCGGGCACCTTGCCCAGCATGGCCTTGGCTTCATGGCCTACGGCCTGGATGACTTTCTTTCCATGGGGACCACCTTCGTGGCGGATGGCGACGACGGAGGGCTCATCGAGCACAATGCCTTTGTCGCGGGCGAATATCAGGGTGTTGGCTGTGCCAAGGTCAATGGCAAGGTCGGTGGAGAAGTACCGACGGAAAGCTCCGAACATTCAAGAATCCTCTCAGGCATGGCGTGCGCATCGGCCTGCCATCGCCGGGTTTACGGGGTCAAATTTCGCTTTTTTCGCACAATGACCGGCATGAGGGAGGGTATTGCGGCAAAGCCGGGATAATACCCTATCCCCTGTGAATAACTCCCCTGGCTCCACCCCCCATTTCAGCTTTACATCTGGTTTCTCCCGAATTTTTCCCTATGGCACTGACATCCTTGGACATCGGTCGAATCGCCAACCTGGCACGACTGGAATTGAGCGCGAGCGAAAGTGAGCGCATGCTCACACAACTCAATGGCTTTTTCGACATCGTGGAGAGAATGAGCGCTGTGGATACCGGGGACTTGACACCCCTGGCCCACCCCGTGGCGGCCATCCAGGAGGTCGCCTTGCGCCTGCGCGACGACATCGCCAGCGAGCCCGACCAACGCGAGGCCAACCAGCGCAGCGCCCCTGCGGTAGAGCAAGGTTTGTTCCTTGTGCCCAAGGTGATCGAGTGAGGCCGGCATGAGCGACAACAAGAACACTGCATTGCACGACCTGAGTGTCACCGCCCTGGCCGCACAGCTGCGCGAGCGCCAAATTTCCGCCGTGGAAGCGGCCCGGCACTTCCTGGCCCGTGCCAAGGACCACCAGTCGCTGGGCGCCTACGTGGCGGTCAACGAAGACGCCACGCTGGCCCAGGCGCGCGCGGCTGATGCCCGCATCGCCGCCGGCACGGCCGGCGCGCTCGAAGGCGTGCCCCTGGCGCACAAGGACATCTTCGTCACGCGCGACTTCCCCAGCACCGCCGGCTCGAAGATGCTGGCGGGCTACCAGTCGCCCTTTGACGCCACCGTGGTGCGCAAGCTGGCCGATGCCGGCGCCGTGACCCTGGGCAAGCTCAACTGCGACGAATTCGCCATGGGCTCGGCCAACGAGAACTCGGCCGTGGCCCCCGTGGGCTCGGGTGCGCCCGCCCCGGTGCGCAACCCCTGGGACACGGGCCGCATCCCCGGCGGCTCCTCGGGCGGCAGCGCCGTGGCCGTGGCCGCGCGCCTGGCCCCGGCCGTGACCGGCACGGACACCGGCGGCTCCATCCGCCAGCCGGCCTCGATCTCCGGCATCACCGCCATCAAGCCCACTTACGGCCGCGCTTCGCGCTAAGGCATGATCGCCGTTGCCTCCAGCCTGGACCAGGCCGGGCCCATGGCCCGCACGGCCGAGGACTGCGCGCTGCTGCTGTCCACCATGTGCGGCCCCGACCTGGACCGCGACTCCACATCGCTGGACGTGCCGGCCGAGGACTTCGGCCGTTCGCTCAACGACTCCATCGAGGGCCTGCGCATCGGCATTCCGGCCGAGTTCTTCGGTGACGGCCTGGCGCCCGACGTGCGTGCCGCCGTCGACGCTGCGCTCAAGGAATACGAAAAGCTGGGCGCGAAGCTGGTGCCCATCAGCCTGCCGCGCACCGAACTCTCCATTCCGGTGTACTACATCATCGCGCCGGCCGAGGCCTCGTCCAACCTGAGCCGCTTCGACGGCGTGAAGTTCGGCCACCGCGCCAAGGACTACACCGACTTGGTGGACATGTACAAGAAGACCCGTGCGGAAGGCTTTGGCGACGAGGTCAAGCGCCGCATCATGATCGGCACCTACGTGCTCTCGCACGGCTACTACGACGCCTACTACCTCAAGGCGCAGAAGATCCGCCGCATGATCGCCGACGATTTCCAGCAGGCCTTCGCGCGGTGCGACCTGATCGCCGGACCCGTGGCCCCCACCGTCGCCTGGAAGCTGGGGGAGCACGGCGCCGACCCGCTGGCCGACTACCTGGCGGACATCTTCACCCTGCCCGGCTCGTTGGCCGGCCTGCCCGGCATGAGCGTGCCCGCAGGCTTCGGCGAAGGCGGCATGCCCGTGGGCCTGCAGCTGATCGGCAACTACTTCCAGGAAGCGCGCCTGCTCAATGCAGCGCACCAGCTGCAGCAGGCCACCGACTTTCACCTCCGCCAGCCCGGAGGTCTGTGACATGACGACGACCACCACCAGCAAACTGATCCGCGGCTACGAGGTCGTGATCGGATTCGAGACCCACGCCCAGCTCGCCACCGAGAGCAAGATCTTCAGCCGTGCCCCCACGGCCTTCGGCGCCGAGCCCAACACCCAGGCCTGCGCCGTGGACCTGGCCCTGCCCGGCACGCTGCCGGTGATGAACCGCGCCGCCGTGGAATGCGCCATCAAGCGAGGTTTGGCCCTCGGTTCGCACATCGCGCCCGAGAGCATCTTCGCGCGCAAGAACTACTTCTACCCCGACCTGCCCAAGGGCTACCAGATCAGCCAGTTCGAGATCCCCGTGGTGCAGGGCGGCGAAGTGCAGTTCTTCCTCGGCGACGAGAAGAAGACCGTGCGCCTGGTGCGCGCCCACCTCGAAGAAGATGCCGGCAAGTCGCTGCACGAGGACTTCATCGGCCAGAGCGGTATCGACCTGAACCGCGCCGGCACGCCGCTCCTGGAGATCGTGACCGAGCCCGACATCCGCTCCACCGAAGAGGCCGTGGCCTATGCGCGCGAGCTGCACAAGATCGTGACCTGGATCGGCATCTGCGACGGCAACATGCAGGAAGGCTCGTTCCGCTGCGATGCCAACGTTTCGGTGCGCAAGCCCGGCGCCCCGCTGGGCACGCGCCGCGAGATCAAGAACCTGAACAGCTTCAAGTTCATGCAGCAGGCCATCGATTACGAGATCCAGTGGCAGATCGACGAGATCGAGGACGGCCGCGCGATCCAGCAGGCCACGGTGCTGTTCAACGATGCCACGGGCGAGACCCGCGCCATGCGCACCAAGGAAGACGCGGCCGACTACCGCTACTTCCCCGACCCCGACCTCCCGCCGCTGATGATCGGCGCCGACTGGATCGAACGCGTGAAGGCCGAGCTGCCCGAGTTGCCCGCCGTGATGGCCGCACGCTTTGAAAGCACGGACGGCCTGCCGGCCTACGACGCGCAAATGATGACGGCCAGCCTGCCGCTGGCCCGCTACTAC
>NZ_JBKDTZ010000057.1:0-20384 GCF_046339755.1 Acidovorax sp. | reverse complement strand
AGCCCACTGATTTCCTGAATAACCCAGCACTGTCGTGTTGCCCCTATGGGGGTGGCAGGGAGTGCTGCACCCTGAAGTTCCTGTTCCCTGTTCCAAAACCCATCCAACCGAAGGAGCCATCACCATGAACCGCAACGACGTCACCGAGAAGATCATCAGCACCAAAGTCGCCAAGGGCCTGCAATGGGATGCCATTGCCAAGAAGGTCGGCCAGTCCAAGGAATGGACCACGGCCCTGTGCCTGGGCCAGATGACCGCATCGGCCGAACAGGCCAAGGTGCTGGGCAAGATCTTCGGCCTCACGGCCGAGGAGCAGAAGTGGCTGCAGGTCGTGCCCTACAAGGGCTCGCTGCCCACGCCCGTGCCCACCGACCCGCTGATCTACCGCTGGTACGAGATCGTCAGCGTCTACGGCACCACCATCAAGGAGCTGATCCACGAGGAGTTCGGCGACGGCATCATGAGCGCCATCGACTTCAGCATGGACATCACGCGCGAGGCCGATCCCACGGGCGACCGCGTGAATGTGGTGCTCTCGGGCAAGTTCCTGCCCTACAAGCAGTATTGAGGGGTTCCCGGCCCGCAGGCCAGGGTCAGAGCACCTTGACCGCCCGGCCGATGAACTGGATGGGGCCCGTGGGCTTGCCGATGGGCGAGCCCGTGGGCGGCTCCAGGGTCAGCTCGAAGAGCTGGTTGGGCTGCAGCGGCGGCAGCTTGTCGAGCTGCACCTGCAGCGGCTGGCCAGGCTTGACCAGGCCCAGGGAGACGGGTCCATTCCAGTCGTCGGCCTTGGTCCAGAACTCCAGCGCCTTGTCGGCCGGCACCTCGGCCACGCCCAGCGGTATCAGGCTGATCTGCTGCGGCGAACTGGCCTGCACCACCCAGCCGGGCGCCTTGTCCTGGGGGGCCACCAGCACCACCATGAACTTCGGCGGCGCGGCCACGGGAGCCACGCGGGTGACGAGCACGGCCGCCAGCACGGCGGCCATGGCGAAGCCGGAACCCGCGAGGGCGCGCCAAAGGCCCAGGTGATTCCACCAGCCGCCGGAGCTGCGGCGCGCGGACACTGCCGCAGGCCTGGTCTGCTGGTGCGGGCCTTGCAGCGATGCCTCGATGCGTGAAACCAGGCGCTCGGGCAGCGGCACGGGCTCGGCCAACTGGGTCAGGGGCAGCAAGCGCTCCTCCCAGTCGTTCACGGCCTGTTGCAGTGCGGGCTCGGTGGCCAGGCGCTGCGACATGGCCAGGCGTTCGGCCTCGGGCAGCGTGCCCAGCACGTACTCGCCAGCCAGCACCTGCAGGTCGTCGTGCGGCTGTTCGGGAAAGGGCGTGCTCATGCCATGCACTCCCGCAGCGAAGTCAGGCTGCGCCGTATCCAGGCCTTCACGGTACCCAGCGGCGCGCCCAGGCGTTCGGCGATCTCGCCGTGCGAGCAGCCCTCCACATAGGCGTGCAGAACGCAGTCGCGGCGTGCCGGCTCCAGCGCCTCCAGGCAGTGCTGCAGGCGGCCCAGGCTGGCATTCAGCTCGAAGCTGCTGGCGGCATCATGGAAGGCCTGCACGGACATGTCGGCCTCCAGGGCTTCAGTGGTTTGTTCATCGACGTCCACATGGCGGCGGGCGTTGCGCACGGCGTTGAGCGCCAGGTGGCGCACCACGCTGTAGATCCAGCCGCGCGCGCTGCCGCGCGATGCGTCGTAGCCCGTGGCCCGGCTCCAGATGTTCACGCAGGCGTCGTGAACGATGTCCTCGGCCAGCGCGCGCTGGCGCACGATGCGAAGCGCCACGCCCAGCATGCGCGGGCCTTCGTGCTCGTACAGCCGGCGCATGGCCTGGCGGTCGCCGGCAGCGCAGCCGGCCAGCGCCGCTTCGTAGTCAAAATCGCCAGGGGTGTCAGGCACAGGTTGCGAGGGGCTCGGCACGGTCGGTTTGGTGGCTGGGCAGCGCGCAGCGCGCGTGCCCAGAGCGTGGGTGCATCGTAGCCGACAAGCCCCTGTATCCACGCGCAACCCCCTGTGCTCCAAGGGATTGCGCACACGCCCGCAATGGCAGGCGGCGTCTTACGCTGCCTTCCAGAAGATGTAGTCGGCCTGGTACTTCACGATCTGGCGCTCGCCCTTGTTGCTGGCGCTGCAGGCGGCAGCGGGTGCAGCGCCGCCCTTGAGTGCCACGCGCTGGATATAGGTCACGCCGGTCATGGCGCCCGAACCCATCGCGGGGTTGGCCTTCACCAGCTGGTAGGGAATATTGCCGGCGCCGGCCGGGGCCACGGCGACCTGGGTGGCGGTCAGCTTGGAGCCGTCCTTCGATTCCCAGGTGGCGGGCGGGCCGTAGTAGGGGCCCACCTGTTTGCCGCCGCGGTCGTTGAGCACGGCCTTGGGGCCCACGAAGAACCATTCCATCTGGCCGGGGGCATTGGCCTTGTCGCGGCATTCGTAGGTGATCTCACCCACGCCCACGGTTTCCATGGCGACCTTGTTGCCGCCGGGCACCTTGACGGCGTCGGGCAGGCTGTCCTGCGAAAACATGGGCCCGCTGCCGGAGCCCATCATCGAGCCGCAGGCCGTCAGCAGGGCCGCGGCGGCGATGGCGCCGGCCAGGGGGATGATGCGGGAGATCGTTGGCTGGGTGGTCGTCATGGCGTTCCTCTTCTTCAAATGGGTTGAATGGACAGCAGCAAAAATGGGCTGCTGCAGGTACTACCCACGAAGATGCCGTTTGGATGCAGGCAAGAAAAAATAATTGAAATATTTTTTGCTTGCCCCGGGGGCCACCGATCAGAGGCTCATGGGCCAGGAGCTGGTCTTGACCCGGATGGAGGCGGGTCGGGGCTCATACGGCACATCGCCCGTCCCCGCAATCGCCGCCGCGATGGTGCATGCCTGCCGGGCGATGGGCTCGATGAAGCGGCTGGCCTGCCCGGCGATGGTGATGCAGTCGCCCAGGGCATGGATGCCCGGCACGCTGGTCTGCAGCTGGGCGGGCGTAACGGCGATGCCGCCGTCCCAGGCAAGGCCGGCGCTGTGCGCCAGGCGCGTGGGCGTCTGCAGGCCGGCGGCCACGATCACCTGGTCGGCGGTGAACTGGTGGCCATCTGCGGTGGTCAGTTGCAGGGCGCCATCGGGCGTGGGTGCCGGCAGGGTGTCGAGGGATGCCACCCTCACACCGCCGACGAACTGGATCGGGAGCTTGCCCCACGCGGCCAGCAGTTCGCGGGCCCGGGATTCACCGGCGCAGCGTGCCAGGGGCAGTGCTTCGGTGTCCAGCAGGGTGATGCCGTGGCCGCCCAGTGCCAGGTCGTTGGCCAGCTCGCAGCCGATGAGGCCGGCCCCCACGATGAGCACGCGGCGCGGTGTATGGCCCAGGGCGGCGCGCAGGCGCTGGTAGGCCTGCAGGTGGTTGATGCGCCAGCACAGCGCCGCCGGCAGCCCGGGGGGCAGGGCGGCCCGCGCGCCGTGGGCCAGCACCAGGTGCTGGTAGCGCAGTGGGCCGCGCGTGGTGCGCAGCGTGCCGCCGCTGCCGGTGGCTGCAGGCTCCACGCGCACGGCATGGGTGTGCGCCAGCAGCCGCAGATTCAGCCGGGTGGCGGCCGCCGCGCCCGTCTCGCGCACCAGGCGCTCGGGTGGCAGGTGCTTTGCCATGGCGACCGACAGCTGTGGCTTGTCGTACCGGTCGCCGCTGCAGTCGGTCACCAGGGTGATGGAGCACTGGGCATCCAGTGCGCGCAGGGCCTCGGCCATCTGCCAGCCCGCGCGGCCGGCGCCCACGATGAGCACGCCGGCGTCGGCCTGGCGCCGCGTTGCGGGCGCAGCGCTGCCCCGGGCTTTGGCCTGGGCCCGGAGCGCTTCCATGCTGGGCGGTACATAGGGCGCGAATTCGTTCTTGGTCACACCGCACAGCGGGCAGGCCCAGCCGTCGGGGATGTCGGCGAAGCGGGTGCCGGGCGGCAGGCCGCCATCGGGGTCGCCCTGCTCCTCGTCGTAGATGTAGCCGCAGGCGTGGCAGATGTACTGCAGCCAGGGGTCGTCTGCCAGCGTGGAGTGGGTGATGGTGGCGGCGCTCATGCCGGCATCTCCTCGGTGGACAGGCGCGCGATCTCCTTGCGCAGATGCTTGATGGCCGGTGTGACGATGGCCACGAAGTGCGATTCGCGCACGCGGCGCTGCACGTCGGAGCTCATCAGGTAGCCACGCGCGCCCTGGTGCATGAGGGCCGACTGGGCGGCGCGCAGGCACAGTTCGGCGCCATGGGCGCGCGCGTCCAGCACGTCGATGAAGAATTCGGTGCGGGTGTCGAAGGGCGTCTCGGCCAGCCGCATCACACGCGCGCTCAGCGCGTCGAGCTCGGCCTGCAGGGCGTCGGGCCGGTCTTCAAGGAACTGGTTGACGTGGCCGAGCTGCGCCTCCACCGCCCACATCGAGTCGATGGCGCCCTGGGTGATGCCCACGGCCATGCCGCACTGCAGCATGACGAAGGCGCCACGGATGCGCGCGATATAGGGCTTTGTCGGGTCGGCGATGGTGTGCTCCGCCCCCACGAAATGGTCCTTGAGCCGCAGCGCATAGGTGCCCGTGCCCTCCATGCCCGAGAAGCTCGGGCATTCGCGCATCTCCACACCCGGGGCGTCGCAGCGCAGCAGGAACATCAGTTCGCGCGGCGCAGCCCCCTCGGGCTGGGCGATGGCGGCCACGGCGCCGCAGTAGTGGTCCGGCCCCAGGTTGCTGACCCAGGGCAGGGTGCCGTTCACCAGGTAGCCGCCTTCCACCGGCGTGGCCTTGAGCAGCAGGCTCTCGATCTGGGCGTAGCTCTTCATGGGGTTGGAGAGGGCTGTGCCGCCCAGGCCCGCGCCGCTGGCATGGCGCTGCAGCATCTCACCCACCAGGGCCGGGTTGCCCGACTGCTGCAGGTACAGCCCGCACACTGCCTGGCACCACAGCATGAATCCGGTGGCGCCGCACACGCGCGAGACCTCGGCCATGGCGCGGATGGCCAGGCCGTAGTCCGCCGGGCCCGCCGTGCTGTCCAGGTGCACGCCCATGGCGCCCACGGCACCCAGTTGCTGCAACTCGGCGCGCGGGTAGTAGCCCACGCGGTCGATGGCCTCGGCCTGCGCGGCCAACGGGCCCTGGGCAATGGCCCGTACGGCGGCGATCAGGGCGTCGCCCTGCAGGGCGCCTTCCAGGTGGAGTTGGGGAGGGAGGTCGGCGGGTTTCATGGGGCGGAGTCCTTGGCGACGCGGGAAAGAGGTCAGTCCATCAGGCTGATTTCGAAGGGGATCGGGTTGCGCATGCTGTTGGCCACGGGCGAGTAGAAATTGGCGTGCTGCACGATCTCGTCGAGTACTTCGCGCGGCGCATCGCCTTCGACCAGCACCTTCACGCGGATCGCCTGGAAGCCCATCTCGGGCGGCAGCTTTTGCAGCGCCCCACCGGCGCCCCAGGCGGCGGGGTTGCCGATGTCGCCTTCCATGAAGACCTCGATCCTGCTGAGCTTGACCTGTTTCCAGGTGGCCACGGCGGTGATGCCCACGGCCAGGCAGCCGCCCAGGCCCGAAAGCACGATCTCGCCGGGGGCGGGAGCCGTGTCCTGGCCGAACAGGTGCAGCGGCTCGTCCACGACCACGGGCGTGTGATTGCCCACGGTGCTCAGCGAGCGGTACTGGCCTTCCATCACCGTGTGGACCTTGTTGGTGCCGCGGCTGGCTGGGTTGTTGCGGCCCTTCTCCGCAAAGGCCATCAGGCCGTCGCGGTCGATGGGGCGCAGGGCGGTGTGGACGGTGGTGACGGGCGCGGTGGGTTCCAGCAGATCGGTAGACATGGTTTTCCTTGAGAGGGTGAAAAGAATGGGTGGGCGGGGCGACCTGCCCCGCAGAAAGCTCAGGCAGCCAGGGCCAAGGCCGGCTTTTTGGCCGCGCGCAGCAGGGGCAAGCCGCTTTCGATGGGCAGCTTGTCGTCGCGCGACCACTCGTTCCAGGAGCCGAAGTACATGCGCACGTCGGCAAAGCCGGCCTGCTTGAGCGCCAGGAAGGTGTTGGAGGCGCGGGCGCCCTTGAAGCAGTACAGGTACACCGTGTCGCTCGGCGCAATGCCGGCGGTGGCGCATTCGGCGCGCACCTCGTCGGGCGACTTGAACACCGGGCCCTGGGGCGAGGGCTTCATGAAGCGGTACCACTCCACCCACTTGGCACCCGGCAGGCGGCCCTTGCGCGGTGCGAAGTCGCGGCCGTAGGGGCTGGAGCTTTCGCCGATCCACTCGTCCACGTCGCGCACGTCCAGCAGCACGGTATCGGTGCCCAGGGCATCGGCCACGTCGTCCTTGGTCAGCATCACGTCGGCCGTGGCCAGGGTGGTCGGGAAGATCGCGGGGGTGGGCACCACGGCCTCGGTGGAGACGGGCAGCTCGGCTGCCTTCCAGGCCGAGTAGCCGCCGTTCAGCACCTTGACCTTGGGGTAGCCCAGCCAGGTCAGCAGGTAGTAGCCGCGGCAGGACTGGCCATAGCCGCTGTTCAATGCGTCTTCATAGAACACGGCCGTCTCGGCGCCCGATAGGCCGATGGCCCCCAGGTGCGCGGCAAAGGTGTCCTTGAGCTCCTGCAGGCCTTCGGGGCTGGAGGTGGCCAGGTAGGTGAAGGTTTCGCGCAGGTTCACCGCGCCCGGGATGTGGCCCAGGGCATAGGTGTCGGCGTCGCGGGTGTCGATCAGCACGACGGGCTCTGCGGCCTGCAGGGCCTGCAGCTGGATGGGCGAGATCAGGACGGCGTCGGAATCGGTGCTCATGGGAAACCTTTCGGTGCGGTGGTGGGCAGGATGGCCTGTGTCCCTTACCGCAACAGGTGTGCCAAGAGCGCTGATTTTTGGATGAATCGCTTGAAGTGACAGCCAGGCATGGTTTTAATGCTATCTAATGAATAGCAATTGCAAGCTCTTGGGCCGGTGCCGTGCCGCTGGCGACTCTTCGACTGTGGACACTGTGTCGACAATTTGTCGACAGCGGTATCTTTCAGCGCAGGCCCGCCTTGCGCAGCCGGTAGCTGAACTGGCGCAGGGTCAGTCCCAGGCTTTGGGCTGCGCGCGACTGGTTGCCGTGGTGGTCCGCCAGGGCGGCTTGCAACGCCTGCGCGCTGTGGGAGTGGGCGGGGGCGTAGTCCCGTACCAGCGGCAGCTCTGTCAAGGGCTGGGGCGCCGCCGCTGCGGGTGGCGGGGAGGCGGCGGCAACATTGGGCAGGAAGCGGTCCAGTTCCTCGCCGGTCACCAGCGTGTCCTCGGCCAGCAGCACCAGACGCTCGATCACATTGCCCAGCTCGCGGATGTTGCCGGGCCAGGGCTGGGCTTCCAGGCGCGCCAGGGCGTCGGGGGCCAGGTTCACGTTGCGCTGGTGGGCCTGGTTGGCGCGGCTCACGAAGTGCAGCGCCAGCGGGCGGATGTCCTCGCGCCGCTCGGCCAGCGAGGGCAGGCGGATCGGAATCACGTTGAGCCGGTAGTACAGGTCCTGGCGGAACCGCCCGGCCTCCACCTCGCGCGCCAGGTCGCGGTTGGTGGCGGCCACCAGGCGCACGTTGACCTTGACCTCGCGCTGCCCGCCCAGGCGCACCAGCGTGCCTTCCTGCAGGGTGCGCAGCAGCTTCGATTGCATGGCCAGCGGCAGCTCGCCGATCTCGTCGAGGAAGATGGTGCCGCTGTCGGCCTGCTCGAACCAGCCCGCGCGCGCGGTGCTGGCGCCTGTGAAGGCGCCGCGCTCGTAACCGAACAGCTCCGACTCGAACAGCGCATCCGGTATCGCCGAGCAGTTGACCTTGATGAAGGGCCGGTCGCGCCGGCCGCTGGCCAGGTGCACTGCGCGCGCGAACAGCTCCTTTCCCGTGCCCGATTCACCCAGCAACAGCACCGTGGCCTGGGTCTGCGAGACGCGCTCCAGTTCGCCCAGCGCCTGCAGCAGCGGGGGGGAATTGCCGATCAGCCCGTAGCGCGCGCTCTTGGCATTGAGCGCATTGGCCAGCACGGCGTTGCGTGCCTCCAGCTGGCGCGTCTGCTCGGCCACCAGGGCTTCGAGCTGCAGCAGCTGCCCCACCAGCGTGGCCAGCACGCGCAGCACGGCCAGGTCGTCGTTCAGGTGGCGCTGGCGGCTGCGTATGCGGTGGCAGGCCAGCACCCCGATGGGCGCGTGGTGGAGCTCGATGGGCAGGGCGATGAAGGCCACCGTTTCGGGCGGCAGGTGGCTGCGCTGCACAGCGCGCGCCAGGAACAGGGGCTCGGCATCGATGTCCTGCACGATGGCCGGCTGGCCCGAGGCCAGCACCCGCCCGGTGATGCCTTCGCCCCAGGCGTAGCGGCCGCGCTGCACCTCGGCCTGGGTCAATCCATAGGCGTGCTGGATCGAGGCCGTGCGGGGCGCGCCAGCCCCGGTGTCGTCCACCAGCACGATGCGTCCGCGGTTCAGGCCCAGCAGCTCGCTCATCAGGTGCAGCATTTCGCGCAGCACCAGGCCGGGCGCCAGGCTGCGGCCGATCAGACGCATCACCTCACGCATCAGCAGCAGCTCCTGGGCGTGCCAGTCGGGCTGGCTGCGCGGGTTGCCGGGGGCGGGCGGGGCGGTCATGCCCCGGTGTTGCAAGTTCTGCGCCACGCGGGCAGCCTCCGGGTGCATTAAAGTCGGCACCCACGGGCCGCCGGGCGGCCCGCCCCCATGCCCCTTCTGTCGAAAGCACCCCCATGACCACCTTCGGAACCCCTTTGTCCCCCCATGCCACCAAAGTCATGCTCCTGGGCTCGGGCGAGCTGGGCAAGGAGGTGCTGATCGCGCTGCAGCGCCTGGGCGTGGAAACCATTGCCGTGGACCGCTACGAGAACGCGCCCGGCCAGCAGGTGGCCCACCACCGCCGCACCATCACCATGAGCGACCCGGCCCAGCTCAAGGCCCTGATCGAAGCCGAGAAGCCGCACCTGGTGGTGCCCGAGATCGAGGCCATCGCCACCCCCATGCTCGAAGAGCTGGAAGCCGCCGGCACCGTGCGTGTGATTCCCACGGCCCGCGCCGCCCGCCTGACCATGGACCGCGAAGGCATCCGCGTGCTGGCCGCCGAGACCCTGGGCCTGCCCACCAGCCCCTACAAATTCTGCAACTCGCTCGAAGAGCTGCAGGCCGCCATCGACGCCGGCATTGGCTACCCCTGCATCGTCAAGCCGGTGATGAGCAGCTCGGGCAAGGGCCAGAGCAAGATCGACGGCTCGGACGACGTGAAGAAGGCCTGGGACTACGCCATGGCCGGCGGCCGCGTGAGCCACGGCCGCGTGATCGTCGAGGGCTTCATCGACTTCGACTACGAGATCACCCAGCTCACGGTGCGTGCCGTGGGCACCGATGGCCAGATCGAGACCCACTTCTGCGACCCCATCGGCCACGTGCAGGTCAGCGGCGACTATGTGGAAAGCTGGCAGCCCCACCCCATGCACCCGGCCGCGCTCGAAAAATCGCGCCAGATCGCCAAGGCCGTGACCGACAACCTGGGCGGCCAGGGCCTTTTCGGCGTGGAACTGTTCGTCAAGGGCCAGGACGTGTGGTTCAGCGAGGTGAGCCCACGCCCGCACGACACCGGTCTGGTGACCTTGTGCACCCAGAACCAGAGCGAGTTCGAACTGCACGCCCGCGCCATCCTGGGCCTGCCGGTTGACACCAGCCTGCGCAACCCCGGCGCCAGCGCCGTCATCTACGGCGGGGTGGACGCCGTGGGCATCGTCTTCGACGGTGTGGACGAGGCCCTGCGCGTGCCGAACACCGACCTGCGCCTGTTCGGCAAGCCCGAGAGCTTCACCAAGCGCCGCATGGGCGTGGCCCTGGCGCGCGCGGAGGATGTGCACACCGCACGCGACAACGCCAAGCTCGCGGCGAGCAAGGTGAAGCCGCGCAAGGCCTGATCGGTCTCAGCCATCCTCCCGGATCTGTCGCCCGGTGAGCTTGAGGAACAGATCTTCCAGGTTCGCCGGCCGGTGCAGGGTGCGCAGGTGCGGGTGCGCGCCCAGCGCCTGCAGCAGCGGCTGGGCATTCTGGGTGTAGAAGAACACGGTTTCGCCACTGACCTCCACGCGCGCCGCCAGGGTGCGCAGCGCGGCATCTTCGGCCAGGGCCACGGCGCCCAGGCCGAAGACTTCCACCACATCGGGCTCCAGGTGCTGGGCGATCAGCTCGCGCGGGCGGCCTTCGGCGATCTTCTTGCCATGGTCCAGCACCAGGAGGCGCGAGCACAGGCGTTCGGCCTCGTCCATGAAGTGGGTCGTCAGCAGGATGGACTTGCCCTGCTGCAGCAGCAGCTGCAGGCGCTCCCACATCAGGTGGCGGGCCTGCGGGTCCAGGCCCGTGGTCGGTTCGTCCAGCAGCAAGAGGCGCGGGTCATTGACCAGGGCGCGTGCCAGGCTCAGGCGCCGTTTCATGCCGCCCGAGAGCTCGCCCGGCTTGGCATCCGCCTTGTGCATCAGGGCCGCGAACTCCAGCAGGCGCGGCACGCGTTCATCCATGGCCGGACCCTTGATGCCGAAGTAGCGGCCGAACACGCGCAGGTTCTCGGCGCAGGTGAAGTCCGGGTCCAGCGTGTCGAACTGCGTGACCACACCGATCTGCTCCTTGATGGCCAGGGCGTCGTGCGGCATGTGCAGGGGCGCGGCGCCAGCGCTGGGGTAAAAGCGCACGCTGCCGCCGTCGGGGCTGGTCAGGCCCAGGCACATGCGGATGGTGGTGGTCTTGCCCGCGCCATTGGGGCCGATCACGCCCAGGCATTCGCCCGGGGCAATGGTGAACGAGACGTCGTTGACCACCGTGGCGTCGCCATAGCTTTTGCGCAGCTCGCGCACTTCGAATAGATCGCTCATGCACCGATTGTGTGCGATACCGGGATCCGGGGTGCGCTCAGGCCTCGACCATGCGGCCCCTTCCCTGGGCCTTGGCAAGGTAGAGCGCGGCATCGGCCCGCGCCATCAGGTCGGGCAGGTGGGTTTCCGCCGGCAGCAGCACGGCCATGCCGGCGCTGTAGTCGAGCGCGAAGCCCAGTTCGGCGGCGCTGGCATCCCGCAGGCGCGTGCGCAGGCGGCGGTCGAAGGCAATGCCCGCCGGCGCGCTGTTGTGCAGCAGCAGCACACCGAATTCCTCGCCCCCCAGGCGCCCGACCAGGTCCCCGGTGCGGCAGGTTTCCTCGAGCAGGCGGGCAAACAGCTTCAGGGCGCGGTCGCCGGTCTCGTGGCCATGGGTGTCGTTGATCTGCTTGAAGTAGTCCAGGTCCAGCACCAGCGCCGTGAGCGGCAGGTGGTGGCGCCAGGCGTGGGCAAGCATGCTCTCGGCCTGCCTGTTGAAGCCGCGCCGGTTGAGCACGCCCGTGAGCCCGTCCGTCATGGCCAGCGCGCGCAGTTTCTGCTCGGCTTCGGCGCGCCAGGCCACCAGCACGGCCACGGTGCCCAGCACCAGGCTCGCGTTGGTGGCCACGGCAGCGGCCAGGTTGACAGGGTGGGGTGTGCGAAAGCTGGGATACTGGTCCGTGAAGGCGCCGAGCAGGCCGCGCGCCAGCGTGAAGGCGGCCGATGTGACCAGGCAGGCCATCAGCAGGCGCCGCCAGCGCGGGTCCGCATAGTGCGCAGGATAGAGCGTGGCGCGTGCCACGATGAGCAGGATGGCGGCCATTAGCAGGTTGGCCCAGCCCACGCGCCAGGCATAGTCGCCAAATGCGAGCGTGTAGCCCAGCGGGGTGATCACCACCAGCACCAGCAGCAAGCGCCTCAAAGGTCGTTCGCCCAGCCATTCGCGCAGGGCACGGTACAGCATCCACTGCGCCAGCGCATTGCAGGCCACCGACACGGTGGACAGGGCCTGGTCCCACCAGGAACCGGCCGCGATGATGGCGGCCCAGGCCGTGGCCTGCAGCAGCATGCTGGCCTGTACGTAGCGGGCAGCCGGGCTCACGCCGGGGCCCATGATCAGCGGCAGGGCGGCCGAGATCATGAACAGGTTGGCGGCCATCACCGCCATCAGTGTCAGAAAGTCCAGTGGCATGGAGGGGCGCAGCCCGCGGCAGGGGCGGGATTTACTGGAACGCCACCTCGGCAAAGCTGCGCAGCTTGCGGCTGTGCAGGCGGTGGATGCCCCCTTCGCGCAGGATCTCGATGGCGCGCATGCCGATGCGCAGGTGCTGGTCCACGCGCTCGCGGTAGAAGTGGTTGGCCATGCCGGGCAGCTTGATCTCGCCGTGCAAGGGTTTGTCGCTCACGCACAGCAGGGTGCCATAGGGCACGCGGAAGCGAAACCCGTTGGCCGCGATGGTGGCGCTTTCCATGTCCAGCGCCACGGCGCGGCTCTGGCTGAAGCGGCGCTGGGGCATGTTGTCGGGCAGCAGCTCCCAGTTGCGGTTGTCGGTGCTGGCCACGGTGCCGGTGCGCATGATGCGCTTCAGGTCCGCCTCGGCGATCTGGGTCACGTCGGCCACGGCCTGCTCCAGCGCCACCTGGATCTCGGCCAGCGCCGGGATGGGTACCCACAGCGGCAGTTCCTCGTCGAGCACGTGGTCTTCGCGCACATAGGCGTGGGCCAGCACGTAGTCGCCCAGCTGCTGGCTGTTGCGCAGGCCGGCGCAGTGGCCCAGCATCATCCAGGCGTGCGGGCGCAGCACAGCGATGTGGTCGGTGATGGTCTTGGCATTGGCCGGGCCCACGCCGATGTTGACCATGGTGATGCCGCTGCGGTCCTGGCGCACCAGGTGGTAGGCCGGCATCTGCGGCAGGCGCGGCGGGGCCACGCCCAGGGCATCGGCCTCGGCGGCCGGCAGCCCGGTGCGGCGCGTGATCACGTTGCCGGGTTCGATGAAGGCCACGTATTCGCTGTCGGGCTTGGCCATCTCGGCATGGCCCAGGCGCACGAACTCATCGATGTAGAACTGGTAGTTGGTGAACAGCACGAAGTTCTGGAACCACTCGGGCGCCGTGCCCGTGTAATGGCGCAGCCGGTGCAGCGAGTAGTCCACGCGCGGCGCGGTAAACAGCGACAGCGGCTGGGCCTCGCCCTGGCGCGGCGCCCAGGTGCCGTTGGCGATGCCGTCGTCCATGGCGGCCAGGTCGGGCAGGTCGAACACGTCGCGCATCAGCATGCGGCGCTCCTGCGTCAGCGTGCCCTCGATGTGGTCGTGCTCGGCGAACGAGAAGTGGATCGGGATGGGCTGGGCGCTGGTGCCCACTTCCAGTTCCACGTTGTGGCTCTTGCGCAGCAGGCGGAACTGCTCGGCGTAGTACCGGGCAAACAGGTCCGGGCGGGTGAGCGTGGTCTCGTAGCGGCCGGGTCCTTCCACGAAGCCATAGGCCAGCTTGGTGTCCGCCCGTGCGACCGTGGTGGTGTGGATGCGCACGAAGGGGTAGAAGGCGCGCACATGCCCTGCCGGCGTATCGCCGGACACGAACTGGTGCATGGCCTCGCGCAGGTGGCCGATCTGCTGCTGGTAGATGCGCTGCACCTGGGCCAGGGCCTCGGCAGGGTCGGTATGGCGGGTAGGGGCGATGAAGTCAGGAATCAGGGGCATGGCCCTATTGTCCACATGCGGCGGGGTGGCGGGATGACAGCCGCTGCCTGGGCCTCAGAAATTCATCGGAAAACGCCTGCATCGGGCCCTTGCAGCGCGCTCAGGCGGCCATCTGCGCGCCTTGGCCCAGCAGCCACTGGCGAACGGCCGCTGCCTCCATGGGCTCGGAGACCAGGTGCCCCTGGACCAGGTCGCAGTCCAGGCTGCGCAGCAACGCCATCTGCTCGGCAGTCTCCACCCCTTCGGCCACGGTCCTGAGCTGCAGGCTGCGGCCCATCTGCACGATGGCGGTGACGATGGCCACGTCATCGGCGCTGTCCGGCGTGTCCATCACGAAGGACCGGTCGATCTTGAGCTTGTCGATGGGGTAGCGCTTGAGGTAGGCCAGCGAGGAATAGCCGGTGCCGAAGTCGTCGATGGAGATGCCCACGCCCAGGTCCTTCAAGGCCTGCAGCGTGTCGAGCACCTGGCCGGTCTGGTGCATCAGCACCGACTCGGTCAGCTCGATCTCCAGGTACTGCGGCGCCAGGCCCGTGGCCGTGAGGGCGGCTGCGATCTCGCCGGCCACGTCGCGCTGGCGGAACTCCAGCGGCGACAGGTTCACGGCCACCGGGACCAGGGCCAGGCCCTCGTCCTGCCAGGCCTTGAGCTGGCGGCAGGCCTCGTGCAGCACCCAGCGGCCGATCGGTGTGATGAGGCCGCGTGATTCGGCAAAGGCGATGAACTCGCTGGGCCCGACCAGGCCGCGCACCGGGTGGCGCCAGCGCACCAGGGCCTCGAAGCCCTTGAGCGCGCCGTCCTTCAGGCAGATCTGGGGCTGGTAGTGCAGCACGAAGGCGCTGTCGGCAATGGCTTCGCGCAGCAGGCGTTCCTGCTGCAGCACCTCCATGGCGCGCAGATCCATGCCCGGCTGGTAGAACTGGCGGTTGCCACGGCCGCTGTCCTTGGCCTGCTGCATGGCCGCGTCGGCGCAGCGCAGCAGCGCGTCGCCGGTGGATCCGTCGCTCGGGAACAGGCTGATGCCGATGGACGGCGACATGGTCAGCGGCAGGTGGCCCACCGTGAAGACCGTGCGCATGGCCTGCAGCACGGCGTCGGCGACCTGGGCCGCATCGTCGGGCGCATGGATGCTGGTGAGCACCAGCACGAACTCATCGCTGCCCAGGCGGGCCACGATGTCGGCTTCTCCCACGCAGTGGCGCAGCCGGTCGGCCACTTCGCGCAGCAGCTGGTCGCCGGCGTGGTGGCCGAGCGAGTCGTTCACGGTCTTGAAATGGTCCAGGTTCACGAACAGCACCGCCACCTGTCCCTGGCGGCGGGCCAGCGCCTGGGCCAACTGGTCCATCAGGTGGCGCCGGTTGGGAAGCTGCGTGAGCGAGTCGTGCAGGGCATTGAAGGCCTCGCGCTCCTGCGCCTGCTTGCGTGCCGTGATGTCGCGCACCACCACGATGCGGTAGTCCGCATGGTGGAAGGGCATGGTCTTGCCCACCACCTCCACCGGAATGGCGTGGCCATCCTTGTGGCGTATGGTGACCTCGTAGGGGTCCTCGCGGCCGCTGCGCGTGTAGTCGAGCGCCACCGCGCGCCATTCGGGGCTGATGAAGTTGAAGATGGACAGGCCCACCACCTCGTGCAGCGCATAGCCGGTGAGCCGGTACAGCGCTTCGTTGCCGTCGGAGATCAGGCCGTCGCGGTGGAACACGATGGCCTCGTCCGTCGCCTCGGTGAACTTGCGCATGCGCTCTTCGCTCTCGCGCACCGAGCGCTCGGCACGCCAGCGTTCGGTGATGTCGGTGATCAGCACGAAGGAGCCCAGCTGGCGGTCCTTCTGCACGCCATCGAAGTGCGGAATGAGATTGACTTCGATCATGCGCGCTTCGCCGTTCGGCAAGATCTGCTCGCGCGCGTACTTGACATGCTCGCCCCGGCTGGAGCGCTCCACATGGGGCTGTATGGCCTGCCAGGACTTGTCGCCAATGGCCTCCTGCACCGTGAGGCCCAGGATGGACTCGGTGGAATGGCCGTTGTAGGCCGCATAGCCCTGGTTGGCGAACAGGCAGCGCAGGCCGGGCAGGTCGAAATAGGCCATCAGCGCGGGCACGGAGTCTGCGATCAGGCGCAGCAGCAGGTCGCTGGAGCGGCCCTGCTCAGCGGTGCTGGCTGCGTTGATCGTTTCTGGCATGTCCCATCCGGTTCGTGCACTGCATTCGTTATAGCCGATCCACCTGACAGTGGCGTAAGGTAGTTGCACCTATGCCGACGGCAAATGGCCCTTTTGTAGCCTGCCCCGGATAATCGGGGCCATGACCTCCAAAGAAAACCAACCCGCCGCTGATTTCAGCGCGCTGGCCCTCAGCCCCGCCACGCTGGCCAATCTGCAGCAGCTGGGCTACACGCAGATGACCCCCATCCAGGCGGCCAGCCTGCCACCCGCTCTGCTGGGCAAGGACCTGATCGCCCAGGCCAGCACCGGCAGCGGCAAGACGGCGGCGTTTGCGCTGGCCCTGCTGGCCAACCTCAATCCGCGCCGCTTCGCCGTGCAGGCGCTGGTACTGTGCCCCACGCGCGAGCTGGCCGACCAGGTGACGACCGAGATCCGCCGCCTGGCGCGGGCCGAAGAGAACATCAAGGTCGTGACCCTGTGCGGCGGCGTGCCGCTGCGCGGGCAGACCGTGAGCCTGGAGCACGGTGCCCACATCGTCGTCGGCACCCCCGGCCGCGTGATGGACCACCTCACGCGCCAGAACCTGTCGGTGGAGGCACTCAACACCCTGGTGCTCGACGAGGCCGACCGCATGCTGGACATGGGCTTCTTCGACGACATCGCCACCGTGGCGCGCCAGTGTCCCAAGGAGCGCCAGACCCTGCTGTTCTCGGCCACCTACCCCGAGGGCATCGCCAAGCTGAGCCAGCAGTTCATGAAGGCGCCGGTGCAGATCACGGTGCAGGCCCAGCACGCCGAGGGCAAGATCGAGCAGCGCTGGTACGAGGTGAAGAATTCCGAGCGCCTGCACGCCGTATCGCAGATCCTCAACCACTTCCGGCCCGAGTCGTCGCTGGCCTTTTGCAACACCAAGCAGCAGTGCCGCGACCTCGTGGCCGTGCTGCAGGCCCAGGGCTTCAGCGCCCTGGCGCTCTATGGCGAACTCGAGCAGCGCGAGCGCGACCAGGTGCTGGTGCAGTTCGCCAACCGCAGCTGCTCGGTGCTCGTCGCCACCGACGTGGCCGCGCGTGGCCTGGATATCGCCAACCTGGCGGCGGTGGTCAACGTGGACGTGACGCCCGACCCCGAGGTCCACATCCACCGCATCGGCCGCACCGGCCGCGGCGATGCCGAAGGCCTGGCGCTCAACCTGGCCAGCATGGACGAGATGGGCAGTGTGGGCAAGATCGAGCAACTGCAGGGCCGCGAATCGCGCTGGTACCCGCTGGCCGAACTCACGCCCACGGGCAGCGGGGCGCTGGTGCCGCCCATGGCCACGATCCAGATCATCGGCGGGCGCAAGGAGAAGATCCGCGCCGGCGACGTCCTGGGTGCGCTCACTGGCGAGATGGGCTACACCCGCGAGCAGATCGGCAAGATCAACGTCAACGAGTTTTCCACCTACGTGGCGGTGGACCGGTCCATCGCCCGGCAAGCAGCCGACCGCCTCAACAATGGCCGGGTCAAGGGCAAGACCGTCAAGGCCCGGCTGGTCACGGACTGAGTCAGCGGCTGAGCATCTGCACCATGGCATCGTAGCCCCGCTGGCGTGCCAGTTGCAGCGGCGTGTTGCCCTGCCGGTCGGTCAGCGCCTTGCTGGCGCCGGCCTTGACCAGGGCCTTGAGCGTGGCCTGGTGGCGTGGACCGCCATCGCCGAGCACGATGGACTCGATCAGCGCCGTCCAGTGCAGGTTGTTCACATGGTCCAGCGGTGCGCCAGCCGCGATCAGCTGCCGCACCACGCCGTCGTGGCCCAGGTGGGCTGCGGCGATCAGGGCGGTGCCGTCGTAGCGGCTGGTCACCTGCTTGGCGCTGGCGCCGAGCGACAGCAGCAGGGCCAGGGTGTCTTCGTCGTCGGCCACGGCGGCAATGGTCACCGCGTCGTAGCGGTCGTTTTCCAGCAGGTCCAGCCCGGCGCCGGCCTTGGCCAGCAGGCGGACGGCCTCGCGCTGGCGCGCAAAAGTCGCCACGTGCAGGGGCGTGCGGCCATGGGCATCGCGGGCATTGACCTGGGCGGCACCCGCACCTGCCAGCAGTCGCCGCAGCGTGGCACTGTCGCCCTGGGCCGCAGCGGCGTGCAGGCCCTGGTAGGCGGCGATCTCGCCCGGGCTGGGCGGCACCTGGGCGTGCGCCGGTTGCAGCGCGGCGAAGGCCAGGGCGATGGCGCACAGCGCACGCGCCGTGCTTGCGAGAGAAGGGGCGGTGCGGCGGGCCATGGTGCGTCCTTTCCGGAGCCGGGTTACTTCAGCAGGTCCGCCACCTTGGCGATGCCGGCCTGGGCGCATTGCTCGTCCAGGTGACCGCCAGGTGCGCCACCCACGCCCACGGCGCCGATGACTTCGTTGCCCACCTTTACGGGCACGCCACCGCCCAGCAGCAGGTAGCCGGGGATGTTGACCAGGTTGGCGGCTGCAGGGTTCTTTTGGGCACCTTCCATCATGGCCAGTGTCGTGTTCTTGGCCGAGGCCGAGGTGTAGGCCTTCAGGCGGCTGGCTTCCAGCGTGTGCGGGCCGGCGTTGTCGGCGCGGTAAACGGCGCGCACGGTGCCGGCGCGGTCCACCACGGTGGCGGTCACGGCGTAGCCATTGGCGGTGCAGGTGGCCACGGTCTGGGCGGCGATCTGCGTGGCCAGGTCCAGCGAAATGTTCTTTTCGGTGCGCACGCCTTCGGCGCTGGCAGCGGTGGCGACGAAAGCGAGGGCGATGGCGGCGGTATTGATGTGGCGTTGCATGGTGTTCTCCGGTGGTTTGTAAGGCCGGCCTGGCAGGGTGTCGGGCCGTGGGAGAACTGTAAAAAATGCCGGCCGCCGGCACCATTCGTGCGGCTACGCGCGCGCCTCCGTAGAACTACGGAGCGTCGTTGTCCACCAGCGCGGCGTAGCGCCGTATCAGCTGCGCCAGCGACTCGGTGCCGAGCTTGGCGAACAGGTTGGCGCGGTGGGTTTCCACCGTGCGCGGCGAGAGTTCGAGCGCGCGGCCGATCTCCTTGTTGGTCAGGCCCTCGACGATCAGGCCCAGCACCTCGCGTTCGCGTGCGGAGAGCTGGGCGTGGCGCTCGCGCGCCTGCTGGTCGGCCTGGTGGCGCTCGCGCGAGCGCACATGCTGGCGTACGGCGTTCTGCAGCGCTTCGAGCAGCACTTCGTCGTCCACCGGCTTTTCGAGGAACTCGGCAGCCCCGGCCTTGAAGGCGCGCCGGCACATGTCCACCGTGCCATGGCCGGTCAGCATCACCACCGGCTGGTCCACGCCCTGCGCCAGCAACTGCTCCAGCAGGGCCAGTCCACTGGTGCCCGGCATGCGCACATCGAGCACGATGGCACCGATGCTGGCGCGGTCGAAGCCGGCGGCAAAGGCCAGCGGATCGGCCCAGGCCTGCACGCGCAGGCCCACGGTGCCGATCAGCAGGGACAGGCCCTCGCGCACGGCGGCATCGTCGTCCACCAGATGGATCAGAGGGGACAGGGGCGTGGCGTGGTCAGTCATGGAAGCACAGGGGTGGGCAGCGGGGCGGCCGGATGCGCTGGCGCGGGCGCATGGGCCGCCACCGGCAGCACCAGCACGAAGGCAGCGCCGCGGCCAGCCGCGGGTGCCAGCCACAGCTGCGCACCCATGGCCTGGGCCAGGCTTTCGCAGAGTGTGAGGCCCAGGCCCAGGCCGCCTTCGCGCGTGGTGTAGAAAGGCTCGAACAGGCGGTCGCGCGCCTCGGCCGGTATGCCCGGGCCATGGTCGCGCACGGTCAGGGCCACCTGGCCGCTGTCCTGGTTGCCCATGTGCAGCTCCAGCCGGCGCTCTGCCTGCGCAACCTGCTCCATGGCCTGCAGCGCGTTCATCACCAGGTTGTGCACGATCTGCTGCAGGGCCACCGGTTCGGCCAGCACGGCGGGGAGTTCGTGGTCGGCCTGCACGTCCAGCACCACGCCGCGCTGCTGCAGCTCGGGCTCCACCAGGCGCAGCACGTCGCCCACCGCCACGGGCAGTGCCAGGGGCTGGACCTGGCCGGCCAGGTCGGGCCGCTCCACCAGGCGGCGCAGCCGGCCCACCACGGCCGAGGCGCGGCGCGCCTGCTCCACGGCGCGGGCCATGGCTTCGAAAGCGGTGTCCAGGTCCGGTGGCGACTCGCCCAGCAGGCGCTTGGCGGCCTGGGTACTGGCCAGCAGGGCCGTAAGGGGTTGGTTGAGCTCATGCGCCATGCCGGCGGCCAGCTCGCCCAGGGTATTGAGCCGGGCCACCTGGCCCAGGCGCAGCAGTTCCTCGGCGCGCTGGCGTGCCACGCGCTGGCGCCACCAAGCCAGCGCGCCGGCCCAGAGGGTTGCCGTGAGCGCGCACCAACCGAGCATGGCCCACCACGGCAGTTCGGCCGGCGTCACGGTGCGCTCGGCCACCACGTCCAGGGGCTGGCTGGGCGACGCCAGCAGCTTGTGCACGCTGAAGTGCCAGCCCATGCGGTCCAGGCGGCGCCCCGGCTGCACCACGAAGGACTGGCCGGCCCGTTCCAGCGCCACGCGCACCGGGCTGGTCACCGGGTTCATGGGCCATTCCTCCACGGGCCCGGTGGCCGCCAGGTCGATCTGCAGCGCATAGCTGGCCTGGCTCATGCTGCGTTCATCGCGCGTGCACCAGTCGATTGCGCTGGAGGCCGATGC
>NZ_JBKDTZ010000056.1:0-4434 GCF_046339755.1 Acidovorax sp. | reverse complement strand
GGCATGGACACCATCCGGCCCGGCAACCGCAAGATCCTGAAGGTCCAGTTCCCCGGCCTGCCGGCCACGGCGCGGCGCCTGCAATTGGGCGAGAACAACTGCCAGCCCAAGCCCGAGGACGACATGGAGTACTGGTGCTTTGCCGAAGTCGTCCTGAACCAAAAGAAGTAGCCGCCGCCAGGCAGGCAAGCGCCGCCCCGTGCGGTGGTGCTGTGGGCCGGTGGTGCACCCCGCGCTGCGTGCGCGTTTTCTCCAGGGTTTTCACACATGAGCTACCGTCCCACCGTCGAATTCCTTCTTTACCAGTGGCTTGACGCCCAGAACCTGCCTGGGCGCGAGCGCTTTGCCGACCATTCGCGCGACACCTTCGACGCCGTGCTCGACACCTGCGAGCGCATCGCGCGCGAGAAGTACGCGCCCTTCAACCGCTCTGTCGATGCGCAGGAGCCGCAGTTCGATGGCGACAAGGTCATCCTGCCGCAGTGCACCTACGATGCGCAGAAGGCCTATGCCGCCTCGGGCATGCTCAGCGCCGCGCAGGACTACGACATCGGCGGCATGCAGCTGCCCTACACGGTGGAGGCGGCGGCCAACAGCTTCTTCGGCCTGGCGTCCATCAGCATGGGCTCGGGCCTGCTCACGGTGGGCAATGCCAACCTGCTGATGGTGCATGGCACCGAGGCGCAGCAGAAGGTCTTTGCGCTCAACGAGTTCTCGGGGCGTGTTTCGGGCACCATGTGCCTGTCGGAGCCGCAGGCCGGCTCCAGCCTGAGCGACGTGGCCACGCGCGCCGTGCCCGATGGTGCGGGTTTCGAAAGCGATCCGCTGGGCCCGCGCTACCGCTTGAAGGGCAACAAGATGTGGATCTCGGCCGGTGAGCATGAGCTCACCGAGAACATCATCCACCTGGTGCTGGCCAAGATCCCCGGGCCCGATGGCAAGCTGGTGCCCGGCACCCGCGGCATCTCGCTGTTCATCGTGCCCAAGAAGCTTGTGGACATCGAGGGCAATCTGACCGGCGTGCGCAACGACGTGGCGCTGGCGGGCCTGAACCACAAGCTCGGCTGGCGCGGCACCACCAACACGCTGCTCAACTTCGGCGAGGGCAAGTACCCGGTCGATGGCGAGGCCGGCGCCGTGGGTTACCTGGTCGGCCAGGCCGGCAAGGGCCTGCATTGCATGTTCCACATGATGAACGAGGCGCGCATCGGCATTGGCATGGCGGCCACCATGCTGGGCCTGGCAGGCTACTACGCCAGCCTCGACTACGCCAAGAACCGCCCGCAGGGCCGCCCGGTGCAGAATCCCAAGGACAAGGATGCCGCGGCCGCCGCCGTGGTCAAGGATGTGGCCCAGCCGCAGGTGCGCATCATCGAGCACGCCGACGTCAAGCGCATGCTGCTGGCGCAGAAGTCCTATGGCGAGGGCGCGCTCGCGCTCAACCTGTTCTGCGCGCGCCTGGTGGACGAGCAGGCCACGGGCGATTCGGCCGCCGCCGACGAGGCGCGCCTGCTGCTGGAAGTGCTCACTCCCATCGCCAAGAGCTGGCCCAGCGAATGGTGTCTGGAGGCCAACAGCCTGGCCATCCAGATCCATGGCGGCTACGGCTACACGCGCGACTTCCCGGTGGAGCAGTACTGGCGCGACAACCGCCTGAACATGATCCACGAGGGCACGCACGGCATCCAGGCCATGGACCTGCTGGGCCGCAAGGTGCTGATGGAAAACGGCCGCGGCCTGCAATTGCTGGCCGCCCGCATCAACGCCACCATCGAGCGCGCCATCCAGGTGCCCGAACTTGCTGCGCACGCCAATGCCCTGGGCAGCGCGCTGCAGCAGGTGGGCGCTGCCACCAAAGCGGCCTGGTCCACGGGCCGGCCCACCGATGCACTGGCCAATGCCGTGCCCTACATGCAGGCCTTCGGCCACACGGTGCTGGCCTGGGTCTGGCTGGACGTGGCCCTGGCCACGCTGCAGGCCGATGCGCAGCTCGCACAGGCCGCCAGCGTGGGCAGAATGGGGTCCATGCGCTTCTTCTTCCACTACGAGCTGCCCAAGATCGGCGCCTGGCTGCAGGTCGTGAGCAGCCGCGACCCGACCTGCGCCGAGTTCCCCGAAGAGGCCTTCTGATGCCCGCGCAGCGCACCCTGGAGCGCATGCACCAGCTCATCTGGGCACTGATCTACGGGGGCCTGCTCGCGCTGGTCCTCGGAATTGCCACGGCAGCAGCGGACGAGCCGCTGGGCTGGTCGCTGGGCCTGGCGGGCGGCGCCCTGGTGGCGGCGGGCCTGGTGCTCATCGGCGTGCGCTCACGCCTCAAGTCCGACGGGTGACAAGGCCGCCTGGTTTTGCGCCGCACAATGCCGGGGCAAGCTTTCCTTTCCCGCGCGGGGCCTGAAAGGCCCTGGGCCCTCCCTCTACGACAACCCAAGGAGACGACGACATGACCACCCGCACCATCCAACAACTGTTCGACCTGAGCGGCAAGACCGCCCTGGTGACCGGCGGCTCGCGTGGCCTGGGCCTGCAACTGGCGCAGGCGCTGGGCGAGGCCGGCGCCAAGGTGCTGCTGAGCTCGCGCAAGGCCTCCGACCTGGAAGAGGCCGCTACCGAGCTCAAGGCCGCCGGCATCGATGCCCAGTGGATCGCGGCCGACTGCGCCAACGAAGCCGATATCCGCCGCCTGGCCGACGAGACCCTGGCGCGCCTGGGCCATGTGGACATCCTGCTCAACAACGCGGGCGCCGCATGGGGTGCGCCGGCCGAAGACCACCCCGTGGAGGCCTGGGACAAGGTCATGAACCTCAACGTGCGCGGCTACTTCATCCTGTCGCAGCACATCGCCAAGCACAGCATGATCGGCCGCCGCAGCGGCAGCATCATCAACGTGGCGTCCATCGCCGGCTTGGGCGGCAACCCCAAGGGCATGAACACCATTGCTTACAACACCTCCAAGGGTGCGGTGATCAACTTCACGCGTGCGCTGGCTGCCGAATGGGGCCAATATGGCATCCGCGTCAACGCCATCTGCCCCGGCTTCTTCCCGAGCAAGATGACGGTGGGCACCTTGAAGGCCATGGGCGAGGAGGCCCTGGCTGCCCACGCCCCGCTGGGCCGCCTGGGCGACGACGAGGACCTCAAGGGTCTGTGCGCGCTGTATGCCTCGGACGCCGGCAAGCACATCACCGGCCAGTGGCTGGCCGTCGATGGCGGTGTGAGCATCGTCACCGGAGGCTGAGGCCAGCGCCTGCGCGTCGGCGGCGTGCAGGCAGGCTGCCGAGCGGCCCCGGCGGGGCTATGCTTGCAGCTTTCCCCTTTGCATTCTGGAGTTGCCTGTGCTGAATTTCGGTGTTCCCATTCCTTTCGTCAGCCACCTGGGCTTCACGCTGCACCGCATGGCGCAGGGCGAGTCGGAGCTGCGTTACGAGGCGGCGCCCGAGCACCGCAATTCGTTCGATGTCACGCACGGCGGCGCCACCATGACCCTGCTGGACGTGGCTATGGCCACGGCAGCGCGCAGCGAGACACCCGACCACGGCGTGGTCACCATCGAGATGAAGACCAGCTTCATGCAGGCCGCACGCGGCCCGCTGGTGGCCAAGGGCCGCCTGCTGCACCGCACCGCCTCGATGGCCTTCACCGAAGGTTCGGTCTACGACGCCGAGGGACGCCTGTGCAGCCATGCCACCGGCACCTTCAAGTACGTGCGCCGCGCGGTCGATCCGGCCACCGGCCAACCGCTGAAGTCGATTTCGAGCGACTGAGCTCTTCCCCGAGAGGCCATGGGCCTCTCCACCATCCCCCATTTGTTTTTCAAGGAGTTCCCCATGGCCCGCAACCAACAGATCGTGCTCGACAACCGCCCGCAGGGTGAGGCCGTTGCCGGCAACTTCAAGCTCGTGGCCAGCGACACGCCCGCGCTGCAGGAGGGCCAGGTGCTGGTGCGCCACCACTACCTGAGCCTGGACCCCTACATGCGCGGCCGCATGAACGAGAGCAAGAGCTACGCGGCCTCGCAGGCGCTGGGCGAAGTCATGATCGGCGGCACCGTGGGCGAGGTGGCCGAAAGCCGTAGCCCCAAATACGCCGTGGGCGACAAGGTCGTCGGCATGGGCGGCTGGCAGGAGTACAGCGTGGTCGATGCCAATGCCCCGGGCGCGCTGCGCAAGGTGGACACCACGCATGTGCCGCTGTCGCACTACCTGGGCGCCGTGGGCATGCCCGGCGTGACGGCCTGGTACGGCCTGGTCAAGATCATCGCCCCCAAGGAGGGTGACACCGTGGTGGTGAGCGCTGCCACCGGCGCCGTCGGCAGCGCCTTCGCGGCCCTGGCCAAGGCGCGTGGTTGCCGTGCCGTGGGCATTGCCGGCGGTGCCGACAAGTGCCGCTATGCGGTCGAGGAACTGGGCTTCGATGCCTGCATCGACTACAAGG